>NZ_JBKQGX010000016.1:0-106366 GCF_050487245.1 Alcaligenes sp. Me129
GACTGGGACTGGGACTGGGACTGGGACTGGGACTGGGACTGGGACTGGGACTGGGACTGGGACTGGGACTGGGACTGCGACTGCGACTGCCAGGGCGGGAGGCAGGCAGCGGCAAAAGTCCCCTTCCGCCGCTGCCCCCTCTATCTATCATGCTTAGCTAAATAACCAGGGTTCCTGTTCCCGGCGCAGTTGTTCGTAAGCCTGGATCTGATCCATTTTTTGCTCTGTCACGCTGATATCGTCCAGCGCCAGCAGCAGGCGGTGGCGGCGTTCAGGCTCCACCTGGAAACGGATGTGCTGGTTGGGACCGATCAACATGCAGGCCTCCAGATTTACCGTCCATTCACCCCACGGATTTTGTGTAGCTGTGGTGAATAAACCATCAATTTGCTCCGTAGCCAGCTGGATGGGCAATATGCCGTTTTTAAAGCAGTTATTGCGGAAGATGTCGGCAAATGAAGGGGCGATCAGTACGGCAATGCCCAAGTCCTTCAAGGCCCATACTGCGTGTTCACGGCTGGACCCGCAGCCGAAGTTCTCGCGTCCGAGCAGAATCTGGGCTCCCTGGGCGTGCGGCTGATGCAGGCAGAAACTGTTGATTGGCTTACGCTCGTCCAGTGGTTTGCCGGGGTAGCCAATGTCCGCGTACCGCCAGTTGTCGAAGGCATATTGTCCAAAGCCAGTGCGCGACAAGGATGTCATGTACTGCTTGGGCAAGATAGCGTCGGTGTCTACATTGGCGCGGTCCAGCGCAATCAGGCGCGAGCGCACGGAAGTAAAAGGTGTGTTCATGCGGCGTCCCAGTTGCGGATATCGACAAGATGGCCCGCAATTGCAGCGGCAGCAGCCATGGCGGGGCTCATCAGGTGTGTACGCCCCAAGGCACCCTGCCTGCCTTCGAAATTACGGTTGGAGGTGGAGGCGCAGCGCTCGCCCGGGTTCAGGCGGTCTTCGTTCATGCCCAGGCACATGGAGCAGCCCGGCTCGCGCCATTCAAAGCCAGCTTGCGTGAATATCTGGTCCAGGCCTTCCTGCTCGGCCTGACGGCGTACCAGTCCCGAGCCGGGTACAACCAAAGCTTGCAGCACTGTGCTGGCCACGCGTTTGCCTTTGATCATGGCAGCGGCGCTGCGCAGGTCTTCAATACGGGCATTGGTACAGGAACCGATGAAAACCCGGTCTATGGTGATGCCTGCCAGCGGCTGGCCAGCCTGCAAAGCCATATAGTTCAAGGCGCGTTGGGAATCAGCTTGTTTGCCCGTGGCAGCGGCTAATGGATCAGGTACAAGCTGGTCGATGGCCGCCGCCATATCGGGCGATGTGCCCCAAGTGACTGTGGGGGCAACCTGCGTGGCGTCGATCAGCAAATGCTGATCGTATTGGCAGCCTTCATCGCTGATCAGCGTGCGCCAGTACTGCTCTGCCTTGTCCCATGCCTCTCCTTTTGGTGCCAAGGGGCGGCCGCGCACATAGTCCAGGGTCTTGTCGTCCACAGCGACCAGACCAATACGGGCCCCCGCTTCGATCGCCATATTGCACAAGGTCATGCGCCCTTCCATGGATAAGGCCCGGATGGCGGGGCCGGTAAATTCGATGGCACAGTCTCGCCCGCCATCCGCACCCAGGCGGGCAATGATGTGCAGGATCAGATCCTTGGCGGTGCTGGTGGCAGGCAATTCACCTTGCACGTCTACTTGCAGGCTGCGCATGCGTTTTGCGGCCAAGCATTGCGTGGCCAGAACATGCTCCACTTCGGAGGTGCCAATACCAAAGGCCAAGGCCGCAAACGCGCCATGCGTGCTGGTATGGGAATCCCCCGCCACGATGCTGGAGCCGGGCAAGGTCATGCCCTGCTCGGGTCCGATCACGTGGATGATGCCCTGGCGCTCGTCATCCAGGCCAAAGTAGCGCAGGCCAAACTCCCGGCTATTGATCTCCATCTGGTCGATCTGAGCCTGCGCCAACGGATCTTCCAGACGCTGATTGCGGCGGCGCGTGGGCACGTTGTGGTCCACCGTGGTCAGTGCGGTGTCCGGGCGACGCACATGGCGTCCGGCCAAGCGCAAACTCTCGAAAGCTTGCGGACTGGTGACTTCGTACAACAACTGGCGGTCTATGTAGATCAGATCATGCTCATCGTCTACCGTCGCAACGCGATGTGCATCCCAGAGCTTTTGAAAAAGGGTGCGGGCCGTGCTCATGGTTGGCATACCTTCAAGGCGTAGGCTGGTCCTGCTTTGTGCAGGCGACTTTGAATGGGCTCTTGCGTCAGGGCTGCGATTTCTTCGGCCAAAGGCTGGAGCGCTTCCAGATTCAAGCCTGTTTCCACACCGCTGATCTGGAACATATGCGCCAGATCTTCCAGGCTGGCATTGCCGCTGGCACCGGGGGCGTAAGGGCAACCGCCCAAACCGGCCAAGGCTGCGTCGAACCGACGTCCTCCTTCGCGATACGCGGCCCAGGCATTGGCCAGAGCCAGCCCGCGGGTGTCATGGAAATGGCCGGTGACGCCTTGTTCACCATACAAGCTCAAGGCAGCCTGGGTCAGACGTTCCACATCGGCGGGCGAGCCCATGCCGGTGGTATCGCACAGGCTGACGGAGCTGGCTCCCATGCGTTGCACTTGTTGCATCAGTGCAATCACGTGCGCGGGGGCGACGGCGCCGGTAAAGGGGCAGCCAAAAGCGGTGGACAGGGACACGTTGACTGGCGTTTTGCCCGCCGCTTCCAGCACTTGCTCCAGCTGGGCCAGTGATTGTGCAATATTCATGCGCAGATTGGCCTGGTTATGCGCTTCAGAGGCTGAAAATACAAAGTTCAGCTCGTTCATATGGGCTGCCAAAGCGCGCTGCGCACCGCGCAGATTGGGGACCAGTGCGGTGTAGCAAACCTGAGGGTCGCGTGTGGTCAGGCTGGCCAGCTCATCGGCATCCGCCAGGGATGGGATGGCTTTGGGCGACGTAAAGGACGTGAGCTCGATCTTGCGCACGCCGCATTGAGGCAGTGCTTGCGCGATACGCAGCTTGTCCGGCGTAGGCACCCAGCGTGGCACAATTTGCAGGCCGTCACGCAAGGTGACATCAGTTAATAACACGGTACTCATTCCACGATTCCTTGTTCACGCAGAGCTTGGCGGCGCTCCGGGCTCATGCCCAGTTCTTGCAGGATGCTGTCTGTGTGTTCACCCAACTCCGGCCCCAACCATTGGGTGGCACCGGGGCTGCGGCTTAGCTTGGGGACGATGCCGGGTATGGTCAGTTCCTGGCCGTCCTCCAAGGTGTGTTTCTCCAGCATGCCGCGGGCCTGGTAATGCGGGTCATCAAGAATGTCGGCGGCGGTGTAGATGCTGCCGCTGGGGACTTCAGCCTGATCCAGCACGCTCAGTACCTCTTCCAGACTGCGGGCGCCTGTCCAGTCGCCAATAGTCTGGTCCAGCATGGCGCTGTGCTCCACACGTCCGGCGTTGTCGGACAAGCGCGGATCGCTGGCCAGATCAGGACGGTTCATGGCCTGCATCAGACGGATGAAAATCGCGTCACTATTGGCGGCAATCACTACCCATTTGCCGTCGCCGGTGGGATAGGTGTTGGAGGGGGAGATACCGGGCAGGCTGGCCCCGGTACGTTCGCGCTGATGACCGTTCAGTTGATAGTCTGGAATCAGACTTTCCATGATGGCAAAGACAGATTCATACAAGGCCACATCAATCATCTGTCCCTGCCCGCCTTCCTGACGTAGATGGTGCATGGCCAGCAGCGCGCCAATAGTGCCGTATAGCGAAGCCAGCGTATCGCCCAGGCTGACACCGGCTCGCACAGGGGGGCGATCCGGATAGCCGGTACCATAACGCAGGCCACCCATACATTCTGCGATGGCGGCAAAGCCGGGGCGACGGTGGTAGGGGCCGTCCTGCCCATAACCGGAGACGCGCACCATGATCAGGCGTGGGTTCAGTGCGTGCAGCGTTTCCCAGCCCAGGCCCCAGCGTTCCAGCACGCCGGGGCGGAAGTTTTCAATGACGATATCGCTTTGCAGGGCCAGTTCACGAGCAATCTCCTGGCCTTCGGGCTGGCGCAGATCCAGCGCAATGGAACGCTTGTTGCGACTTTGCACGCGCCACCACAGGGAGGTGTCTTTGTGCAACTGCCGCCAGCGGCGCAGCGGGTCGCCCTTGCCGGGCGGTTCGATCTTGATGACATCGGCCCCGAATTGGGCCAGCAGGCTGCCGGCATAGGGGCCGGCAATCAAGGAACCCAGCTCCAGGACTTTGATGCCTTTGAGCGGGGGTTCGGTAAAGCTGTTCTTATCCATTTCTGTTTCCTCCAGTTATTGATTCTGGGATAGAAAAAGAAAGTAGAAAAGCAATCAAATATTATGCTGCCATCGTAAAAAACGTGGATGGAAAATTAAAAAAACCCGCATGAAGCGGGTTTTATTTTTTAAAGCGTTCTGGGTAACCAAAGAATGATTTCGGGGAAGATTGTCAAAATAACAATCGCCAAAATTTCCAGTGCCACAAAGGGCAGAGCCCCGCGTGTAATCTGCTGTAGCGATATTTGTGGGGCAATGCCCTTGATCACATACAGGTTCAAACCCACCGGCGGCGTAATGACGGCCATTTCGCAGGCAATAATCATCACAATGCCAAACCATAATGGATCGTAGCCCAGCGCCACAATAACAGGCAGTAAAACAGGTGTGGTGATCAGGATAAGAGAAACAATATCCAGGAACATGCCCACGACAATCAGGAACAACAGCACAAACAGGAGAATGACCCAGGCTGGCTGAGACGATGCCGTAATCAGGGCCACCAGCTTTTGCGGAATCATCAAGCGGGTCATGATGTAGCCAAACAGCAGCGCTGCGGCCAGAATCAGCAAAATCATGCCACTGGTGACGGCGGTGGAGCGCAGGATCTGCAAGGCCGTGCGCCAGTTCATTTCCTTGTAGGCAATGGCAATGATGAATGCCCCTGCAGCACCAATACCAGCGGCTTCTGTCGGGGTAGCAATGCCCAGATAGATCGTGCCCAGCACCAGCAAAATCAGCAAGGAAGCAGCCCAGATGTCTTTCAGGGCGGCCAGTTTCTGTGCCCAGGTAACGACTTCCGAATTGCGCGGTGCGGACTCTGGCTTGAATATCGCAACCAGAGCGACATAGATCACCATCATGACGGTGACCATCAAGGCGGGTAGCAAGGCACCAATGAACAGCTTGCCGATGGATTGATCCGCCATTTCGCCATACAGCACAAAGCCAATGCTGGGTGGAATCAGCAAAGCCAGGGCACCGGCCGCAGCAATCGTGCCGCCAGACAGGCTGGGCGAGTAACCACGCTTGAGCATTTCTGGGATGGCAAAGCGACCAATCGTGGCGGCACCCGCCACGCTGACCCCGCTCATGGCACCGAAAACGGCCGAGCTGCCCACACTGGCTACAGCTAAACCACCGGGCAGGCGGTTCAGCCACAGATAGAACAGCTGATACAGCTTGCCGCCAATACTGGTGCGGGCAATGACCTCACCCATCAGAATGAACAGCGGAATGGCGATCAGGGAATAGCTGGCCATGCCTCGGTGCAAAGTGGCGGGAATGACGTCCAGGCCGCCCAGGCCGGATTTCATCAGAATGCCGGAAATACTGGCAACACCCAGTGCGGCAAAAATGGGGGT
Source organism: Alcaligenes sp. Me129 (assembly GCF_050487245.1). Lineage (NCBI taxonomy): Bacteria > Pseudomonadati > Pseudomonadota > Betaproteobacteria > Burkholderiales > Alcaligenaceae > Alcaligenes > Alcaligenes sp. Me129. The sequence goes on from NZ_JBKQGX010000016.1 coordinate 5,676, forward strand.
GCCGATAACCATCAGGATGGCAAAGCAGGCCATCATCAGGCTGAAAATGAGCATGGAATCCATGTCAGAACTCCTTGATGCTGTCGTTGGATTCCACACTGTTCGGGATGAACAGCTGGCGCAGAGTAGCCAGGCCCAGCAAGGTGCCGCCCAGCGGGATCATGCCGTAGGCAATCCACAGGGGGAAACGCAGCATGGAGGCCGAGCGGTAGTTACGGGCAATCGCTGTTTCCACCACGGAAATACCGGCCCACAACAGCACCAGGCAGAAGAACAAGATGCACAGCTGCGAAATGCAGGTGGCCAGGCGCTGGCCGCGTGGCGAGAAGCGCATGTGGAAGGCTTCAACACTGACGTGGCGGTTTTCCAGGTGAACCCAGCCGATGGACAGCCAGGAGCAGACCAGCAGCAAGTACACGCACACTTCGGTGATATAGATGCTGGGGCTATTAAAGACGTAGCGTGCAATGACGCCGTAGGTGCAGGCAATCATCAGAGCGGCCAGTGCAACTTCGGCCACCAGAATGGCGAGCCGATTGCTACCGCGCGCAAATGCGCCCAGAAAATGAATAAGTGGATTCATGGTGTCTCCACACGAGGGATGCGCGCCGGTTTGTGGTCCGGCGCGCAGTCACGCGTGATCAGGGCTGGCGGGTTTTTTCGATCAGTTCCAGATAAGCGGGACCGTTCTCAACCTGCTTGCTCCATTCATCAATGGCGGCTTGGGTTTGCTGACGCATTTCGGCCAGTTGAGCGGGCTCAACACGGTTGATGGTCACACCGGCTTGCTCGTAGCGTTGCAGGGCCTGGCCTACAAAGGCGTTCACGCGCTCAAACTGTTCTTCGTCGCGCTGGCGGGCGGCCTTGCTGATGATCTCTTGCAGATCAGGTGGCAGGGATTCCCACTTCTTGCGGTTGATGGTCAGCACGGACACATCGATACCGAAGTTGGCGATGGACAGGTACTTGGCCACTTCATACAGGTTGCGGCCAATGCCGGTCAGCAAGGGACGTGGGGTGGCGTCGATCACGCCACGGTCAAAGGCCAGGTACAGCTCGGAAGATGGCATGCCGGTAGGCGAGCCCCCCAGCAGTTGCAGGGCGCGTGCGTCCATGGAACTGGTGGATGCCCAGACTTTGCCCTTGATGTCCGCGGCGGAGTTGATGGGTGCCTTGCGGCTGTAGAACTCGTACGGATCCCAAGGAGCCAGGCCCAGTACCACGGCATCGTGGGTGTCGCGCAGTTCCTGCTCGGCACCCAGCTTGAACAGACCTTGATCCAGGGCACGCTTCAGGTGGGCCGTGCTGTCAAACAGGAATGGCAGGGTAAAGATGTTCAGCGCTGGCACGGTGCCGCTGGGGTACGTGCTGGTCATGTTGACGATATCCACGTCACCGCGCGACAAGGCTGGCAGCTCCTCGTAGCCATCGAACAGCTGACCGGAATGGAACACGTTGATCTTGATGCGACCCTGGCTTTCTTTTTCCACGGTCTGAACGAAGTTCTCGATGGGTTTCCAGGCGTATTCGTAGGCCGGAGGTAAATAGGTTGAGAAAGTCAGCTCAACTTCTTGGGCTTGGGCGGGCGAGATGCCCAGCGCCAGGGTGCAGGCGGCCATCGCCGCTGTCAGGGCTTTTTTCATGAGAGTCTCCTGTGGTTTCTTTTTTTGTTGCGCGTTTAAAGCGTGTGTAGATGAGCGATCAAGTCTGCCGAGGGCAGGACTTCGGCGTACTTGCTGGCCATATCGATCAGATTGCTGCGATGTTGGGCTGCCGAGCGGTCAGCCACCGCATCTTCAGCCACGAACGGGGCAAATCCCGACTGCAAGCTGTCCACCACGCTGGCACGCACGCAACCGCTGGTGGTGGCACCGGCCACAATCAGCATGTCGCAGCCCTGATGGGCCAGCAAGGCGGGCAGCGGCGTGCCGTAAAAGGCGGAAGCCTGGGTCTTGTACAGGATGATGTCTTGTTCGGGGTCGTAGTCCAGCCGCGGGTCCAGCTCACAGGCAGGCGAACCACGCAGCAGGCAGCGCAAGGACGAGGCCTTGGTCAGCCACAGATTGGCGTCGGCCAGATGGGCTTCGTAGCCGATGATGGTGAAAATAACGCGACCCTTGCCACGCATGGCGCGAATCAAGGTGTTGGTTTGTTCGATCTGGCTGTCGCAGTTCGAGGCCAGTGGCGTCAAGCCAGGCTCAGTAAAGCCGCGTTGAAAATCGATAACGACCAAAGCCGGTTGTTGCCCCATGGGCAGGGTGCCGTCAAAGCCCCCTTTCAGATTGTCGCTGTCGCGCATCTTGTTTCTCCCCTCACTCTCTATTTCTGACTTAAATAATCAGGTTCCGTATTATGTGCGTAGTCTGTCATCGCTAATGACGTGAGTACAGCGTCAAATTGCGATGGTGCTATCGCAATTGATGATGGCAGAGTGCTTGTCGACCCGCCCTTCCTAGGATGGAATACTGGCTTATGAACATCGATCCCAAATCTTTACGGCTGTTTTTATTGGTGCTGGAACGCGGCACCATCTCGGGGGCGGCCGAGCAGTTTCATATTGCGCCTGCCGCGGTCAGCAAGCGCCTGAGCGATCTGGAGCAGCAACTAGGCGCAGCCCTGATCGAGCGCAGCAACAAGGGTGTGTATCCGACGGCAGCGGGCAAATCATTGGCGGCCATGTCCCAGCGCCTGCTGGACGACATGGATGCCATGGGCGCGCTGATGCGCGACTTTGCCGGCGGGGCCACTGGGCATGTGCGGATTGCGGCCAACCTGTCGTCCATCACGCAGTTTTTGCCGCAGGCTTTGAGCTCCTTTATGGCGAGGCATCCCAAAGTGCGGGTGTCGCTGGAGGAACGTATCAGTGCGGGAGTGGCCCAGGCGGTGGCCGATAACAATGCCGATCTGGGCGTGCTGATACGCGGTGTAGGCAGTGCGGAGGTGGAGTACTACGACTATCGCCAGGACGAGCTGGTGTTGCTGGTGCCCGCTACCCATCCTTTGGCAGGACGGGGAGAACTGGCCTTTGCCGACACGCTGGATTTTGACTACGTAGGTATGCATACCGGCAGTCACCCCAATCTGTTGCTGTTACGCGCCGCCAGCGAGCTGGAGCGCACCTGGCGTTGCCGCGTGCAGGTGACCAGTTACGATGCCCAGTGCCGCATGATTGAGGCGGGGCTTGGAATTGGCGTGTTGCCGCGTTCTGTGGCCGAATCCTATGTACAAAGCCTGGGCCTGGCCTTGTGCGTGATCAAGGAGCCCTGGACCTCACGCCGCGTGGCCTTGTGCGTGCGTAGCCGCTATAGCTTGTCGCCCGCCGCGCGCTTGTTGATGGACCATCTACTGCAGAATTGATGCGACTGTCGTTTTCAGACCAAGACCGCAAGGGCAGGCTGCAAGCCGTTTCCAAGGCGTTATCGGTGTAATACAGTTCTTAATGAGAATGACTCTTGATATTTTCAAGATTCTTGATAATAATGGTTCTCATGTTTATCTGCATATGTAACGCGATCACCGAGCGTCAAGTACAAGAAGCAGTACGTGGCGGCGCTTCCAGCCTGGCAGACCTGCAAGGTCAGCTTGGCGTGGCGTCTTGCTGTGGCTGCTGCGCGGAGACGGCTCAGGACTATTTGCCCGGCGGACGCTATGCCAATCAGACCATGATTGCCAGTCTTGAAACCGCCCGGGTGGATTACGCTGCCAACGACAGCCTGATTCCTGCCCCTGAGTTCGGCCGTCTTGTTTGCCGCGCCTAAGCGCGTGTTTTTGATCAGGATTTTCCATTCCCGCTATTGCTAGTGGGAATGATTGTTATTGGTCCTGTTACTAACCCAAAAGTGCAACGCTTTCTGGGTGTTTAGCTGTTTTTTAAGCCATGGCACATGCGTGCATGGTAGCCTGTCACATTCATCCCCCACTGTGTTTTTGCCTGCATCGCGCCTGCGTGCGATCTGTGGCGTGAGCAGCATTTGTGGGGGCTCGGCGGCTCCTTGGGGGGAGCGCCGTCAGATTTACAGGAGAACAGCATGTTTGGCGATAAAGTGGTAATTCAGCATCTGAACAAGCAGCTAAAGAACGAACTAACAGCAATCAATCAATACTTCTTGCACGCTCGCATGTTGAACCATTGGGGCTTTAACAAGCTGGGCAAACACGAGTATGACGAGTCCATCGGCGAGATGAAGCACGCCGATATGCTGATCGAACGTATCTTCATGCTGGACGGCCTGCCCAACCTGCAGGACATGCACAAGATCATGATCGGTGAGAACGTGCCTGAACTGCTGGGCTGTGACCTGAAGCTGGAACAGGCTGCCCGTCAGACCGTGGTAGAGGCTATCGAGTACTGTGAGTCCACCCGCGACTACGTGTCGCGTGATTTGTTCTTGAAGATTCTGGACGACACCGAAGAGCACATCGATTGGCTGGGTACACAGCTGGAGCTGATCGAAAAAGTGGGCCTGCAAAACTACCTGCAATCGCAGATGGGCGACCACGAATAAGTCTTTGTTTGGTCAGACCAAAAAAAAGCACCCGTTAGTAACGGGTGCTTTTTTATTGTCCTTGGCAGCTTCCTGCTCTGGAAACGAAGCCTTCAATTGCAAAGGCAGCGTAGCCTGGGAAGCGACTACAGACAGCTTAGAAGGACTTGCTTGGGCAGCCAGGCACCTTGCCCCAGGCATTGTTCGGACCGCAGTACTTGTTGCGAGCATCCCAGGAACAACTTGGGCGATCGAAAAAGCCTTTTTGGCTACAGGCATTCAACTCTTGCTGCAGTTGTGCCTGCCAGGCGCCGTTATTGTTGCCGGCCACTTGAATATCTTGTGGGGGCGGTGGTGGGGGCGTGCCTACATCTACCGGCTGGATAGGCTCGGAGCCGCCCAGGTTCACACGAGCAATCCCTTGCAACTCCCGGTTCTGCTCGGTCATGGCAATTTGAATGGCCTGCTCCAACGAAATGGACGTGGTGGCCAAGGCAATAGGTGGCTTTTCTTCCGTCAGCGTAGACGTGTCAATTTCCCAAGCGATCGGTGTGGGTGCTTGCGGCACTCCCAGGCGACCATTGGGTAAAGGCTGCGGCGGTTGCGCGGTAAAGGGTTTGCCATCGGCATCAAGCGTAGGCAAGTCTGACGGGTCGGGGGTGCTGACCGCCATGGACTTTTCAGGGCCGTGCGCGATTAGCCAGTTCCCCAGTTCCAGGCCGCCCCACACTGAAGCACCTGCGGCCAGCAGCAAGACAGCAATGATAAAACGCCAGGGCATAAGCGATGTCTCGGTTGAATCAGGGGCAATCCGGTCGGCCGGATGCGCGTAATTAAAAGAAAAGAGCCGTCATTGTAGCGAAATGTCGGCCCTGCTCTTGTGACAGAATTAGACGGCATCCCCGAAAACGTGTCCACCATGTTCACGTAATGCGTGGAATTCAATGCCTGGATTCAGCTCCTGAGCCACGCGCAACTGCGCAGGCGAGGTTGCTAAAAAGGCAATGGCCTCGACCACGTCGTAAGCAATATTGCCCGCGTTGGTCTCGATAAACTTCTTCATGTCCTTTGGGTCTTTGGCTGTTACCCAGCGAGCCATATTGAAGCGGCTGGACGACAGGCGCGCTTCCACACCGTACTCCGTTTTCAGGCGGTGGGCCACCACTTCAAACTGCAGTTGGCCAACCGCGCCCAGCAGCATCATGCCGCCTGCCATATGGGGACGGAACACCTGAATGGCGCCCTCTTCACCCAGCTGGGTCAGGCCGGTACGCAATTGCTTGGTGCGCAATGGGTCTTTGACCTCAATGGACTGGAACAGTTCGGGGGCGAAGAAAGGCAGCCCGGTAAATTGCAGGTTTTCGCCTTCGGTCAGCACATCACCCAATTGCAGGATGCCGTGGTTGGGCACACCGATAATGTCGCCAGCAAAGGCATCGTCCAGAAGTTCACGGCGTTGCGACAGGAAGGACACCACGTTATTGGGGCGGATTTCCTTGCCGGTACGCGACACTTTCAGTTTCATCCCGCGCTTGAAATGGCCGGAGCTGACGCGCACAAAGGCCACACGGTCGCGGTGGGCGGGGTCCATATTGGCTTGCACCTTGAACACCACACCACTGAACTTGGGCTCATCGGGCTGTACTTCGCGCTGCAAGGCGGCGCGTGGGCCTGGAGCAGGCGCCAGGTCAACCAGTGCGTCCAGCACTTCCTGCACACCGAAGTTATTGATGGCCGAACCAAAGAACACAGGGGTTTGCTTGCCTTGCAAGAACAGGTCCAGGTCGAATTCGGGCGCTGCAGCATTGAGCAGCTCGATTTCTTCCTGAGCCTTTGCAAAGGGCTCGCCAAAGCGTTCGGCAATCACGGGATTGTCCAGGCCGGGGATGATTTCATCCTCGCCATGACGTTCCTGACCGGGCTTGAACACACGCATATGGTTGGCGCGCAGATTGAACACACCGCCAAAGCGACGTGCCATCCCGATAGGCCAGGAAAACGGCACCACTTCCATGCCCAGGTGCGATTCGATTTCCGACAGCACATCCAGCGGCTCTTGAACTTCGCGGTCCAGTTTGTTCACGAAAGTGATGATGGGCGTATTGCGGGCCCGGCACACTTGCAAGAGGCGAATGGTTTGCGGTTCCACACCGTTGGCCGCGTCAATCACCATCAAGGCGGCGTCCACGGCGGTCAGCACACGGTAGGTGTCTTCGGAGAAGTCCTGGTGACCGGGGGTGTCCAGCAAGTTGATCACGCAGTCGCGGTATTCCATCTGCATGACCGAGGAGGCCACCGAAATACCACGTTGCTTTTCAATTTCCATCCAGTCCGAGGAGGCGTGACGGCTGGCTTTACGGGCCTTGACGCTACCTGCAATCTGAATCGCACCCGCGAACAGCAGCAGTTTTTCAGTCAGTGTGGTCTTACCCGCGTCAGGGTGAGAAATGATGGCAAAGGTGCGGCGTTTCTTGACTTCAGAGCGTATGTCACCGGACGACATTGAAAATCCTTGTGGCAGCGCCAGTCTGGCGCGTGGAAAACAGTGAGCGAATTATCCGTAAAGCAGGGCTTGGGGGCAAGCTGATGCGTGCACAAGGCTAACGCGACACGCTGGCCAATACCGTCCCTGCCAGAATAAATAGCGAACCGAACACGCGGTTCAGCAGCCGTACATGGCTGGCCTGACGCAGCAAATGCAACATGCGAGCGGCCAGCGACGTGTAGCAACCCATGGCCACCAGATCCGTAAAGCACAGGGTCATGGCGATCAGCAGGTATTGCAGCGGCATGGGCCGATTCAAGTCCAGAAACTGGGGCATGATGGCCAGCAAAAATACCAGACCCTTGGGGTTGGTGATATTGATCAGGCAACCCCGTATCAACAAATCGCGAATACGAAAGTCGCTGGGTTCCTGACCTGTGACCTGCACCGGCATGGCGTCGGTGCGCAATTGCTTCCAGCCCAGATAAATCAGGTAGGCGGCACCCAACCATTTAAGCGTGGTGAACGCCAGTTCCGAGCGCGCCAGGACTTGGCCCAATCCCAGGCTGATGATGAATATCTGGATCATGATCCCGATATTCAGGCCTATCGCCATCCAGTAGCCACGCTTGAAGCCGTATTTCAGGCCGGAGGACATGGAGGAAATCGCACCTGGGCCAGGTGAAAACGAAATAACCCAGGAAGCCGCGAAAAAGGCGAGCCAGGTGCTCAGTGCCATGGTGTGCTCGGTTCAAAGGCGGGCGCTGTGCCCGCCTTTGGCAGGCACAGCCCCTTTTCAGGGTTTAGGCTTTGGCTTGGGCAGAACTGCGGTTGCTGCGGTTCGGGCCGCGGCTGTCCTGACGGCCACCGGGGCGACCTTGGCCAGCACGGGCTGCGCCACCGCCTGCACCGCCAGGAGCGGCGCTGCGACGTGGGCGGTTGTCGTTGCCAGGACGGCGCGGACGGCTTTCGCCATTGCCACCACGGCCTTCAGCGGAGCGACCTTGACCACCACCGTTAGGGCGACGGGCACCAGGAGCACGAGCGCCAGGAGCGCTGTTGAAGCGGCGCTCTGCGTAGGTGTCTTCCTTGGCTTCTTCAGCCAGAGCAGCGCGCGAAGGAGGCGTCCAGCCTTCCACCACGATGCGTTCGATAGGATTGCGGGTCATGCGCTCGATCTGCTTGAGCAAACGCATTTCGCTGCGATCTACCAGTGACAGGGCCACGCCTTCGCTACCGGCACGGCCAGTACGGCCAATGCGGTGAACGTAGTCTTCAGGAACGTTAGGCAGTTCGAAGTTGACCACGTAAGGCAGTTGATCAATGTCCAGACCACGTGCGGCGATGTCGGTGGCAACCAGTACCACAACCTTGCCGTTCTTGAAGCCGGCCAGCGCACGGGTACGAGCCGCCTGGCTCTTGTTGCCGTGCAGGGCTTCAGCGGCCATACCGTCCTTGGACAGTTTTTCGGCCAAACGGTTGGCACCGTGCTTGGTGCGGCAGAACACCAGAACCTGGTTCCAGCCGCTTTCGCGAATGATGTGGCTCAGCAGATCACGCTTGTGTGCCTGGTCAGCCAGAATCACTTGCTGGGTAATCAGTTCGTTGGTGGTGTTGCGGGCAGCAACGGCCACTTCGTCAGGGTTGTTCAGCGAACCACGGGCCAGTTCACGGATTTCGTCCGAGAAAGTCGCCGAGAACAGCAGAGTCTGACGATCAACCGGCATCAGGCTGATGATCTTGCGAATGTCGCGGATAAAGCCCATGTCCAGCATGCGGTCGGCTTCGTCCAGCACCAGGATTTCCACGCCGGTCAGGTCCACGGTGCGTTGACGCACGTGGTCCAGCAAACGGCCAGGAGTGGCTACCAGAATGTCCAGGGGCTTGCGCAGCGCATGGAACTGGGGGTTGATGTTCACGCCACCAAACATGACCATCGAGCGCAGACGGGTGTGCTGGCTGTACAAACGTACCGATTCTTCAACCTGGGCGGCCAGTTCACGGGTAGGGGCCAGGATCAGCGCACGTGGGCGGCCTGGTTTACGGTTTTGCTGAGGGTTGTTCAGCAGACGGTGCAAGATAGGCAGGGTAAAGCCTGCGGTCTTGCCGGTGCCGGTTTGAGCGGCAGCCAACAGGTCGCCACCTTCAATGACCTTGGGGATGGCCTGGGCTTGAATAGGCGTGGGGTGGGTATAGCCTGCGTCGGTTACAGCACGCAACAGAGGTTCTGCCAGCTCAAGAGAGGCAAAAGTGATTTGAGAGTCCAAGAATTTTCCAGTGACTAGCCCAAAAGCCCTCTTTGGGGCCCTACCAATCCAGGCTAAGGTGTTTTGTTATGGCGACAATGCCACGGCAGGGGCAAGAACGCCGCCTGCTGCAAGAGGCGCAGTGATTGGTGCGCTGCGCAATCTGCCATTATAGCGTGAAATTAGTAAAAATCCTCATTGACCATCTTGTATCATTTTGAGCGGTAGCGTTAAAACAACCTGCTTCAAACGTAAACGGTCAGGCGGATTGCCCTGTCGGATTTGACAGAAATTGTTAAGCGCCGCCATAGACGTACTTGTTATGCTGCGGTACGCGGTTTACGCTTGGCGTGCACGGACCGCCGGGCTCTGTTTGGCACGTGCCCGAGCAAATGGGTCGTAACCCGTTTTTGTTGTTTATCTGCTTATTTTTGCAGGAAAAAAATCATGACATCATGGATACGATGGGTCTTTATCAGCAGCGTGGCGGTTTTGCTGTCTGGTTGTGGGTATAACGAGATCCAGCGCCTGGACGAGCAGGTCAAGGCCGCTTGGTCGCAAACCTTGAATCAATACGAGCGCCGCGCCGAACTGGTGCCCAAGCTGGTCAGCTCGGTCAATGCCTATATGGTGAACGAGCGCGCGGTGCTGACGCAGGTTACCGAGGCGCGCGCCAAGGTCGGCACCATTCAGATGAAAGTGGATGATCTGGACAACCCCGAAGTGATGGCTCGCTTCCAGGAAGCCCAGAATCAGTTGTCTTCGGCACTATCGCGTCTGATCGCCGTGTCGGAAAACTACCCGCAACTGAAAAGCGATGGCCTGTTCCGCGACTTGATGACGCAGCTGGAAGGCACGGAAAACCGTATTGCCACCGAACGTGGCCGCTATGTACAGACGGTGCAGGAATACAACCTGTTCATCCGTCAGTTCCCTACCCTGATTACCGCCAAGCTGTTTGGCTACAAGGTCAAGGAAAACTACGGTGTGGATCGTCAAAGCGAAATCACGCGTGACCCCGAGGTCAAGTTTGATATTCCTGCGACCCCCGCTCCTGCTGGGTATTGATTAATTCTGGAGGTGGAGTCATGAACGTGCACGATCTTGCACTGACTGCTGGGCCTGGGTCTGCACGTTCTGGCAGGCTGGCCTGGGCCTGTGGTTTGTTGATGGCCTTGTTATTGCTGTGCTGGCCCTGGACGCAGGCGCAGGCCAAACCTGAACCTGTTCCTGCCATTGCAGGGTGGGTAACGGATACCACGGGCACCCTTAGCCCGGATCAAAAAGACGCTCTGAACCAGCAGCTCAAAGCCGTGGAACAGGAAAAGGGCGCGCAGGTCGTGATTCTGATGGTACCTACCACAGGCGAAGAAACCATCGAACAATACGCGTTGCGTGTCTTTGATCAGTGGGAAATTGGCCGCAAGAAAGTGGACGATGGCATCTTGCTGCTGGTGGCCAAGGATGACCGCCGCATGCGTATCCAGACCGGTTATGGGCTGGAAGGCGCGGTGACGGACTTGCAGGCAGGCCGCATCATCCGCGAGCAGATGACGCCTCGTTTTATCGAAGGCAACTTCTATGCCGGTATCCAGGCCGCAGCCGATAGTCTGGTGGGTCTGGTCAACGGCGAAGAGCTTCCCCCTCCTCCTAAAAATGCCCCTGTCACCTCGTCGGGTGAAGAAGGCGTGTTCTGGGAGCCGTTGCTGGCTGTAGGCGCGATTGTATTTTTTGCTTCGCCTTTGTTTGCCGCCTTTGCTGCTGGTGTGTTCACGCTGGTGGTGTCGGGCAGTATTGGCCTGGCCCTGCTTGCCGCTGTTGTCGGTGCAGGCTTGAGCATGATTGGCCGACTCTTTGGGGCAGGCGGCAAGTCCAGTTCCGGGCGTGCCTCGCGCCGGGGTGGTGTCATTGGCGGCTTGGGTGGTTATTCCTCCGGTGGTTTTGGCGGGAATGGCGGCAGCAGCGGTGGTGGCTTCGGCGGTTTTGGCGGAGGCAGCGGCGGCGGTGGTGGCGGTAGCGGAGGCGGTGGCGCTTCCGGTAGTTGGTAAGGCCACAGGGGAGCGACATGAGTGTGAATTGGAAAGAATTGTCGGGTTGGGCATCGGTACAAGGCCAATGGCTGCGCCGTCGTCATTTCAATGCCGAAATGTTGGGCCATCTGGCTGAGCAGATCCGCAAGGGTGAAGAGAACCATAGTGGTGAACTGGTCGTGGCGATTGAAGCGGTTTTGCCCGCCCATGAAGCCGATAGCGCCCAGCGTGCCCTTGAAGTCTTCGGTCGTTTACGTGTCTGGGACACACCCTTGAACTCCGGCGTCTTGCTGTATCTGGCCTTGGGTCAGCGCCGTATCCACATCATTGCAGACCGGGGCATCAAGGCCGATCAGGCTCAATGGACACAGATCTGTCAGCAGTTGGAAAAAGATCTGGCCTCGCGTGAGTACTTGTCTGGTTTGCTGGCTGCTGTCAGCGCGATTGAAACCGTCTTGCAGCAAGGCGCTCCGGCGCAGACTCCAGGCGTGGCGGCAGTCAATGCCTTGCCTGACGAACCTGTACTTCTTTAAGTGATGGCCAGTGCCATGAAACCGTCTGAATCCGTCGGCTCCTGGCAGCAGCAAACTCTGGTTGAAGCCATACGTTTGCGCGAGACCCTGTGGGGGCCTGTTGAAGACCTGTCTGAATCGCGCCGTGCGCGGGCGGCCGGCGGCTCCTTTGCCCAACGTGTGTCGGCTCGGGCCTTGGCGCTGGCACGACGCGATGGGCTGGAACAAGCCTGGACGCGCTGGTGGCGTGTTGCCCGCCTTCTATTGATTGCCATGGCGGTGCTGGCTTTGCTGGCCGGGGCCGGGACAGCCGCGGGTGCATTGGGCGATGGCAGTCGAGCCGTGAATGTAGTGACGGCTTTGGGTGCGTTGCTGGGTCTGCACCTACTGACTTTTATTTTCTGGTTGTTCAGCCTGGCCTGGTCGGGCAAAAGTAGCGGCACAGGCAGTTGGGCCGGTGATGCCTGGTGGTGGCTCAGTCGCCGCTTCGTCAAAGGCGACGCCAGTCTGGTTCCCCAGGCTTTTGCCGCCGTGCTGGCGCGCCGGGGCAGCCAATCCTGGTTGGCCGGTCTGATCAGCCACAGCTTGTGGGTGTTGGCCTTTTTGTCGGCCCTGAGTACCCTGCTGCTACTGCTGGCCTCACGCCGCTATCACTTCAATTGGGAAACCACGCTTTTGACGCCGGATACCTTTGTCTGGCTGGTTGAAGGCCTGGGCGCCCTGCCATCCTTGTTGGGCTTTGCCCTGCCCGATACCCTCACCATACGTAGCAGCGATGGCCTGCAAATGCTCGATGCCCAGGCTCAGGCCCTGTGGTCCAGCTGGCTATTGGGTGCCGTGGTGACTTACGGTTTGCTGCCTCGTGTGCTGGCTTTGGGCTGGAGCCTGTGGCAATGGCGTAAGCACACGGCTCGTCTGAGTCTGGACGACAGCTTGCCGGGTTTGGCAGAGCTGCGTCCTCGTTTGATGCCCGTTAGCGAGCCGACGGGTGTGGATGAATTGGCGTCGCCCGACAGAGTGGCGCGCATGCAAAACCAGCCAAGCACGCCTTTGGCGGCCAATGCACTGTGTGTGGTGGGGTTGGAGCTGCCACCAGAACATAGCTGGCCCCCTGCTTTCATGCAGGCGCAGATGCAGGATCTGGGGCGGGTGGACTCGCGGGCCGAGCGTCTGGATATTCTGGGCCGCTTGCAGTCTGCCAGCCCTCGTCATTTGTTGATGGTCTGTGATGCCGCTCAGACGCCGGATCGCGGGGTGGTGGCAACGCTGGTTGAATGGGCACAATTGGCCCAGCAGTCCGATGTGGTGTTGCTGGATGAAGCCATGGCCGATCCGGATCAAACGCGTCGTCGTAGCTGGCATGAACGTTTAGTGGCGGCAGGCTTTGCGCCTGGGCAGATTCACGATCAATGGCCTGACTTGTCTTTGAAGGAGCCATCATGAGTGCTGCGGCTTTGACGCTGGCGGTGGTGGGTCACACCAATACGGGCAAGACCTCTTTGCTGCGTACTCTCACGCGAGATACGGAGTTCGGCCAGGTCAGCAATAGCCCTGGCACCACACGGCATGTGGAAGGCGCCAGGCTGACGGTGGACGGCGAGGCTTTGGTGGAGTTGTTCGACACCCCTGGTCTGGAAGACAGCATGGCCTTGCTGGACTTCATGGATCAGCTCAGCCAAGCCGGTGAACGTATTGATGGGCCAGAGCGGGTACGTCGTTTTCTGGAATCCCCAGCGGCACAGGGCCGTTTCGAGCAAGAAGCGCGCGTGTTGCGCAAGCTGCAATCCTGCGATGCAGGCTTGTATGTGGTGGATGCGCGCGATCCGGTCTTGAGCAAGCATAAGGACGAGCTGACCTTGCTGGCCTATAGCGGGCGGCCTTTGCTGCCTGTACTCAATTTCGTTCGTAGTCCGCAGGCGCGGGTGCAGGAATGGCGCAGTGCCTTGGCACGCTTGGGCCTTCATGCCTTGGCGGAATTCGATACGGTGGCACCGGCTTTGGATGGCGAGGCCTTGCTGTACGACAAGCTGGCGGTGCTGCTGGAGACGCATGCTGGGGTGTTGCAGCAGTTGAAGGTGGATTTGGCGCAGCAGGCAGTATTGCGGCGTCGGGATGCCTTGCGCTTGCTGGCAGAGCTGTTGATTGATGTGGCGGCCTGGCGTGTCAGTACACCCTCGGACAAGGAGTCCATGGAGCTGGCGGCACAGCAGCTAAGGGAGCCGGTGTTGGCCCGCGAGGCCAAGAGTGTGCAGGCTTTGCTCAAGCGCTACAGCTTTGGCCGTCAGGATGTAGTGGCGGATTTGCTGCATTTCGAGGGCGGCCGTTGGGGCATGGACTTGTTTGATCCCCAGGCTTTGAAGGAATTTGGCGTGCAGTTGGGCAAGGGTGTGGCCGCAGGTGCCATGGCAGGCGCCACGCTGGATGTGATGACAGGTGGCCTGAGCCTGGGAACCGGGACGGTGCTGGGCGCCTTGGCCGGTGGTTTGTGGCAAGGCGCGGATAAGTGGGGCCAGCGTTTGATGGGCAAGTTGCGGGGCGAGACGGAACTTAGCGTGGATGATGCCGTGCTGCGTTTGCTGGCTGTGCGGCAGCTAAGCTTGATTGCGGCTTTGGAGCGGCGCGGTCATGCCGCACAGACGCCGATTCGCCTGGGCGAGATTGATGCCGAGAATTTCGATCAGGCCTTGCAGCGGGAATTGAATGTCTGGCGGGCGCAAGGCCTGCCGGAGGAACTGGCGCAGGCACGGATACATCCGACCTGGTCTACCTTGCGCTCAGACTATGCGCCGGATTCGCGGCGGGAGACCTGTGTGCAGAGCTTGGTGCAGCGTTTGCTGGGGGCGCGTAATGGGCCGAATGCTAACGCTGTCGGGCAGGCGCAGGAATAACAAACCCCGGATTATTTCTTTTCATCTTTCATTAAGTGCGCATAGCAAACCGGCGAGCTGGGTTCATTGCCGTCGTGTATGCGATCTTCTTCAAGCAAAGCCTGAATCACAGCCTGTTTGAGCACCGTCAGGTACGAGGTTTGCGGGTCGTGGGTGGCGGTTAGCAATTGCAGTTCGCCTTTGCGAGCCAGCTTCATCAAGGAGAGCAAGGAATCAGGGTCGTGCTTGAGCTGTTCCTGATAGCGACGCTGGAATTGCTCGGGCGAAATATCGCCCTTATGAAAGCTTTTGCGTAATTCACTTGTGGGGCTGGCCTCGTGCAGCCACTGGATGTCGCCCAATTCGTCTTTGCTCAGGCCGCGTGGCCAGAGGCGGTCTGTGAGTACACGGGCCGCTTTGCCGGCAGGCTCATGGACGGCGTCGTAAATGCGACTCAAGGTGATGGTGTAGGGCATGACTGGCTCCGGGAGCGTCAGGCTTTTTGTGTTCACGCGCTGGCGGTCAATGACTTATTGCCTATTTTTTCTGTGGGTCAGAGTCGCGTATCGACAGGTATCGGCGAATCGAGCCTCATGCAGACTAGCAAATTGTTGTGTAGCAGCCTTGCAGCCGTGTGTGGTGAGGTTTCGGATCGCCAATCACATAAGCTGCAAGGCTGCTGTTTTGTATTTATACGGCGTTTTACGCTTTCTTGCTGACCAGTCCGTAGACAAACAGGACGATGATGGCACCCACAATGGAACCGATCCAGCCTGCGCCTTCACCAGGCACGTACCAGCCCATGGTTTGTCCCAGGTAGCCTGCGACAAAGGAGCCGACAATACCCAGGATGGTGGTCATTATCCATCCCATTTTTTGATCGCCAGGCATGATGGCTCGTGCCAGCAAGCCTACGATAAAGCCCACAATAATCATGGAGATAATACCCATCGTGCTACTCCTGTTCTGTGTTTGCCGGTCTGGGATTCGGACCGCTCTGCTTATCTTAGGTATGGAGTTTTTAGGCGTCTATCGTTTTGCGTTTTTGAAACAGTTAAAAACGTCAGGTTTTGTAAATGGATGGTGTGTAATCAGCTTTGCTTAAGTCAGCAAGGCAGGTTTACGCTTTTGCACCCACTGTGTGGCCTGCTCATAGGCGTAGGACAACTGCAGCACCGCCATATCGGCCTGGGCAGGGCCCATGATCTGCAAGCCCATGGGCAATCCGGCTTCGTTAAAGCCCGCAGGCACGTTCATGACGGGCAGCCCTGCCAGAGAGCCGCCGATCACGATTTCCATCCAGCGGTGGTAGGTGTCCATTCTGCGCCCGGCGATTTCGCCAGGCCAGTGGGTGGTGCCAGCAAAGGGGAAGACCTGGGCGGTAGGCAGCACCAGATAGTCGTAGGTCTGGAACAGCTTGCGCAGGCTTTCGTACCATTTGCTGCGGTTGATGGAGGCTTGATAGACCTGCGCCCCGCTCAGGTTCAGGCCCCCCGCTACTTCCCAGATCGCCTCAGGCTTCATTTGGGCGCGCAGTTCCGGTTTGGCGTACAGGCTCTGTGCGCTTCCGGCTACGGTGAAGTGGCGCAGCGTCAGCCAGGTTTGCCATAGCTGCTCCATGGAGTAGTCGGGCTGGGCCGCTTCAACGGTGCAGCCTATGGCTTCAAAGCTCTTCAATGCGCTTTGGCACAGGTCCATAATGCCGGCTTCCATAGGCAGATAACCGTTGTAGTCGCCCAGCCAGCCAATGCGAGTGCCTTTGAAGTCGCGTTGCAGTTTCCCGGCGAATTGTTGTGGGTCTTGACCGATGCTAAGCGGGGCGCGAGCATCGAAACCGGCCTGGGTGGACAGCAGCATGGCCAGGTCGGACACGGTACGGCCCATGGGGCCTTCGTAGCCCATTTGCTGGAAGAACACTTCGGAGGACGGGCCATAGGGCACGCGGCCTTGGGAGGGGCGAAAGCCGTAGACGTTGTTGAAAGCACCGGGGTTGCGCAGGGAGCCCATCATGTCGCTGCCATCAGCGACGGGCAACATGCGGGTGGCCAGGGCCACGGCGGCCCCGCCACTGCTGCCGCCAGCACACAGATCGGGCTGGTAGGCATTGCCGGTGGTACCGAACACGGAGTTGTAGGTATGCGACCCCAGGCCAAATTCCGGGGTATTGGTTTTACCGATCAGAATGGCACCGGATTGCCGCACGCGCTCCACGACAATGGCATCTTGTTTGGGCAGATAGTCCTTGAAAATCGGTGAACCGCTGGTGGTGACAATATCGACCGTGGCCGCCAGATCTTTGGGTGCCTGGGGCATGCCGTGCATCCAGCCCATGTACTGACCTGCTTTCAGTTGCTGATCGCGCTTGTCGGCCTGGGCCAGCAGGCCGCTGCGCTCTTGCAGGGACACAATGGCGTTGACCTTGGGGTTCACACGGTCGATGTGGTCCAGATAGGCCACCATCACTTCGCGGCAAGAGACTTGGCGTTGTGCGATCCAGCCCGACAGAGTCAACGCGTCGGCCATGATGATATCTTGAGCCGTGCCCGGACCGGGAGCGGTTTTTGCGAAGGCCTGACGTCCCAGGGAAGGGGCCATACCCGCCAGCGACAGCAGTCCGGTGGTTTTCAAAAAGCGGCGGCGTGTACCCAGCGGCGTTGGGGAATCAGTCATGTTTGTCTCCGGTATTTTTGTAGGGCCATCCAAGTGGCCAAGCCATTCTATGCAGGTACAATGCGCGGCTCAAACGCCAAAAAATCATCAAGTTGATGCGGTCTGTGCATAAGCCGGTTCAAGCGTCAGCAAGGGGACAAGCATGGACTTTCGCAAGCTACGGCACTTTGTGGCCGTTTGCGAACACGGTACGTTTCACCGGGCCGCGCAAGCTGTCCACTTAAGCCAGTCTGCCTTGAGCCGTAGCATTCAGGCTCTGGAGCAGGAGCTGGGTGTGCCGCTGTTTGATCGCAGCAGTCAGCGCATTTTCTTGACGCCTTATGGTCGGGTACTGCTGGAGCGAGCCCCCCGGGTTTTGCAGGAAGGCCGTGCCTTGCAGCGCGAGCTGGCCCTGCTTCAGGGCGAAGACGCAGGCAGCCTGCGTTTAGGCTTAAGTTCGACCCCCGCTGCGGTCTTGCTGCATCCGTGCATGGTGGCGCTGCTCGACGAGTACCCGCGTTTGCGTGTGGACGCGGTGATTGGCCGCACGCTGGAACTGATCGAAGGTTTGCGCCGGGAACGCTACGATATGGTGGTGCTGGACGTCAGCGCGGTGACTGATGTGCGTGGCCTGGATATTGAGTATTTGCCCGCCATGCAAGGCGATATGCTGGTACGCAAAGGCCACCCGCTGTTGCAGCTGGAGTCGCTGGACTTTGCTGCGATCAGCCAGTATCCCGTGGCCTGCTCCGTGATCAGTGATGATTTGACCGACCGTCTGATTGCCGAGTTTGGCGCCCAAGGCCATCCCGACAGCTTTGTACGCTTTTGTTGTGATAGCTTCAGCATTCAGCGCGATGTGGTGCTGGATAGCGATATGGTCTTGATGAGTGTGCTGGCGGCGGTACGGCGCGATATTGATGCTGGTGATCTGGTGCCGCTGGGCCTGTTTTCTTCATCCTTGTCCGGTCACTATGCCTTGGTGCGCCTGTCGGGCCGTACGCAATTGCCGGCTCTGGATATTGTGTACGATCTGGCGCGTCGCCTGTGCAGGGCCTAGGCTAGACGCCCCGCTTTCTGATCTGCCTTGTTTGAGGGTTTGCTGATGACGATTCCCTTGCCCATTCTGGACCTGAAGCAGTCAGGTGCCGAACACGTTTTTCGCGCTTTCATTGGCTGGTGGCCAGACGCGCAAACCCGCGCCTGGCTGGCGGAGCAGGCGCTGCACGCACATGCGATTTATGGCGGGCGGATGATGCTGCCTGATCACTTTCATTTGATCCTGGCGTTTCTGGACGGCAGCCGTGTGTCGGATCTGCAGACTTTGGCGACACAGATGGCGCAATGGACGGTGCCGCAGATCAAGTTGGATCTGACCATACGGGATGTATTCGAGAAGCCAAGGGTAGTGTGGGCCGGGCCGGACGAGTCGCAAACTCAGGCAATGGCCGCTTTGCAGCAGTGGCATGATGAGATCTGGGCCAAGCTGACTGCTTTGGGCTGGACGCAGCCGCCGCGTCGTTTTCGCCCGCATGTGTCCTTGTTGCGCCATGCGCGGATTGCCGCCGATCAGTCCCATTGCCATGCTTTGCCCACGCAGGCCTTTGTGGGTGATGGTGCCGGTCTGATCGTGTCCGTTCCCGCAGAGCTGCGTAGCCAATATCATCTGGCCGCCCTGATGAAGCCTGAAAGGACAGGTGCATGAATATCCGCTTTTTAGAAACCTTTATCTGGATTGCCCGTTTGGGCAGTTTCCGTGCGGCAGCGAACAAGCAGCATCTGACACAAGCCGCCGTGTCGGGGCGGATTGCAGCCCTGGAAGCCGAGTTCCAGAAAACCCTGTTCGAGCGGGGCCACCGCGATCTACGCCTGACTCCGGCAGGTCGAAAATTGATGCAGTACGCCGAGCAGATGCTGGGCATGGAGCACGATTTACGTGAAGCTCTGGCAGGTTCCAGCCGCTTGAGTGGTCGAGTGCGCCTGGGCGTGGTCGAGTCCATTGTGCATACCTGGTTCAAGGATTTGATTCGTCAGTTGCATGCGCTCTATCCCGAGCTGGAAATTGAGCTGACCGCCGAGTCCACCTTGCGCCTTCACGACTTGCTCAAGCGCGGCACCATTGATGTGGCCTTGCAGACCGACCCCATCATGGGGGACGGCATACGCAACTTGCCCATGGGCTCCATGCGCATGGGCTGGGTATGCATGGCCGATGAGTCCATGCCGGTACGCAGCGGTTTGCAGGAGCTGGTGCAACGCTGGCCTTTGGTGACCTTCCCTCGTGGTTCCCAGCCGCATCTGGCCTTGGTGCAGCTGCTTGAGCCCTTGCCTGTGGATCAGGCCCGGATTCACTACGTTTCTTCAATTGCCGCCAGCACGCAATTGATCGAAGCCCAGCCTTGCATTGCCACCTTGCCCCTGGCGGCAGTCAGCCGTCAGCTGGACAGCGGTCTGTACCAGGAAATTGTTTGCGAACATGCCTTGCCTGATTTGCGCCTGGTCGCCAGTTGGCGGCCCGACCCTTTAACGCAGACCGCTCAAGCGGTGATTGGCGTGGCGCTGGAGCGCATGCACCATTTTGCTGCCCAGCATCCTGGCCTGGCTTTACCCCCGCCAGACACGCGTGTCTTCGCGATTTAGCCTTTGAGGGTTTTCCCCTTGCCTGCGCATGTGTACTGAGCGTGGGCTTGCTTGATAATCTATATACCGCGCCATTCGCTTGATCTGATCGCTTTTTCTTATTGCCCCAGGCTGAAATAAACCGTTTGGAATCTGCTTGGCAGCCGTTGGACACTCCCACAAAGAGTGTGCAATGACCTTGATTCGGGAGGGCTGTCGTGTCTGCTACTTTTCGCACTGATCGTGATGCGCCGGGGGAACTGTTCATCTGGACAGACATCGCCCCAGAGCATGAGCAGGATTTCAATCAATGGTATGAGCGCGAGCACATGGCTGAACGCGCTGCCATACCGGGTTTTCAATGGTCGCGCCGTTATGTGCGCCAAGGCGCCGGGCGCAAGTATCTGGCCTTGTATCGCACCGAGTCCCTGCGGGTTTTTGGGACGGCAGAATACAAGAAGGCCTTTGAGCAGCAAACGGATTGGTCCAATACCAACTTTGCCCGCATGAGCAATACCCAGCGGCGCGTGATGGCGGTGTCCTTGCTGGGAGGGGTTGGTACCGGGGCTGTGGTCTTGCTGGTGCGTTTGCCGGAGGCAGCACAACTGGATGTGCTGGCAGCTCAGAGTTCAGCCTATCTGGAGCAAACCGATGGCCTGCTGGCCTTGCGTGTGCTGACGCCAGACCCAGAGCTTTCGACCCCTTTGCCGTCCGAGGATACGCAGCAGCGCAGCCTGGACCCCTACCTGGTGGCGGATCTGACCACCTTGAATGCTGCTCGTACCCTGGCTGCTCGTTTGCAGCAGGATCTGGGGGTGGCGACCAACGATGTATCCGAGTTTTCTTTGTTGTGGGATCTGCAGTTACGGGATCTGAATGCAAGCCGCTCATAAGGCGGCCATCACCTCAATTCTTGGGAGAAGCGACATCATGATCAAAAAACTACTTTCCATGGCTTGCGTTCTGGCGCTGGCTGGCACCGCGCAGGCGGCGACCAACTGGAACATGAGTACCGAGCAGCCTGATAACAACTTCCTGACGCAAAACGCGCGTGAGTTTGCGGCAGACATCAAGGCGGCCACCAACGGGGAACTGAATATCAACGTGCAATCGAACTCGGTGCTGCTCAAGCGCCCCGAGGTCAAGCGCGGTGTACAGCAAGGTGTGGTCCAGGCGGGTGAAATGCTGGTGGCGGCCATTGGCAACGAAGATCCTTTGTTCGAGGTCGATAGTGTGCCGTTCCTGGCCTCGTCCTTTGATCAGTCGGAAAAACTGTGGAAAGCCACTCGCCCCTTCCTGGCCGAGCGTCTGGACAAGCAGGGCATCGTCCTGGTCTATGGTTCGCCCTGGCCACCGCAGGGCATTTACACCAAAAAGCCGGTGGAACAGCTGTCTGATCTGGCCGGTGTCCGTTTCCGTGCCTACAGCCCCGCTACCAGCCGCCTGGTTTCCTTGATGGGAGCAGTGCCCACCACGGTGCAAACACCCGAAGTGCCTCAGGCGTTTTCTACCGGCATTATTGATGCCATGCTGACTTCGCCCGCAACCGGGGTGGATTCGCAGGCTTGGGACTACGTGAAGTATTACTACGACGCCCAGGTCTTCATTCCACAAAGCTTTGTGATCATCAATAAGCGCGCCTTCCAGCGCCTGCCTGAAACTGTGCAAAAAGCCGTGCTGGATGCGGGTGCACGTGCCGAGGAACGGGGTTGGGCCATGTCGCGCGAGCAAACGTCCAAGTTGACGCAAACCATGGCGGATAAAGGCATGGTAGTGGGTAATCTCAGCGAAAAACTGTCCAGCGAAATGCACGCGATTGGCCAAACCATGACCGAAGAGTGGCTGAAGAAAGCCGGTGCCGATGGTCAGAAGTTGCTTGACGCTTACCGTCAACCATAAGCAAGGGGTGCGTCCATGATCGTTCTGGAGCGTATGGCCAGAGTCTGCGGCGCACTGGCCGCATTCTTCCTGTGTTTGATCGGGGTTGTGGTGACTGCGCAGATTGTGGCGCGCCTGTTTTCCATGCAAATACCCGCCTCGGATGACTTTGCGGGTTGGTTTATGGCGGCGTCTATTTTCTTGGCACTGCCTTATGCCATGTTGCGCGGGGATCATATCCGCGTCACGCTTTTGCTGCAGGTGATTCCCGAGCGTTTGCATCGCCCGTACGAGCTGCTGGCCACCACGATTGGTCTGGTGCTGGCCGCCTGGTGCACTTGGGAGACGGCTCATTTTGTTTATGAGTCCTTTATCTACAAGGAAGTGGCCCAGGGCATGGTGGCGGTACCGCTGTGGATTCCGCAACTGGGTATGCCGATTGGTCTGGGATTGTTGACCTTGATGCTGTTGCGGCGCTTGCTGCACGCGGCGCAAGGTCAAACACTGGAGGCAACTGAACATGGCTGATTTATCTCAGGCAATAGTGCTGTTTGTGGTTCTGCTTGCCTTGCTGGCCAGTGGCGTGTGGGTGGCGCTGGTTCTGATCGCTTGCGGTATCTTGTCCATCATTTTGTATGCCGATGCACCGGCGGGCATTATCTTTGCCACCAAGGCCTGGGACTCTTCGGCCAGTTGGGCCTTGACGGCCTTGCCCCTGTTTATCTGGATGGGGGAAATTCTGTATCGAACGCGGTTGGCTGAAGACATGTTCAGCGGCCTGGGGCCGTGGGTACAGCGTTTGCCTGGGCGACTGGTGCACGTGAACACGTTTGGTTGCGGTATCTTTGCCGCGGTCAGTGGTTCCTCGGCGGCAACGGCGGCGACCATCGGGCGCATCTCCTTGCCCGAGCTGAAAGCGCGTGGCTATGACGACAGCATCAGCATTGGCTCCCTGGCCGGAGCAGGGACCTTGGGCCTGCTGATTCCACCGTCCATTGTGATGATTGTGTATGCCGTTGCTGCTCAGGTTTCCATCATTCGCCTGTTTGTGGCGGGGGTGCTGCCCGGCATCATGCTGATGTGCCTGTTCTCGCTGTACATCGCGATCTGGTCCTTGCGTCACCCGGACCGTGTGCCTGCTGATGTCGAAACCTTGACCTGGGGCGAGAAAATTCGCCGTCTGCGCTTGCTCTTGCCCGTGGTGCTGCTGATTATGGCGGTGATCGGCTCTATCTACGGCGGTATCGCCACCGCCACCGAAGCCGCGGTGCTGGGTGTGATCGGCTCTTTGGTCATCGCTGCGTTTGGACGATCGCTTAACTGGAAGAATTTTGTGGAGAGTTTGCTGGGGGCGGCACGGACCTCCTGCATGATTTCTTTCATCCTGATCGGCGCCGCTTACCTGACCAGTGCCATGAGCTTTACCGGACTGCCTGCGAATCTGGCCGCCTGGATCGGCTCCCTGGGTCTGAGCCAGTACGCGCTGATTGCAGTGCTGACGGTGTTCTTCATCATTCTGGGGGCATTCCTGGATGGCATCTCGATTGTGGTCTTGACCACATCGGTCTTGCTGCCTGCCGTGATCGCTGCGGGTATTGATCCAATCTGGTTTGGTATTTACCTGATCTTGACAGTGGAGATGGCGCAGATCACCCCGCCTATCGGCTTTAACTTGTTCGTGATTCAGGGCATTACCGGGCGCAACTTGTTCGAGCTGGTGCGCATGGCCTTCCCCTTCTTCCTGGTGCTGGTTCTGGCCACGGTGATTGTGACGATATTCCCGCAAATCGTCATGGTCTTGCCCAACGCCATGTAAGGGGGATGGGAGATGGCAATGGCTTACGTAACTCTGGGTTCTCAGCGCTACAAGGTAGAGCGCGCCTGGACTCAGGCGGACATCAGCAGCATCACCAGTGTGGCGGTGCTGGTTGATGGGCGCATCGCGGCCTTGCTGCGTCGCCCGGCCTGCGTGCTGGTGCTTGGTCCGGATGGGCAGGTGTCGGCGCGCTGGTCCCTGGAGGAAATTCTGTGTCCGCACCATATCAGCGCCCGGCCGCAAGGTGGGGTGCTGGTCACGGATCTGGACGGGCATCAGGTTCTGGCGCTGGACGCCCAAGGCAATGAGCAATGGCGTTTGGGCAAACCCGAGCAGCCTCGCTGGCAAGAGCCTTTCAACCATCCCACGCATGCGGTCGAGTGCGCCGACGGGGGCTTATGGGTCACTGATGGCTACGGCAATACGGTGGTCCATCGCTTTGACCCGCAACGCCAATGGCTGGCGGCATTAGGCGCGCCGGGCTCTGGTCCCTTGCAGTTCAGCACCCCCCATATGCTGGCCTGTGCCGCCGACGGCTCGGTCTGGGTGGCTGACCGGGAGAACAACCGTGTCCAGCATCTGGATGGGCAAGGCCGTTATCTGGGTGAGCTGCGCCCCATGCACAAGCCCATGGCGGTAGCTGTGCAAACAGACGGTGCGGTGCTAGTTAGTGACCAAACGGCCAGTCTGTCCTTGTTCGACCCGGATTCGGGCACCTTGGTGGGACGTTGCCGGGTACAAGGCGTGTACGGGCACGGCCTGTCCGCCGGTTTGGATGGGCGTATTTATATAGCGGAAATGTTGCCGGATTGTTTGACCTGCTTACAGCCTGCTTAATTGTCCACAAAGCAGAAGCAGTAGTCGGCGCTATGGAGGCTCTCAGGGTAATTTCCCTTGTTCGTAAGGACGTAGTGTAGAACGCGGCTCTGCTTGTCCGATCTGTTGAAAGAAGGATTGCACTATTTTCGCGATCTTGTTGGCCAGGAGAGGTGGGACTGCATTGCCTACCTGATGATATTGCTGAGTCCTGTTGCCTTGGAAGAAGTAGTTATCCGGGAATGTTTGCAGACGGGCTGCTTCCCTGACTGTTAGGCTGCGGCATTGGCTGGGATCGAAATGAATAAAGTAATGCCCGTCTTTAGATATATGGCTGGTTACGGTGGTAGCAGGCAAGTTTCCAAGTTGCACACGGAAGCGATCAGCGAATTTTCCGCTTTCCCAGTTGTCATGATTAGGACGTAAACCGTCGAGTGTGAAGTCCTGATGTCCTTTTGGCGACCGCCCGACTCCCTCAGCAAAAGCAGCAGCGTATACGTATCTGCGCAGATCACTCGTCATATGGCTACGCGCCTCGTGATTGAGCCATACAGTGAGATGCTCGTCCTCATACCAGCGATCGAGTTCTGATCGATCGGTACATGCTGATGAACGTTTGGGCACTCTCAGACCTCCTCGGGGAAGGACCTTGAGGGTCTGGGATGTGCGTTTGAGTGCTTCCCTGATCCGGGTCATTTTTGGTCCTTCAATCAAGGACGCTGCATGTTCCAGCTCGACGAGGTGTTGGACGACAGTTTTTTTCCATTGTTCCGCATTATCTGTTTGCCTGCTTAAAGCGCTACGCAAGGGCGGCAAGTTGCCAATCGCATCCGAAACCGAAACGGGAGGTTCGACTACCAAGCAGTCCGGCTGTATACCGAGTTTCAGAATATCTTCACGAATCCCCATGAGAATGACGCGATGTCGAGCCTGTGGAATTCCATGCTCTTCTGCCTTGACCACAAAGTCATGAGCGTTGATGGATGCAGGGTCGTCACCTCGACCGAAGGTTGTCTGACAGGACAGGGAGTAAATTCGATAGCCTTGGCCGGAGCATGGGGATTTCAATGCCGAGTCCGGATCCGTCAAGTCTTGCAGGATGGAGTGAAAGATCCGCTGCCCACCAACAGAGGAAGAAAGTATGCCCTTGACATTTTCCATGATGAAGACGGCAGGGCGATGTTTTTGCAGGATCCGCAGGTATTCCTTATAGAGAAAATGACGATGGTCCTCCTCTGGTATGTAGTCTACCTCTCCCCGATTTCGAGCTCTTCCGACAAGCGAGTATGCTTGACAGGGAGGGCCTCCTATCAGGACCCATGGTGTGCGCGAATCAATGCCCGCCTTGCTGATTTGCTCATCTAGCTTTTGATTATCGGCAGGATTGCCAAGCGTCAGCCGCTGTGCTTCTGTTCCCGCTTCATCCCATATGTCCCGATTGCTAGCATCATAGGGAAGTGGCGTCAGCCCATGACAATATTGATAGTATGACTGCAGAAACTGGTCAGATTGCCGTCGCTTTAATAGACGGAAGAATGCCCTCAGTCTTAGTGTCGAGTGTGCTGCTTCATCCATTTCAGCGGACACCGCAATTCGGAATGGCTCGTCGGGCAGCGATGAAAAGCCTTCGCCCAAGCCGCCCGGGCCAGCAAAAAGGTCAACGATTGGAATTGGTTTTGTAAGTTTTTCGAAGTTCACTACAGTCTGCTTTGCTAAATGGATACCACAAGAATTTATCCAGGATACCAGGAACCATGGATGTAGTCGATGTTGCTACCCGTTCAAGAATGATGGCGGGGATACGCTCAAAAAACACACGGCCGGAAGTTCGCCTGCGGCGATTTCTGCACGGAAGAGGTTTTCGATACCGTTTACATGCCAGGAATCTGCCTGGAAGTCCTGATATTGTGCTCTCCAAATACCGGGTTGTGATTTTTGTACATGGATGTTTTTGGCACCAGCATTCAGGGTGCAAGTACGCAACAATGCCACACACTAATAAGGAAAAGTGGCAAAAAAAATTTGCGGACAATGCTGTGCGTGACCAGAGAAATATGGATGACCTGATCGCGGCGGGCTGGCGCCCGATTGTAGTTTGGGAATGCGCGGTGCGAAACAAAGTCCCGGATCAGGATCTAGAGTGGATTATTGCCGAAATTCTGGCTGGACCGTGGAACTGAGCAGCTCCGTGCATGGTATCGATATTGGAAAGCTTTCATGCAAAGCATGAAAAAGTAGCCGGCGCTATGGAAGCTCTCAGAGCAAATCCATTAGACTATGCGCATGAATACGTCCGTGCCTCTGTATGTTCGTACAGATTCCTCCGGCCAGCTGCAATTGCTAGGCGATTGGTCCTTGCGTCACTACGAAGCGCTACAAAGCAGTTTGCGCTCGCTCAGTGACAAGCAGGGCCGTTGGTCTTTGGATTTCAGCGAACTGAAGTCCCTGGACACCACGGGAGCTCAAGTTCTGTGCGAATGGCTGGGTGCCGAGCGTGTGCAGGCGGCGCTGGACAGTGCGCAAGGCTTGTCCAAAGAGCGCCATCAATTATTGCAAACCGTTGCCAAGGCGATGAGCCGCATGGACCATGAGCAGTTGGTTCCGGCGCGTTGGGGCATTACAGATTTGTTCGAACGCGTGGGCCTGTCCATGGTCCACATTTCGCGCAATGTGCGTGAGCTGTTGGGTTTTATCGGCCTGACGCTGGAAACCCTGATTCTGAACATGTTGCGGCCCAGCCAGTGGCGCGTTACGTCGATTGTGGCGCAGCTGGAAGAGACGGCCTTTAACGCCGTCCCTATTGTGGCCTTGCTGACTTTTCTGGTGGGCGCGGTGATTGCGTTTCTGGGGGCGACGGTGTTGGCGGACTTTGGTGCCACCATTTACACCGTAAACCTGGTCGGCTTTTCCTTTTTGCGTGAATTTGCAGTGCTCTTGACCGCCATCCTGATGGCAGGCCGCACCGCCAGTGCCTTTACCGCGCAGATCGGCTCCATGAAAGCGAACGAGGAAATCGACGCTTTACGCGCCCAGGGCTTGAATCCCATGCTGATTCTGGTCATTCCGCGTGTACTGGCCATGTTGCTGGCCATGCCTATTTTGACCTTTGTGGGTATGGTGGCCGGGATCTTTGGCGGTGGGCTGGTCTGCGCCCTGATTCTGGATATTTCACCCACCATGTTCATCAATATCTTCAATCAGGATATTGATTTGCGGCACTTTGTGCTGGGTATGGCCAAGGCCCCGATCTTTGCCTTTTTGATTGCCGTCATCGGTTGTCAGGAAGGCTTCAAGGTGACCGGTAGCGCACAGTCCGTGGGTGAACACACGACCTCGGCGGTGGTGCAGTCCATCTTTATCGTGATCCTGATTGATGCGCTGGCCGCGCTGTTCTTCATGGAGATGGGATGGTAGACACCGCCGCTCGTCCCATTATTCAAGTACGTGACCTGGACAATCGCTTTGGCGATCACGTCGTGCACGAGCATCTGGATATGGATGTGTATCCCGGTGAAATCGTGGGCGTGGTGGGCGGCTCCGGCACGGGCAAGTCCGTGCTGCTGCGCTCCATTCTGGGATTGCGCCCACCTACTGGCGGCACAGTACGCATTTTTGATCAGGAAATAGGCACGTTGTCGCCCGAAGCCCGTTCGCGGCTGGAGCGTCGTTTAGGCGTGCTGTTCCAGCAAGGGGCTTTATTCTCCTCGCTGACGGTGGTGGAAAACATTGCCATGCCCCTGATCGAGCATATTGGATTGTCCCGGTCTTCTGCAGAACATATCGCCGCCATGAAAATGTCTCTGGCGGGTTTGCCGGCCAACGCGGCCACCAAATATCCGGCAGAGCTGTCCGGTGGCATGATCAAGCGTGCCGCTCTGGCACGTGCTCTGGCACTGGACCCGGAAATTCTGTTTCTGGACGAACCCACTGCCGGGCTGGACCCGGTCGGTGCGGGGGATTTTGACCAGCTTATTTTGACCTTGCGCGATGCGCTGGGATTGACCGTGTTTCTGGTTACACACGATCTGGATACGCTCTACACCATCTGTGACCGGGTGGCCGTGCTGGCGCAAAAGCGTGTGCTGGTTAACGACACATTGGCGCGTGTAGAGCAAGTTGATAACGACTGGATCCGGGAGTATTTCCACGGTCCACGGGGACGGGCCGCCGAACAGGCCCAAAACCGTCGTCAGGAGCATAGTTAATGGAACCGCGTGCCCATCATGTATTGATCGGGGTCTTTACCTTGGTAGTGGCTGTGGCTGCTGTCCTGTTCTCGCTTTGGCTGGCCAAGGCGGGGCAAGATGCCGAGACCCGCGATTACGATATTGTCTTTCTGGAAGGTGTGCGTGGTCTGTCTCGTGGCAGCGCCGTGCAGTACAACGGCCTGCGGGTTGGTGAGGTGCGCTCGCTGCGCCTGGACCCGAACGACTTGCAGCGTGTGCGTGCGCAAGTGTCAATTCAGGCCGCCATCCCTATTCACGAAGATACCCAGGCTCGCCTGGCACTGGCTGGCATTACCGGCCAATCCGTGATCGAACTTAGCGGGGGGACACCGAACAGCCCCTTGCTGGAAGCCACCGGCGATAGCCTGCCCATGATTGTGGCTTCGCCTTCCCCTCTGGCCCAGTTGATGGCCGGTGGTGAAGAGTTGATGACGCAAATTTCCAAGCTGCTGGAGAACGCCAATACCTTCTTGTCGTCCGAGAACTCCAAGTCCCTGTCCGCCAGTTTGCAAAAGCTGGAAGCCTTGATGGGCCAGCTCTCGACCGCTAGCGAAGGCGTGCCATCCTTGGTCAAGGAGTTGTCCCAGGCCAGCCAGCAAGCCACCACCCTGCTGTCGTCTACACAAGGTCTGGTAGACCGTCAGGGTACGCAAGCCATGAATGCCATCCAGAAATCCATGGAGGATTTCAGCCGTGCCACACAAAGCTTGAACAAGCTGTTGGAGCAGAATTCGGCCGCTATTGGCCGGGGTGCTCAGGGTCTGACCGAGATCGAACCCGCCTTGCGTGAATTGCGTCAGGTGCTGGCCGGTTTCCGTGCCGTCACCTCCCGTCTGGAAGATAATCCAGCCGGCTACCTTTTGGGTCGCGACAAATTACAGGAGTTCACACCATGATGCCCACTGTTGTGCGTCGTTTCTTGCAGGTATCGCTAGTCGGTCTGGCCGTCTTGTCCACCGCCTGCTCGGTCCTGCCTCAGGCCGAATCCCTGACGTATTATCAGCTTCCCGCTACCAGTTTGAAGGCCCAGCAAGCGCCCGCTTCGCATAAGAGCCTGATTATTCAGGTGAACCGGCCCCACGCCGAGCGCCTGCTGGCCAGCTCGCGCATTACGGTTCTGCCTCAAGGTAACGAGCTAAGTGCCTACAAAGGCGTACGCTGGGGTGACGATGTGCCCGCCTTGTTGCGTAATCGACTGGCCGATGCTTTGCGTGACTCGGCTCAGTTCCGGGCGGTGGTGCTGGATACCGAATCTGTCATTGCTGATGTGGAAGTGGGCGGGACGCTGGGAGCCTTCCAGGTCGAATATATTCAGGGCGCCCCACGGGTGCGGATTCAGTTTGATGCGCTAGTACGCGATCAGCGCTCGGGTCAGTTGATTCAGACCCGTCGCTTTGTCGCTCAACAGGATGTTGTCGGCACGGCCGTGCCACAGGTGGTTGAAGCATTTGGGCAGGCCACGGATGCCTTGTCCTTGCAGGTCAGCCAATGGTTAGCTTCTTTAACGGTCCAGGCTAATACTCTTTAATGACATGTACGAGTCACGTGATGAGCCCCTGATTACGGGGTGGCAATTTGCCAAGCGCCTGTTGGCGCATGTCCTTATCGGCATTGTTTTCGTGGCCTTTTCTCTGATGCTGGGTGCATTGGGCCATATGTGGTTTGAAGAGAATGTGCACTGGCACGATGCGGCCTTGAATGCTGCCATGATGGTCGGTGGACTGGGGCCGATGGCCTTGCCTGAAACATGGGCTGGCAAGGTATTCTTTGCCATTTATGGCGCGTATATCAGTCTGGTACTGGCCGCGACTTTCGGTCTGATTATTGCCCCTGTGCTGCATAGAATTTTGCACACCTTCCATCTGGAAGACTAGGCAACAGAAAAAAGGCCCCACACTACGCTTTTCGGTTTGCTGCCGCCCGAGGGGGCTTTTTATTGGCGGCACCGAGTCTTAAGACGGTCTGGCGGCAAAAAAGGCGCTGTGTTTTGAGCAGTTCCAAAAGGTGGGATCTCCCTCTTTTGAAGAAACTGCCTAAAACACAGTGCCTTTTCTATTGTTTCGCTGTGAATCAGCTTTGTACCCGTTCCTGCTCCAACTTGGCGATCAAAGCGGGTAGCTCGTCCATGCGGCGGAAGGTGTCACGCACACCCAGGCGGCGCAATTCCTCCTCCTTATCAGGAACCGGGCAGTAGCCCAGCACCGTGGCGCCTGCGGCCAGGCCTGCACTTGCGCCAGTCACGCTGTCTTCCACGACCAGGCATTGTTGCGGGTCAACGCCCAACCCTTGAGCAGCGGCTAGATAGACATCCGGGTAAGGCTTGTTGCGTGGCGTTTCAGCGCCGCTATAGATATGGGTGCCGAAGTAATCCAGCAGGCCGGTCTGGCCTAATTGCAGCACCAATTTGGCGCGGTCTGCGCCGGACGCGCAGGCAATCATGCCGGGTTTGTCGCGCAAGATCGCATCCAGCGTGTCCTGAATACCGGGAATGGCCATGACTTCATTTGTCAGGGCGTGGTTGCGGCGCATGCGAAAGGCCATCACCCATTCCATATCCAGATCTTTACCTGTCATCTTGCGCACGGTGGGCAGCTCGTCGGGTAGCGCCTTGCCAATGAACCAGTCATAGCACTGCTCATAAGTCATCACCCAGCCTTCTTCTTGCAACATATCCCGCAGTACACGAACCGTGATTGGCTCGCTGTCTACCAGCACACCGTCACAATCAAACAGCACAGCGGAAAATGTCATGGGTAATACCTTTTAAGCCAACAAAACTAGAAGTCTGTGATGATACAGCAGGCCGTCCGCATACAGAATTCAGGTGCAATATCGGCGCCAGACCTTATGGGCCCGTAGCGCGCTTAGTGAAAACCCCGACTTATAAATAATTGATTATTGATATATTTATATCTAAACTAAAATTTCATAACAAACATTTCTGCGGAAGTTCCGTCATGGTGAATAAAACAACTCGGGTGGTGGCAGCGGCCTTGCTGGCTTTGGGAATGGCTGGCGCGCAGGCAGCGGAAGTAACGCTGAAAGCGGTATCTGTCTTTACGATGGACACCTTCTTTACCAAGCGCTTCAAACAGTTTGTGGACAAGGTCAACACGGAAGGCAAAGGCTTGGTGCAGATCAACGTGATTGGTGGTCCAGAGGCCATTCCTCCTTTCGAGGTAGGTAATGCGCTGCGTTCCGGCGTGATTGATTTCGCCAATACCACAGCCGTATTCCACGCCAATCTGGTGCCTGAAGCACTGGCTTTGACGCTGACGGAAAAACCCATGAGCGAGCTGCGTCAGAACGGCGGCTACGAGCTGATGGACAAGATTCACCGCGAGAAAGCCAACATCACCTGGCTGGCTCGTACGACAGATGGTTTGCAATACCACATTTACACCAACAAGCCTGTGACCTCGGCAGATCTGTCGGGCTTCAAGCTGCGTGGCGTGCCCGTGTACCTGTCTTTCTTCCGCGAAATTGGCGCAACGCCGCTGCAGATTCCACCAGGCGAGGTCTACACCGCGCTGGAACGCGGCGTGGTTGACGGCTATGGCTGGCCTTCCGTAGGCGTGATGGAAATGGGCTGGCATGAAAAGACCAAATACCGTGTCGAGCCAGGCTTCTACAACGTGGAAGTGGGTTTCTTCATGAACCAGAAGAGCTGGGAAAAACTGGACGAAGACCAGAAAGCCTTCATGCGTAAGCAAATCGAGTGGATGGAGTCGCAGAACGTGACTGAACACCAGATGGCAATTGATGAAAAAGCGGCCACCGAACAAGCCGGTGTGCAAGCCTTGGTTCTGGAACCTGAAGTGGCTCGTGCCTTGCGTACCAAGGCTTACGAAGCAGGCTGGGCCGGTATCGATAAATCCAGCCCCAAATACGCCGCGCAACTGCGTGAACTGTTTGGTGGTTATCAGCCTTAAACAAGATTGCTGATTACGTAGTTTTTGACAGTGGACATTGCGCCCTTGGGGACAGTGTCCACTTTTTGATGGTGCCATACGGGCGGCAAGATGCCCGCCCTTTCAGTGACTTTGATCTGCGGAGAAGACGCGATGTCTGCTGCAACTGCCCCGGAAGGCCAGCCTTCCAACACGACCTGGGGGCGTCCTTACGCCCTGTTAATGAACGCTTGCGGAGCCGTTGCGGCGCTGACTTTCGGGCTGATGAGCCTGCTGGTTTGTGCCGACGTGGTGCTGCGCAACCTGGGTTACGACGCGCTGTCCACCAGCGTGGAAGTAACCGAATACATGCTGATCATTGCCACCTTCGTGGCAGCGCCGTGGGTGCTGTACCTGGGCGGCCATATCCGTATCGACGTGCTGTTCAACAATCTGCCCACGCCTGTCCAGCGCTTGCTGGACCTGATCTCCAACCTGCTGGGCCTGGTGGTTTGTAGTGTGCTGGCCTGGCAATGTGCCGTCGTTGCTCTGGATGCTCACGAGCAAGGAGCCATGGTATTTAAAGCCCTGGTGTTCCCGGAGTGGTGGCTGAATCTGCCTTTGCTGTTTGGCGCATCCATGTTGGCGCTGGAATTCCTGCGTCGTCTGATTTCCCGTCCTGTTGAGCAAGGAGTCTGAGCATGGAATGGCACATGGCCTTGATCCTGCTGCTGGGATCACTTTTTCTCTTGATGGCCATCGGCACACCGGTGGTCTTTGCCTTCTTGTCCGTGAACTTGCTGGGCGCGTGGCTGTTTCTGGGTGAAGCGGCTGGTTTGGCCCAATGGGCGCGCAACACCACCGCCTCTATTGGCAGCTTTTCCTTAACTCCCATCCCATTATTCGTCCTGATGGGCGAGGTGCTGTTCCACACTGGATTGGCCTTCAAAGCTATCGACTCCATCGAGCGCATGATCTCGCGCGTGCCGGGCAAATTGTCCATCGTCAGCATTCTGGGCGGTACGACCTTCGCTACCTTGTCGGGTTCGTCCATTGCCAACACGGCCATGATGGGCGGTGTGATGCTGCCAGAAATGCTGCGTCGCGGCTATCACCCCACCATGGCCATGGGACCCATCATGGCCGTAGGCGGTATCGCCATGCTGATCCCACCTTCGGCTCTGGCCGTCATGCTGGGTAGCCTGGCCGGCATCTCCATCGAACGACTACTGATTGGCGGTATCCTGCCCGGCATGTTGATGGCAGCAGGCTTTCTGGCCTACGTGGTCGTGCGCAGCCGCCTGCGTCCGCAAGACGCACCCATGAGTGACGAAGATCCAGCCACTCGTCTGAAAGGCTGGGCCTTGTGGAAACCCTTCGTGTTCAACGTCGTGCCATTGCTGGGTATCTTTATTGCGGTGGTTGGCTCGATGCTGGCCGGTTGGGCATCGCCCACTGAATCGGCCGCGATCGGTGTGGTGGCTTCGGTAATCGCCACCATCGCCTACCGTGCCCTGACCTTGAAAGCCTTGTGGAAAAGCCTGATCGAAACCGCCAAAGTCTCGGTTGTGATCTTGTTCATCCTGGCTGCGTCCACCACCTTTGCACAACTGCTGAGTTTCTCCGGTGCCAGCGCAGGCTTCCTGGGCATGATCAAGAACTACAACCTGTCGCCTTTCGAACTGGTTGTGTGCATGTTGCTGGTCCTGCTGGTCATCGGTACCGTTCTGGACCCAATCTCCATGATGATGATCGCCTTGCCCTTCTTCATGCCTTTGGCTCTGGCCGCTGGTGTGGATACCGTCTGGCTGGGTGTAATGATCCTGATCGCACTGGAAATTGGCTTGCTGACGCCACCGTTTGGTCTGTTGCTGATCGTGATGCAAAGCGTGGCACCCCCGTCCATCCGTTTGCCCCACATCTACCGAGCCGCTGTGCCTTTTCTGGTCATAGAAGTTGGCATCCTGGCCCTGGTCTTGTTCGTTCCCTGGATTGCCGTGGGCCTGCCAGGACTGATCGGCTAAGACAGAGCAGGCAGTTTGAAAGCGGGACAATAAGGATGTTGTCCCGCGAAGAAAGCTAGAGTCTGGAAAAGCTTTCCAAAACAAAAAAACCTCAGTTTGGCATCTGCCAAACTGAGGTTTTTTTATGCTCGATAGCGTTGATCACTTTTTGCCGCATATCTATGTGCAACAAAGTGATTTATGTGGGAGCGGCGCATAAGAACTTTAACGATCTTTCTGCCTGTTGCTGAGATCGATTTTGGAGGTGAGCAGGACGCAGGTTGTGTGCGTACCGACAGCGTTCAAGTCAGCTTTTAAGGCTTAAGCGCATAAGCCGCTACGTTTTTAACCTGTATGTATTAAAGCGTACTCAGACATTGGCAAATACGGGCTTAGGACAGCGACTGTCTACTCCTATCTTTCCAAGTAATCCCTTTCATCAAGCAGCTCTACGATCAATCATTTCTACGATCAGCGATCCCGTTAAGAACACTAAGTCGAAGCATTCAAACCCCAATCAACAATCGTCCGATAAAAGATGCTGTGAGCTGATTGAGGGGCTGTCCCGGTGTTGGGGCGGATCAGGTGACTAGCCGCAGGCAGATAATTGCGCAGGGGTGCAAGCACCTTGCTGTTTGAGTCCGACGCTTGTGGTTTGTCCGGGGGACAAACCACCGGACGAGTTCAAGGTGCGCCCGTAGCGATTATCTGACCAGGGTACCGGCGCATAGCGCCGGCAAGTTGCCAGCCCCAACACCGGGACAGCCCCTCAATCAGCGTCTTATAGTCACCTTCTTCATCGCGTCGAACAGTTGCTGACTCCAAGCCTTGCGTCATCCCGATCTCTACACGCTGGGCATCTAAACCCAACCCCATCCAATCGAGCCATTCCAAAGAAAGCTGTTGAGAACGTGCCTTTACTCTCGCACAGGATCAGCATAGATCCCGCCATCCCGCAAAGCCAAAGCGACCTTATCTCCCCGCTGTACTGCTTCATCCAGCACACGAGCAATCAACACCGGCCCTGCATCGCTGGTCACCGTTGCCAGCATATACACGCTTGGCTCCTCGCCAGAGATGGCACTACGCGTCAGTTCTGTGACCACACCAGACGCACACGTCTGCGCCTCAAACTTATCCCCATGACACCTCGGACACAAGAACCGCGCCGGAAACACCCGATGATCACACTGCACACAACGAAATACAGAAGGGCTCATCACAAGGCCTCCAAAACAAGCGCCGTCGAACACATGCCATAGCGATACTCCACCATGCCGTATCCCGTGACCAAACCGTAACGGGCCTGCGCCACCTGACGCTCCCCCGCCTGACCGCTCAACTGACGCATCACCTCCACCAGTCCATGCAGACTGCAAGCAGCCCCGGCCTGCCCAGCCGACAATTGCCCGCCAGAGGTATTCAAAGGCACACGTCCCGTTGCAATCGACTCGTGAATAAACTGCTTGGCGTTATCAGCCCGAAAGAAGCCCAAATCCTGCAATTGCGCCAGAACCATGACGGGGTAGTCATCATAAATACTGAGGACATCCATATCAGCCGGACTCAGCCCCGAATCCGCCCACAAAGCCGGAGCCAAAGCCGCCAAACCCGTGCTCAAGCCATCGCCTTGCTGATCATCAATATTATGAAAACTGCGTAAAACCTTTACCGTAATCGCAGGCTGATTCTGCGCCGCCGGATGATCCGCGCGCATCACAATCAAGGCATTGGCTCCATCCACTACCGGCACGCAATCCAGTCGCGTCAAAGGATCCGCCACTTGAGGCGCATTCAAATAATCATCCAGACTCATGGGACTGCGATACACCGCACCCGGATTCATGCCGGCCCACAAGCGCTGACGCATCACCAAGGTCGCATAATCCGCCCGCTCCAAACCCAGCTTGCGCATTTGATTCGCCGTCAGCATGGCAAAGCGATGATTCGGACTGCCCGCCCCTAAAGGGCGCAAATGATCGTAAGTTGTCTGGTTATAGTTTTCGACCAGTTGCTGGAAGTCCTTGGCCTGAAAATGATCCCCGGCCACAATCGCAATACAGCGGGCATCACCCGCCTGAACCGCACGAATAGCGTGCTGCAGAATATTAAGACCACTGGCGCCGCCATTGCTGTCATCCATGATCCAGCCCACCTTCAAGCCCAGCTTCCAGGCCAGATCAATAGCCCGATCCGGTGCATGGGTAAAGGAGGCTACCCCCAGACCATCAATGTCGCTGGCCTTCAGACCTGCTGCGGCAAGAGACTGCTTGAAAGCCTGGGCCAGCAGCTCGGAGGTGCCAAGTTGACCACGCCGGGTGTAGGTGACCTCGCTTGCGCCCAGCAGGCGCACCGTGTCCAGATTGAAATTAGGCGTCATATTGAATTCCTGTGGCAGCCATCAGCGGCGAACCTGATAGCCTGCTTTTTCTCTATCCCAGGTGTCGGGACCAATGCCGCGATCACGCAGGGCAAACTTCTGAATCTTGCCATTTTCCGTGGTGGGCAAGACCTGGGCAAACTCAATAAAGCGCGGCACCGCAAAGTAGGGCAGACGGCGCTCGCAATGCTGCAGCAGATCCTCGCAGCTGACCGTGCAATCCGGACGCAACACAATCATGGCCATGACCTCGTCTTCGGCCAGCTCGGACTTGGCGGCATAGACAGCAACCGTATGGACCGCAGGATGGCTGGCCAAAGCCTGCTCGACTTCGTAGGAGGAAATGTTCTCACCACGACGGCGAATCATGTCCTTCAGGCGGTCCACAAAGCGGTAGTAACCATCCGCATCGCGCACGACGCGGTCACCCGTGTGGAACCACAGGTTTTTCCAGGTTTCGACTGTCTTGTCCGGTTGACCGTAGTATCCCAGCGCGAAGGCGTAGGGTTCATCGGCGCGCAATAACAGCTCGCCCACTTCACCGTCTGGCAAGGGATTGTCGTGCTCATCCACGACCAGCGCCTCAAAGCCTTCAGAGACGCGGCCCATATAGCCATTGCGCTGTTCCTGAATGCCACGGCCCATGACATAGTTAGTCTCGGTAGAACCAAAGCCATCCAGCAGATGCATGCGGCAGCGCTCCAGAAACTGGCTATGAAATTGCTCGGGAACCCCCGGGCCTAATGCTATGCGCGTCCTGTGCAGCTTCTCTGCCGCCGTCTCAGGTTTGGACAGCAAGATAGGCACCATTGCGCCTAGCAGATAGGTAATCGTGGCGCCGGTTTCATACAGATTGTCGAAGAAACGGCTGGCCGAGAAACGCTTGTCCACCACCATGCAGGCGTCGCTGACCAGAGCCTGGAAAAACGTGTTCAAGGCATTGGTGTGGAACATGGGCAGGCAGGTGTACAACACATCATCGGGCTTCATGCCCAGCTTGCTGGCAGTGTAAATGCCCCACCAGTAGAACTGGGCGTGCGGGCACTGAACGCCTTTGGAAGGGCCCGAGGTGCCGGAGGTGTACAGAATGGCCAGCGTATCGCCGGGGCCTATATCGGCAGGCTCGCAGTAATCGCCCAAAGCAGGCAGATCGCAGGTGCTCACCGCCAGTGTTTGTGCCGCTTCCTGGCCTTGAATCAACCAGGCTTGCTGGACGGCGGTAGCGCCAAGGTCCACATCGGCCAGCAGCGGCGTCAGATCCGTTTCCACTACCAGCAAACTGGCCTGGCTATTGCACAAGATGTGTTGCAACTGCGCCCCACGCGAAGCGGTATTGATAGGCACCACAATCGCGCCCAACCAACCACAACCCAGAACCATATCCAGGAATTCGTGACGGTTGGTACATAGCAGGGCAACGCGGTCGCCACGTTTGATACCAGCGCGGCTCAATCGGCTGGCACTGGCAGCGGCCCTGTGCAAGGTTTGCTGGCCGGTGTAGTGAGTGTTGCGGTCTGAAAACAGCGGAGCATCACCCATGCGCTCTGCGCGCAGGCGCAACAGGGCGGGTACCGTGCGTTGCGTGGCAGGTATTGAAAACAGCGGCAATTCAGAAGCTGGAATGGAATGGGCGTGCATGATCTATCTGTCTCCCGGCCAACGCGCGATCAAGGCGGCAAGCCGATATGCATGGGTGAAATTACTAATATCCTGCAAACAGTATACTGCAATATATTATTTTGAAATTCCTGTCCTTCACCGGAAAAACCCGAAGTAGCAGAGCTCACCAGGCAGTGGTATTTCGCGCAAACCAGGGGCGGAGCAAGGACAGAAAAGGGGGCGTTTTGCAGGCCGGAGCAGGATAGCCAGCAAGACGGTTGATCAGGTTTATGGACGACAGTCGATCAGCAACAAGCAGGCCAGGCTCACGTGTTTGAGCCAATGTGCTTCACAATGACTTTGAATAAGCCCACAGGGGCAACGGGGATAGAACAATGAAGGTATGGCTTAAATTGGCAACGTGTTGTGCGCTGATGTTGGGTGCACAGGCCCATGCTCAAAACAAGAATGTGACGCTGGTTGTGCCTTACCCACCGGGCGGTGCGGCTGACCAGTTGGCGCGGGTGATTTCTCAGGAAATGGGCACACGCTTTGATCAGAAAGTCATCGTGGAAAACCGTCCGGGTGCGGGTGCCCAGGTTGCCATGAACGTGGTGAAAAACGCCAACCCGAGCTCCTTGGGTACGGTGTTGTTCCTGGCCGATAGCGGTGCTTACTCCTTGAACCGCCACCTGTACCAACGTCTGAATTACGACGTGGCTACCGACCTGATTCCCATGACGCTGGCTGCCAAGGCACCTGTGTTCCTGCTGGTCAATAAAGACAGCCCCTTCAAGACGGTTCAGGATCTGGTTGCAGCTGGCCAGAAGCAGGAGCTGACATACGGTTCGCCTGGTATGGGTACGGGCACTCATCTTTTGGGCGAGATGCTGCGCAAAGAAACCGGCGCTCGTCTGGTGCACGTGCCTTACAAGGGCGCAGGCCCCGCTTTGATTGATGCCGTCAGCGGCCAGATCGACTTTATCTTTGACGTGCTGACGGGCAGCCGTGGCTTCCTGGAAGATGGCCGCCTGCGCGCGATTGCCGCAGCGACAACGGAGCGCAGCCCTCTGCGTCCAGATGTGCCTACCATTGCCGAAGCCGGTATCCCCAATGTGGCATTCACCATCTGGTGGGGTATTTCGGCCAAAGCTGGTACGCCTGATGAAGACGTAGCCCGCCTGACCGAGCAACTGACGGCTGTCCTGAAAGAGGATGCAGTAGTCAAGAAATTCGTGGACTTCGGCATCCAGATTGAGCCTTCTACTCCCAAAGAGTTTGCTGATCTGATCGAGCACGATGCTCAGGCCATGGGACCAACCATCAAGGCCCTGGAAATCACGCTGGACTAAGACGTGATGGTTTGAAGAAAAAAGGCGCTACGGCGCCTTTTTTTGTTGTGCGTGGGCTGTTCCGGAACCAAGAGGGGACACTGTCTTCAGCACACTAGACAGTTGCTTGGGCTGACGGGCTAAACCTTGTATATGGGTTACAGCCGGGGTTTTATATTGCCGGTGATTGAGCAGGAAGCATCGGCGGCGGCAATCACCGCCTGCCTTGCAGCTTCCTGCTTATGCTGAATCATTAAGCCAGCAGCTCCGCCTGCTTGAGGCAGTAAGCCGAGCAGCAAATGACCAGATTTTCCATAATCAGATGAGCTGCCTGCTCTTCCTGACGCTCACTGAAGGCCTGACAAATCCCCTTGGCCCGCTGCATGGTTTCCAGACGGAATTGAGGGTCTTGCAAGCAGGCAATCCGGGCCTGATCGGCCTGGTCATGCAGGCGCGCCATCGTATCGACCAGTTGCTTGTTGGGCACCATGCTGATCCAGGCGCTGCGGAACGCCCAGTTGGCCTGAATATTGTCGATAGGGTCGCCCTGCTGATGCGTGGCTTCAATGCGGCTCAGGGCCTGTTCCATGGCCAGCATGCCCACTCTGCTTTGATTGACGCAAGCCAGCTTGGCGGCAGGCGGTTCCAGCAACAGGCGCACCGAGAAAATATCTTCAATATCCTGGGCGGTGTAGACCCGCAATACAAAACCGCGCGAAGTTCCTTCCAGCACCCCTTCGTTTTTCAGTTGCAGCAAGGCTTCGCGCACCGGCATGCGTGAGACATTCAGGCTGGCGGCAATTTCGTTATCCACCAGCCGCACATCAAAGCCGATTTTGCCCAAGGCAATGTCCTGGCGCAGCATGCCGTAGACTTGTTCACGGATATTGGGTTCGCGTTTTTTATAAGGATTGGCAGCCATAAGCTCGCCCGGCGCCTGGCGCACGGCAAAAGACTCAAAGGGCTATAGGATACCAAGTAAGCCATGGGGGCTGACGCGTTTTATGTCAGGCCAAGTTGCAGGATAATAAGTTGTTTTCAGACCAGCACGCAGCAGGAGGGCCAGTCGATGCGGTGGCGGCATGTAGAAATTTTTGATGCGATTTGCCGTGGCGGCTCGTTGACGCAGGCCGCGCAGCTGCTGCATATCTCTCAGCCAGCGGCCAGCAAAATGTTGGCGACTGCAGAAATGCAGCTGGGCTTTCGATTGTTCGACCGTGTGCGCGGTCGCCTGATCCCGACGCGTGAGGCCAGCATTCTGGCTCCCTACGTTGCGCGTCTGCATCAGAATCTGGATGACGTCAGCCGCTTGGCGCGTAATCTGCGCTCCCACCATGAAGGCTTGTGGCGTATTGGCAGCAGCCCGGCTTTTGGTTTGGAGCTATTGCCGGTGGCCTTGAGCCGTTGTCGTCGGGCTCACCCGGCCATGAGTTTCGAGCTGCGCACACACCACAGCGGGGAGCTCTTGCAAGCTCTGGAAACGCGCGACCTGGATATGGTGATGAGCTTTGATCAGGGCGAATCTTCCGGCGTGCAACAGCAGGTGCTGGCCCATACCGAACTGGTGCACGTTACCTTGCCGGGCGTTGCGCCTTTGCGTCATTGGGAGGAGATGGCCGAGCGTGCTTTCATCGCTTTGGACGCTGACGATCCCGTTGGCGCGATGGTGGAAGATCTGCTGCAAAGCTATGTCCCCGATGTTGCGCCCTTCATGCGTGTGCAGACCCATTACGTGGCTTGTGGTCTGGTTTTACAACAGGTGGGCGAGGCTCTGGTGGATCTGGTTACGGCCCGTGCCATGCAGGGCCGAGGCCTTGCCATACACCGCCTGCCCGAGCCTTTGCCAATTCCAGTCAGCATTTTGACGGCTCACGACGATGCCGGTTCTGGCTCGCGTGAACGTGTGTTGGACCACATCCGGCAGGCTCTGCTGGAATGCCGTTTTCCGGATTGAGTAGAACGCTGATTCCATAACCCAGGGTTATGGAGTGCGCCAACTATTCATTGGCGCTCTGCAGCGACCCCCAAGACAATAGAGGCCAGTTATTGGGGGTATTTCCATGCATGTATGTATTATCGGCGCCGGTGTCATTGGGATGAGCACCGCGTTCATGTTGCGCCAGAAAGGGGTGAAGGTCACGGTACTGGAAGCCGGTTCGCAAGTAGCCGGACAGACCAGCTTTGCCAACGGCGGACAACTGAGCTACAGCTATGTGGCCCCCCTGGCCGATCCCGGTGTGTTCAAGGATTTGCCACGCTGGTTATTGAATAAAGACTCGCCCCTGCGCTTCAAGCCTGCGTTGAGCCCGCAGCAGTGGCGCTGGCTGCTGCATTTTCTGAAAGCCTGCCGAGGCGATGTGGTGCGCCGTACTACCGCGCAGATGCTGACCTTGTCCTATCTGAGCCGCGATATCCTGCACGACTGGCAAGAGCGCTTCAATCTGGAGTTTGCCCATCAAAACAATGGCAAATTGATTGTGTTCCGCAGTCCCGGCCCGTTCCAGCATGCGCGTGAACAGGCGCAATTGCAGGCGGATATGGGATCGTCACAACAAGTGCTGGAAGCAGCCCAAGTGCTGGAGCTGGAACCTTCTTTGCAGGCGTTGGGCTCGCGCTTGCAGGGGGCGATATACACACCTAGCGAAGAAGCGGGCGATGCTTATCTGTTTTCCGTGGCCTTGCATGAGCGCATGCAAAACGATAGCGACTACCAGTTGAAGTTGAACACGCCGGTGCAGCGCTTCGTGATGGAAGGGCGTGATATTCGTGCGGTGCAAACCGCTGAAGGCGAGATACAGGCGGATCAGTTTGTTGTGGCCAGCGGTATGGGCACGGTGCCTTTGCTGCGTCAGCTGGGTGGCCGTCCCCTGATCTACCCCTTGAAGGGTTATAGCTTGAGCCTACCTCTGGAAGGCTTGAATCAGGCCGTGCCGGCTATCAGCGTGACCGACTACGAACAGCGCATTGTGTACGCCCGTCTGGGTGAAGTGCTGCGTATGGCAGCGATGGTAGATATTGGTTTTGATGGCCTTGATATTCCCGCTGCCCGTATGGCAACTTTGAAGCAACAGGTGAAGGATCTATTCCCTGGCCTGCCGCTGGAGCAGGCGCAGACCTGGGCCGGTTTGCGCCCTGCTACGCCTTCGGGCAAGCCCGTTGTGGGGGCCAGCAAGCTGGCCGGTCGCTTGTGGGTGAATGCAGGCCACGGCGCATTGGGATTTACCTTGGCTTGCGGCAGCGCGGCGATTCTGGCGGCTCACCTGACAGGCGAGGCTTCGCCTATTGATGATGCTCCATTTCGTCCTTAGACCTTGAAGCGGATGATGGGTACGTGGCAATCAATTGTCCGTGGCCGGTCATGGGTTTACGGTAGCAGGGCGTGGTATTGAACGTTTGGCGCTGGGTAATTGGCCGCTAGTAATCAGTAGCGATGATTGCGTACCAGTAGATGGAGATGGGCAAGTTTTCCCTTGGAAGCTTGCCCATTTTTTTTGACGTATTTGTTTTTAGACGGTTGCCCGCAAAACCGGCGTCGCTTTGAAGCCCGCCGTCAGCAACAGGGATAGCCCATAAATAGCTACCGCCAGCACCGGAATCGACCACAGCGCATTGAAATCCAGTGCCGTGAACAGGTAGCGGTACATCAGGTCGATCAGCCAGGGGTGGATCAAATACACCCCCAAGGTCAGCTCCGCCAGATGGGCGCTGATACGCGAATTGATCAAAGGCTGATCCCAGTCACGCAGCAGCAGAATCAGCGCGATGGACATGGGGATGACGGTGATGCTCAGGTAATCATAAAAGTACGCACCCGTTTGTCTATCGTGC
Organism: Alcaligenes sp. Me129; assembly: GCF_050487245.1. NCBI lineage: Bacteria > Pseudomonadati > Pseudomonadota > Betaproteobacteria > Burkholderiales > Alcaligenaceae > Alcaligenes > Alcaligenes sp. Me129. The sequence continues at coordinate 49,335 of NZ_JBKQGX010000016.1, forward strand.
GTGATAGCCAGTGCATAAAAGCCCCAGGCCGTTGCCACGATACTGCCCAGCAGCACCGTGATAGTCAGCCAGCGGGGCACATTCACCGGCACTTTGCGCAGCAGGTAACCGAGCAGGAAATAGGGCAGATAGGACAGGAACCAGGTAAAGAAGGGCGCAGAGTGAGTGTTCAAATCCGGATTACTGAGGGTGCTAAGGGCGGACAGCACAAACGCCGCTCCGGTCAGCGCAGCCAGCTGCTTCAAGTTGGTGTTCTGAACCATGCGACGCAAAAAGGGCGTGAACAGGTACAGGAACACAATCATGTACAGAAACCAGAGATGGAAATAAGGCCGACCCTGTAGCAGCCGCTCCAGATAGGGATAGGGGTCCGCGTCCGGCGTCCACCAATGCTGCTTGAAGGCCGTCCAGCCCAGATAGAAAGCGGTCCAGAACAGCAGCGGCAGCAAGACTCGCGATGCTCGCTTCCGATAAAACAGCTTCATGCCTTCCTGGGGACGAGGCTCCAGCAAGAGCGCACCGCTGACCATGACGAAGACAGGCACACACCAGCGGGTGGCGGCATCGTAGAGATTGCCACTCCACCAGTTGGCGGTGCCCAACTCGGCATTCAGGACGGCGTAGGCGGCGATATGCAGGCAGACGACAGAGAAAATCGCCACGATCCGTGCATTGCTGATCCAGTTCATGACAAGACATAAAAATCAGAGACCTCCCCATCCTAACGAGCAGACGTTTCTGATTTGTCCCCCAAATACGGGATTTAGCGTCCAGTTTTATCTGGATGTGACTGCATGGCTGCAGGTTTCCTGTGGATGCAGGCTGGATGGAAACATCCCGCTCTCTTTCGAAGAAGACTGAAAAAGGGTGTATAAATTACCAGCGTTATACGGTTAAATAGCAGGCTTAGCCAGACAGACCAGCCAGGGCATTCCTGTGCGGGCGGCGCTGGGCAGGAGTACGGTGGATGGAGCTGGATGTGAGGGGCTTGGATGTGCTGATTGCCCTGGTCGCCTTGGCGCTGGGTTTGCTGATCGGGCTGTGGCTGCGGGCGCGCATGAGTGCGCCTGTCGAGCAGGCCTTGGCGGATCGCTGCGCACGTCTGGAACAAGACTTGGCCCATGCACAGGAGCAGACTCAGGATGCGCAGGACCGGGCAGTGGAGCTGGACAAGGAACTGATACGCCGCGATGCCCAGTTGCAGGCTCAGGAAATGCGCAATCAGGCCATACAAGAGGACCTGGAGCATAGCCGCGAGCAGATGCGTTTGCAGTTCGAGTCCTTGGCTCAGCAGATTCTGGAGGCCAAAGGACAGACCTTGCGTCAGGATAGTCAGCGCACTTTGGATGAAATGCTGCGACCATTCCGGGAGCAATTGGCAGGCTTCCAGCTGCGCGTGAATCAAGTGCACGATGAGTCCGTCAAAGGTCAGACCGCTTTGAATCTGGAACTGCAACGCATGCAGGAAATGGGCCTGCGCATGAGTGCCGAGGCTCACTCACTGGCGGTGGCTCTGAAGGGCGATAAAAAGACCACCGGCAACTGGGGCGAAACGCAGCTGGAAAAAACGCTGGAAGTGGCCGGTTTGGTGCGAGGCGTCCACTTCGATACACAATGGCAGGCCCGCGACGAGCAAGGCCGCTTGCGATACCCCGACTTCGTCGTGCACCTGCCGCAGGACAAGCATCTGGTGCTTGATTGCAAAGTATCCCTGGTGGATTACGACCGCGCTATCCGCGCTGAGACTGACGAGGAACGCCAACAAAGCCTGCAAGCTCATGTGCAAGCGCTACGCAATCATATTGATGATCTGGCCTCCAAGGATTACAGCGCCTTGGCAGGCTTGAACAGCCCCGGCTTCGTGTTCATGTACGTGCCCATTGAAGCGGCCTATATGCAGGCTTTGCAGCATCATCATGGCCTGTTTGACTACGGCCTGGGCAAGAACGTCCTGATGGTCTCGCACACAACCTTGCTGCCTATTTTGCGTACCGTAGCCAATATCTGGATGATGGTGCGCAGCAACGAGCAAGCCCATGAATTAAGTCAGCGCGCAGGTGATATCTACAACCAGGTATCCATCCTGGCCGAGCGCCTGAAAAAGCTGGGTGAAACCTTGGGGCAGGCGGGCAAACACTACAACAGCACGGTGACTGCACTGGCCGGCCAGCAAGGCTTGTACGGCAAAGTCAGCCGCTTTGCCGAGCTATCGGCCAGAGCCAAACGTACCCAGCCCGGCATTGAGCCCTTGCATACGGATATAGAGCACGAACGGCTGGATTGGGTCTTGCCGGAAGAGGCAGAGCCAGTTCAGGACAAAGAGCCAGATACCTAATCTGGAGCAGGCTTGAGGATATAGGGTAGATTGCAGGCCGAAAAAGCACATGGCGTCCGAGTACGCCGTGTAGCTCACATCGATTTATTGTTTATTCCGCGCGTCGTCGCTCAGGCATGAGCAGGTCCATGAAAGGACACGACTTTGGGCCTTGGCTTTTGCTCTGCCTGCCAAAGATCGTAGTGGGACTGCATGTTGATCCACATTTCGGCACTGGTTCCAAGGGCGTCGCGCAGGCGTAAGGCCATGTCTGCCGAAATACCGGCAGAACCATTGAGAATGCGCGATAAGGCTGCACGCGTTACGCCAAGGCGGGATGCCGCCTCAGTGACACTGAGTTCGCCCAAGTATTCCCGCAAGACTGGGCCGGGGTGGGATGGGTTGTGCATACGCATAATGTTTTCCTAGTGATAGTCCTGGTAGTCCACCAAAACAGCGTCTTCGCCTTCAAAGTAAAAGGTTAGACGCCAGTTTCCGCTAACCGATATTGTGTAGTGATCTTGTACAGATTGGCCTTTGGGGTTTTTGCCAGATAACTTGTGGAGCTTCCATCCGGGGGCGTTCATATCTTCCGCTTGAGTAGCAGAGTGCAGGGCCGTTAACTGAATCTGAAGGCGAACAGCATGCTTGGCTTGAATGCCGGATTTGGAGCCGGTTTCAAAGTAAGCCTGAAGACCCTTGTGTCGGAAGCTCTTAATCATTTGTATAGTGTATATGATCGCTATACGATATGCAAATATTGACGTTATTCTTGGCCTATTTGCTGTTTCGCCTGGGGTTGAGTTTTTGAACTGGCTGAGGGGAGTTGAGGCTGGTTTAGTGCGGTCGATGGCTTTTATGGTTGAGCGCCATCATCCTGCTCAATAAGCTCCAGCCACTGCTCCACCAATTGCGGTGCGCTGAACAGATAGCCTTGCAGTGCATGGCAGCCGCGACGCAGCAGAAATTCTTTTTGCTGCTCGTTTTCCACGCCCTCGGCCACGACATGCAGGCCTAGCTGTCTTGCCATCGCCAGAACGGTGCGCACAATGGCGTTGGCTTCCTGCTCCATGGGTACGCCCAGAATCAGGCTGCGGTCCATTTTCAGCTCGTACAGAGGCAGGCGGCGGATGGCGGCCAGGTTAGAGTAGCCTGTGCCAAAGTCGTCCATAGAAAAGCGGATACCCAGGTCTTTCAGCTCGCGCATCATGGTGTTGGCGGAGGAAAAGTCTTCCATCAGTACGCCTTCGGTGATCTCAAAGATCAGGCGATGGGCCGGTGCGCCGCTGGTCTCCAGGATCTGGCGTGTACGGCGGGCAAAGTCGGGTCGACGGAACTGAATCGGGCTGACGTTGATGGAAATGGGGAAGCTGCATTCCTGGGTCTGCAGCAGCAGATCACAGACGGATGCCATGATCCAGTCGCCCAAGGGGGTGATCAAGTCCGTGCTTTCGGCCAGCGGAATGAACAGGTTGGGTGTCAGCATGCCGCGTGTCGGGTGCAGCCAGCGCAGCAGCACTTCGGCCCCGCTGATGCGGTTTTGCTTGTCGTACTGGGATTGGACAAACAGGCGCAACTGATCCGAACCAATGGCAAATCGCAGGTCGTGCTGTAGGCTCAGGTGTTCTTCAAGCGCCTCTTGCATGCCAGGTTCGTACAAGGTGATCTGGTTGCGGCCATTCTCCTTGGAGCGATACATGGCGGTGTCGGCCTGACGCATCAGGTCCTCAGAGGTCAGGGTGCTGTCGGTAATCAGCGCCAGGCCAATACTGCTGCTGCTCAGGTAGGAGTGGCCTTCGATGCTGTAGGGCTCTTCCAGACGGGTGCGTACCAGTTCGGCAAACTCCAGGGCCTCCTTGTAGCAGTCACGCACAGTGCCGGGATGCAGGATTTTCAGGATGACGAATTCGTCTCCGCCCAGGCGGGCCACGATGTCCTGGGGATCAATCATCAAGGACAGACGGCGCGCGACTTTGCGCAGCAAGGCATCGCCAATCGCGTGTCCTCGTGCATCGTTAATGTGCTTGAAGCGGTCCAGATCCAGGAAGTACAGCGCACCGGGTCGTTTGTACGGTTCTATGGTCTGCAGGTGACGTTCCAGACGCTGCAGCAGCAGGCGGCGGTTGGGCAGCTCGGTGAGCGGGTCATAGAAAGCCAGCCGGTAGTTCTCTGACTGCGTGGCTTTCAGGGCCGAGATATTCGTGGAGATACAGTACAGACTGGTCTGCCGGGTCTCGGGGTCTTTGACCGGCATTTTGATGGAAAAGAATGTCGCGCGGATATCGCCTTTCCGGTCGCGTACCACTTCTTCCACGGCCAGGCGTTCACCGCTGTACAGCACCTGCTCGTCGTTATGGCGAAACTCGTTAATAGTCTGCTTGTTAGCGTACAAATCCTGGTCGGTTTTGCCCACAATGCTGACGGTCGTGTAGTTCAGGTCTTCGCACAGCTTGCGGTTGGCGTACTGATAACGAAACTGATCGTCCTTGATGTAAACGTACGCATCAATCGCATCCAGTACCGTATGCAGATGGTGTTCGGTACGGACCAGCTTCTTGCGTTGACGACGCAGGCCAATGCGCATCAGGGTGACAGTCAACAGGGCAATGGTCAGCAAGACACCCAGTGTCAGCAAGGCGGGGATAATCCAGGGCTTGGTCGGTTTCTCGATCAGGCGCAGGCCCCATTGGTTCAGTGTTTCTGTGTAAAACGGGTCGTTGTTGTCTTGCCATTGCTTGATGTGGGTATCAATGGCAGCCAGCAGGTCCAGGTGGCGGTCCTTGGCCGTGACAAAGTAGGTATTGGTTGGCTCCAGCCGGATGGGGGCGGTTTTCAGGCCGTGCTCGCCCGCATGGCGCACTCCAAATAAATGGCCGACTACGGCGGCGTCGGCCTGTTTGCTTTGGACAAGTTTCAGGGCGTTGTATTGGGAGTCAGTAATGACCAGCTTGGAACCCAGCTCCAGTTTTTGCAAAATATTGTAGAGCTGGGTTAGTTGCAGGGTGCCGCTCATGACAGCAATGCGCTTGCCATTCAAGTCGTTCAGTGCACCGATATGGGTGGTTTTACCTGTGAAGATCTGGGACCAGTCCTCCAGCACGGCGCGACTGTGAAAGCTGTACAGGGCGGCGCGCTCAGGGGAATAAGCCAGGCCGGGCACAATGTCCAGCAAGTCATTTTGCAGGGCATTCAAGCATTGCTGCCAGTCGCATTGCACGGCTTCCAGAGTCCAGCCTTCACGCTTGGCAATCTCCAGCAGTAGCTCGCCCATGATGCCGCCGGGCCTGGCTTGGCTGTCCAGCAGCAGTTTGGGTGGGTTTTCGTAAATACCCACGCGCACAATATGCTGCTGGGAATGCGGTGCAGCATGGGCGGCGGGGGCGATGAACCCCAGAGCGGCCAGCATGCCTAGCACGTACATTGCCCTGCGCAGCGATAGAGTAAAAAGGCGGGGCAAATTCATAGGGTAGAGGCTGCACAAAGCAGGTAAGCGGGGGCGGGTGCGGTCATGCAACAATGATGCGACTAATTTAACTGAATATTGAGATGCGGGGCGGATGCTGCCACATTTCGGGCACAAATAGCAGGGAGCAGGCTAATGGCGGATTGTGAAACGGTAGAAGTGTGTGTTAAAGGCCGGGTGCAGGGGGTGGGGTTTCGGGCAAGTGCGCTACGCCATGCTCATCTATACGGCGTCAAAGGTTGGGTCAGTAACGCGGCCAACGGCTCGGTCGAATTGGTGTTGCAGGGCAGTACGGATGCGATTGACCAGATGGTTAGCTGGCTGCATATCGGCCCTGAACAGGCCCAGGTCGAGCAGGTAGATATCCAGCGTTCTTACACAGACAAACGCTACGATTTTTTTGATATACGCTAGCTCGGCAGCGTTGACGGCAGAAGCTGGTGGGGCGCATTTCACCGACAAACAAGTGGTTACGTGCCAGATAGTTTGCGGGCAAACCCTAGGAAAACACTTGTTTTTTTTTAGTCGGTTCAGATTACCATTCGTTTTATTTCCAGCAGAACGTCGATGGAAGCCGAATGGAACCTTTGCTGCGACTACAACGCATTTTGCCAGAATTGACGCCTGAGTTGCTTCGGGCTGCCCAGTGGGTGGAGCGCCATCCTGTTGAGGTCAGCCTTTGGTCCATGCGCAGGCAAGCTCAGGCCTTGTCAGTGGCTCCCGCCACGATGCTGCGTTTGGCACGGGCTGCCGGTTATGACAGCTATGACCGTTTCCGGGCGCCGTTTCAACAAGCCTTGCATCGCAATGACGACACCATGGCTTCGCGGGCTCAATCCTTGCAAGGTAGTCGCGCTGCCGAACAGCAGACCCAGGCCTTGGGCCAGCAGCAGGAGGCAGCGGTGGAGTCTGTCCTTCGGCTTAATCCGGCAGGCAGCCTGGATGCGTGTGCCAAAGCCATGCTGGCGGCACCCAAGGTTGGCTTTCTAGGGGCGGGCGCCAGCTTTGCCTGCGCCTTCCAGATGCATTACGCCTATCAACTGATGTGTGGCAACGGGGTGTTGCTTAACCGTGCCGCAGATGTATTGGTGGAGCTGGAGACTGGCCTGGAAAGTGGTGGCGTGCTGCTTGTGATCAGCCAGGCTCCGTATGTGAAGGCCGTCGTGAACAGCGTTCGCTCTGCGGTGGAGCGTGGCACGACCGTGGTGGCCCTGACCGACAGTGTCCTGTCACCCATTGCACAAGGTGCCAAGCATGTATTGCTGTTTGATTCTCATACGGGCAAGCAGCCCATGGCCAGCTTTTTTCATTCCTTGGTAGGGCCTGTGACCGTAGCCGAACACCTGCTGGCTCGTATCGCTGCACAGGGCGGCAAGACAGTGGTAGAGCGTCTTGCGCAGCTGGAGTCCTCATTTCGCCGTCAGGAGATTTATTGGCAGGATGGTGATGTTGCTGTCACCAATCCGCCTTGAGCACCACGATAGAAAGTAAACCGGACATTCCGGCAATTCAAATGGGGTCCACCCCAAGGGAGACAAAAGATGAAGCACACTGCAAAGAAAACAGGTAAGAAACTGGTGTTGGCATCAAGCACAGCAGCCGCTTTATGTGCCATGTTATTGAGCCCTTTGCCGGCCAGTGCCCAGCAAAAATTTGTCAGCATTGGAACGGGTGGGGTGACAGGGGTGTATTACGCGGCCGGCGGAGCTATTTGCCGGTTGGTGAATAAAGACCGTGGGACCGATGGCGTGCGATGCTCTGTCGAGTCTACCGGCGGTTCGGTGTTTAACGTCAATACCATCAAGGCGGGCGAACTGGATCTGGGGGTGGTGCAGTCCGACGTGGGCTACAACGCCTATAACGGCGAAGGGCAGTTCAAGGACGGCGGTGCCTACACCAAGCTGCGCTCGGTGTTTTCCATCCATCCCGAACCCTTTACGGTGTTGTCGCGCAAAGAAGCCAATATCAGTACCTTTGACGACTTCAAGGGCAAACGGTTTAACGTAGGCAATCCGGGTTCGGGCACACGAGCATCGATGGATCAGTTGTTGCAGGCAATGGGCCTGGATAACAGCTTTTTCTCGCTGGCCTCCGAACTGCGCCCGGACGAGCATGGTCCAGCCCTGTGTGATGGCAAGATTGATGGGTTCATCTATGGAGTCGGGCACCCTTCGGCCAATATTCAGGACCCGACCACATCTTGTGGCGCCAAGCTGGTCCCTCTGACGGGGCCTGCTGTAGAAAAACTGGTCGAAACCTATCCTTACTATGCCAAGGCCGTCATTCCGGGTGGTCTGTACCCCAACAACCCAGACGATGTCCAAACTTACGGTGTTTTAGCGACTTTTGTGACGTCGGAGGATGTCCCTGAAGAGTCCGTTTATAACGTCGTCAAAGCCGTGTTCGACAACTTTGATGATTTCAAGCGTTTGCATCCTGCATTGGCAAACCTGAAAAAAGAAGACATGGTCAAGAACGGCCTGTCTGCTCCTTTGCACAAAGGGGCTGAAAAGTACTTCAAGGAAAAAGGGCTGCTGTAAGGCGGCCTGATATTGACCAGGCTGGCTACGCTGGCCTGGTCGCAAGTGCCACCGCACCGGCAGTGGTCTTGCTTCTGGTTTGGAGTTCCTGGGCTGCCTGGCCCAGGTGATCGGTGCTTGGTCGTTTGACCCGGCTGCATCGGCGCTTCAAACCAGGCTTTCCTGGAGACATATGCAAATGACACAACAAGAACAGAAGAAAATGGGGCCGGACGTCGCCCTGACACAGGATGAAACGGCAGAACTGGAAAAGCTGGTTGCAGACGTAGACAGGGGCGGGCGCACTGTTGCGGGCGCAGCGGGCATGGTTTTGTTTCTGGCGGCCATAGGCTGGTCCTTGTTCCAGCTTTGGTACGCTTCCCCGCTGCCCTTTGCCCTGAATCTGGGCATTTTCAATGACACTGAGGCGCGTGCCCTGCATTTGGGCATTGCCATGTTTCTGGCTTATCTGGCGTTCCCTGCCCGCAAAACGTCGGCTCGGGACCGTATTCCAATTCATGACTGGGTCCTGGCCCTGATCGCTGCTTTCTGCGGCTCATATTTGTTCTTTTTCTATAAAGAACTGGCCATGCGCCCAGGCATCCCGACCACAATGGATGTGGTCGTGGCCAGTGTTGGCCTGGTGTTGTTGCTGGAGGCAACACGTCGCTCTTTGGGCGCGCCGATGGCCGTGTTGGCACTGATCTTTATCGCTTATATTTTTCTCGGCCCCTGGTTGCCGGATGCGCTGTCTCATCGCGGTGCTTCATTGCAGCGCCTGGTCTCGCATATGTGGCTGACTACCGAAGGGGTTTATGGGGTCGCACTGGGCGTTTCGGTTTCTTATATCTTTATTTTTGTATTGCTGGGCTCCTTGCTGGATCGTTGCGGGGCGGGCAATTACATGATGCAGGTCTCGTTTGCCTTGCTGGGGCATTTGCGTGGGGGGCCTGCCAAGGTTGCCGTGGTGTCCTCGGCGGTGAATGGCATTGTGTCTGCGTCCTCCGTTGCCAATGTGGTGACGGGCGGTATTTTTACGATCCCTTTGATGAAGAAAGCCGGTTACGGCGGTATTCGGGCCGGGGCCATTGAAACGGCGTCTTCCGTCAATGGCCAGATCATGCCGCCTGTCATGGGAGCGGCGGCCTTCCTGATGATTGAGTATGTTGGCATTCCCTATACCGACATCATTCGGCATGCGCTGCTGCCCGCGGTCATTTCGTATATCGCGCTGTTTTATATCGTGCATCTGGAAGCGCTCAAGCTGGGAATACAACCGATGATGGCATCGGGCAAACCCAGAACGTTCATGCAGAAGCTAGCCGGCTGGGGCATGGGTACGGCGGGCACCTTGATTGTGATGGGACTGGTGTACTGGATAGGCGTAGGGGTTCAGGCGGTAGCCGGTGCCGCCGCTATCTGGATCCTGTTGTTCCTGCTGCTGGTTCTGTATGTGTTTTTGCTGAAAGTGGCTGCAGACCACGAGGACCTGCCCACCGATATCAATGTCAACACACCGGTGCGCCCCGAACCGTGGCCAACGGTGCGAGCCGGTTTGTATTTTCTGATCCCTATCGGCATTCTGGTCTGGTGTCTGACGGTAGAAGTGATGTCTGCGGGCCTGTCGGCCTTCTGGGCCGTTGTGGCCATGTTGTTCCAGATGGCAACCCAGCGTCCCATCATTGCCTGGTTCCGCAAGCAGGCGACAGCTCAGCCATTGCGCCAAGGCGTCGGTGAAGTCTGGGTGGGGCTGCAGGAAGGTGCCCGCAATATGGTGGGCATCGGTATTGCTTGCGGGACGGCCGGCTTGATTGTGGGTGCTATCACCTTGACGGGTCTGGGCCTGCGCATGACAGCCTTTGTGGAGCTGGTCTCCATGGGCAATGTGCTGGTCATGCTGTTTTTTACCGCTGCGGTGTGTCTGGTTCTGGGCCTGGGTATGCCTACCACCGCTAACTACATTCTGATGGCTACCTTGATGGCGCCGGTAGTGGTGGAGCTGGGGGCACAAAGCGGCATGATCATTCCGCTGATTGCCGTCCATATGTTCGTGTTTTATTACGGGATCATGGCGGACATCACCCCGCCTGTGGGCTTGGCCACTTTTGCAGCCGCTGCCATTTCAGGGGAGGACCCGATCAAGACAGGGGTGCAGGGCGTGACCTATGCCATGCGTACAGCCGTGCTGCCCTTCATGTTCATCTTCAATCCCATGCTCTTGTTGATTGGCATACATAGTGTCTGGGAGTTGATTATGGTCGTGGTGGGTGCGACCGTGGCTTCCCTGACATTTGCAGCGGCAACCATGGGATGGCTGCGCATCAAAACAAGCTGGCTGGAGACAGTCTTGCTCTTGTTGGTGACGTTCATGCTGTTCCGACCCGATTGGTTCATGGACCATATCAGCGAAAAGTATCAGAGTCGCCCCGCGTCAGAGTTGATGCAGATTGTTCAGAACACGCCAGACGGAGGCAATCTGGTGGTGCAACTAGCGGGGATGAATCTGGAGGGTAAAGATTTGCAGAAAACAGTGGCTGTATCATTGCCCGGCTTGCCGCAAGGAGATGAGGCGACCGGCTTGGCAGCGGCCAGCAAGCGCTTGTCTCAGGCAGGGCTGACGGTGATGGCTTTTGGAGATACGGCGCAAGTGGCATCGGTCGCTTTTGGCAGTTCAGCGCTTAGAGCCGGGTGGGAGCAGGGCTGGGATATTCTGGAGGTGAAAGTGCCTCATCCAGATCGACCGTCCGAGTTTTGGGTCTATATTCCCGCGTTCCTGATTTTGCTCTGGCTGTGGCTAAGGCAAGGCCGGCGGATGCGTCTTGATGCCATCCCACAAGCTGCAGTCCAGAGCTGAGCGAGCCAGCCGCCCTGAGGGTGGCTGGTAGTACACTGATGGCTCTGGATGTCTGGCCCGCTGCAATAGCGGGCCATTTTCTATTTGGTTTTTGTAATGACACCAACAACAAGTGCGCCGCCTGTCCCTTCGCGCGGTGGGGTCAGCCCCAGCAAAGTATGGTGCCCGCGCGGGCACTGGAACTTGCTGGAGGAGTTCTTGCTGGAACGCTTCCCCCATGTCAGCCCCGAGATTCTGTTGGACAGGCTGGCACGAGGCGACATTCTGGATCAGGACGGGGTGCCGCAACATTTTGGTTCGCCTTATCAGCCCGATCGTTGGTTATGGTACTTCCGCATGGTGGAAAACGAAGCGGTCGTCCCTTTCGATATGCCCGTTCTATACGCGGATGAGCGTCTGATTGCTGTGGACAAGCCGCACTTTCTGGCTACAACGCCGGGCGGTCGCTACTTGTACGAAACCGCGCTGACTCGTCTGCGGCGGGACTTCGGAGAGGATGGCATCAGCCCCATTCACAGGCTGGACAGGGAAACGGCGGGTATCTTGCTGTTTTGTCGTGATCCTGCGGCTCGCGGGGCCTACCAGTCCCTGTTTCAGCAGGGCGGGATCGAGAAAGAATATGAAGCGGTCGCGCCGTTTCAGGAAAAGCTGGCAAATGGGCTGCTGTACAGCAGCTGCATGAAAGAAGTGCCCGGCAAGTTTGTCATGTGTGAGGTTGAGGGCGAGGCCAATAGCAGCACCGAAATTATTTGCGAACGCCACTGGCAGGATGAGCAGGGTCAGGAGCTGGCCTTGTACCGCCTGCGTCCCAAAAGTGGCCGCAAGCACCAGTTACGCGTGCATTTGAGCAGCCTGGGGGCACCTATTATCAATGATGTGTTCTACCCTGAGCTTTTGCCGGAGCGTGACGCGGACGATTTCAGCCAGCCCTTGCAGTTGCTGGCTCGGCACATTGCCTTTGTGGACCCCATAACGGGTGAGCAAAGACGCTTCAGCAGTCAGCGGCAGCTGGAATTGGCTTGAGCCTATTGGCATTGCGCTTGAGTACGCTATTGTCGAACAGCCACAGCCACAGCCACAGCCACAGCCAGTCTTGCTGCTGGTGCCCTTTATCTAGCCAGCTAGTCCAAGGGACGACGGCGAAAGCCCGAACCTTAATAGTTGCGGAAAGCCGCCTCTATCTCATCGTGCTCCAGTTGAGCAGCCAGACACAGCATTAATAAAATTCGGGCCTTTTGAGCAGGCAAGTAATGCGCGGCAATGGTGTTGTGATCCTGGTCATACGCACTGTCTGTCACAGGTCCTGCATGGATGCGAGAAGCCCGCACACACACCACGCCCAGTCGGTGTGCCCGGCTGACACCTTCCAAGGCTCCGGGGGTCAGGCTGCCGTTGCCAGTCGCCGCCACCACAATGCCTTGCACACCGCTTTGTGCTGCGTGGCGGTACAGTTCGGCCAAAGTATCGGGGTGATCGTAAAAAATCTGCACTTTAGGAAGGCTGTGCAAAGAGCGCACATCGAACAGGCTGCTGTGCGTATGGGGCAGCAGCGTACGCATCATGAAACGCGGCTGCCCGCCTGCAACCAGACCCAAGGGGCCCGCATCGGGTGAACCGAAGGCGCTGGTCTGAGTGGTGTGTTGTTTGCTCAGGAAACGGGCGCTGTGTATCTGGTCGTTCAGCAGTACCAGTACACCTTGATCCTGTGCCAGCGAAGAGCAGGCTACTTGCACGGCCTGATACAGATTCAGTGGACCGTCGGGACTCAAGGCCGAAGCCGGGCGCATGGCCGCGACCATGACCACAGGCTTGTCGGTTTTCAGGGTCAGGTGCAGGAAAAAAGCGCTTTCTTCCAGCGTATCGGTGCCGTGGGTAATGACCGCGCCGTTGATGTCCGGTCGTGCGAGCAGAGCATTGAGCTTGTGGGACAGCTCCAGCAGCATCAGCGAGCCCATGGCCCGGCTGTCCACGTTGAAAATCTGATGGCATTCCAGATCGGCCAGCTCGGTGATACCGGGCACGGCTTGCAATAGCGTTTCTACGCCCTGGGTGATGTCGTAGTCCGTCAGACCAAGATTGGATTGGGTTGTGGCGGCAATCGTGCCGCCGGTGCCTACCAGGGCCAGTTTGGGGCGAGTCGGCATGTGAGGGTGCTCCGCGTCCAGTTGTTGCGCTAGGGGGTGCGGAGAGCCTGGGGTGGCGCCGGTTTAACGGCGCACTTTCAACCAGCGCTCGACCAGGTGCACCACCGATAGCAGGGTAAAGTTGATCAGCAGGTACAGCAGACCCGCAATAACAAAGGTCTCGATGATGGCGTAGTTCTGGTTCATCAAGCGTTTGGCATGACCGGTCAGGTCCATGACGGCAATGGTCGAGGCCAGACTGGTGCCTTTGATGGCCAGCACAATTTCATTGCTGTATGCGGGCAAGGCCTGGCGAATCGCCAAAGGAAACGCCACGCGACGAAAGCGCATCCAGGCGGACATGCCGATGGACTTGGCTGCCTCGATCTGGCCCACTGGCACAGCCTGAAAACCGCCCCGGAAGACTTCACTGACGTAGGCGCCACTGTTCAGGCCAATGGCCAGAATCGCGCAGCGCATGCCGTCGCTGAACAGCCACCACAACGTGGGTGAGTCCTTTACAAAACTCAGGGTGCCCACACCGTAGTACAGCAGGAACAACTGCACCAGCAATGGGGTGCCACGAAATACCGTGCTGTAGCTAAAGGCAAAGCTGCGCAAAATGCGACTATGAGACTGGCGCATCAGGGCCAGTGACAGGCCGATGAACAGCGACAGCACAATGCCCCACAGGCCGATATACACGCTCATGCCAAACCCTTTGAACAGGGTTTCGACGGTGGTATTGAATAATTCCAGATCAATCATGCCTGGGCTCTCATGCCTTTGCCGGTATAGCGTTCGGCCAGCAAAAACAGGGCCTGACTACAGGCACCAATCAGAAAATAAAGCACGCCTGCAATCAGGTACATGGCCATGGGTTCGCGCGTGTTGGCGGCTCCCAGGGTCGCGGCCCGCATGATCTCGACCAGACCCACCAGGGAGATCAGAGCCGTGTCTTTCAGTGCGGTTTGCCAGACGTTATTGGCGCCGGGCAGGGCGTACCAGAACATTTGCGGCAGGATAATGCGGCGCAGGCGCTGCCAGGGGGACATGCCAATGGCTTTGGCGGCCTCGATCTGGCCTTCGGGAATGGCTTGCAAGGCACCGCGAAACACTTCCACGCTGTACGAGCCTGCAATCAGGCCAATGGCCAAAATGCCGACCAGTGCGGGGAACCAGCGCGTCATCACATCTTCCATGCGCATGAAATCGGCCAGATCGGAGACGACTTGGACCGAGCCAAAAAACAGTAGGTAGATGATGAGCAGCTCGGGGATACTGCGAACAACCGTGGTGTACAGGCTAACGGGGCCACGCAGCCAGCGTGGCCCGTTGGTCTTGATGCTGGCTCCTGTAATCCCAATGACTACGCCCAGGGCCATGCCCAAAACGGAGATCAGCAAGGTCATTGCTGCTCCGCGAAGGAACATCCAGCCCCAGCCTTCGCGCAGCACATTAAAAATGGTCTCTAGCATCAAGTGGTACTTCTCGACTTATTTCTTGCAGATCTCGTAGTTGGCGATGTCGATGTCAAACCACTTTTCGCTGGCGGTCTTGACGGTGCCATCGTCGATCAGCTTGCACAGGGCAGCGTCAACCTTGGCTTTCAGTTCTGCATTGTCTTTGTGAATACCGACGGCAATGCCATAACCCAGAGTTTCAGGGTCGGAAGAGCCTTTGATGACCAGCTTGGACAGGGCAAAGTTGTCCTCGCCGACTTTATGCAGGAATTTGGACTGGGAGGTCAGGTCGGCAAAGGTGCCGTTCAGACGACCGGCGTCCAGATCGATTTGCATCTGGTCCAGGGTCTCGTAGTTCTTGACGGTGGTCTTGGGGGCTTTCTTGGACAGGAAAGCGCCGTGAGTGGTGCCACCTTGAACGCCAATGGTTTTGCCAGCCAGACCATCAAAAATAGCTTGTTCGTTGTCGGCACCGACCAGTTCACTGTTCTTGGGCAGAACGAAAATGGCGTCTTCAACGGCGTAAGGAATACTGAAATTCACGCGCTTGGCACGCTCGGGGGTGTAGGACATGCCCGAGATGATCAAGTCAAAGCGTTTGGCATCCAGCGAAGGAATCAGGCTGTCAAAGGCTTGCACGATGAATTTGCAATCGCTGTTCAGCTCCTTGCACAGGGCAGCGCCCACGTCGGCGTCAAAGCCGGTGACTTTACCGGCTGCGTCCACCATGCTCCATGGTGGGTAACCGCCTTCGGTACCGATTTTCAGGGTGTCTGCCATTGCAGCCTGGGAGCCCAACAGGGCCAGGCTGGCACAGATCAGGGTCTTGCTGAGGAAACTCATGGTCTGGCTCTCCTTTGTGGATAGGCTGGTCAGAGCCGTATTGGCCCTGCTGGTTTTCCAGCCGGTGTCGTATTCACGAAGCGATGATCTTACTGCATTGGTTGTAGAAACTGCTGTAGACGCTCGGATTGTGGCCTATCGAACAGATCTTTGGGATGGCCACGTTCTTCAATCAGGCCGTTGTGCATGAAAATGGTCTCGGAAGAGACGTCACGCGCAAAATTCATTTCGTGGGTGACCAGGATCATGGTGCGGCCTTCCTGGGCCAGTTGGCGAATTACGCGCAGTACTTCGCCCACCATTTCCGGGTCCAGCGCCGAAGTCGGTTCGTCAAACAGCAAGACATCCGGGTCCATGGCCAGGGCACGGGCAATGGCCACGCGCTGCTGCTGACCACCGGACAGTTCGGCCGGGTAGGCATCGCATTTGTTGCTCAGGCCCACCTTGCCCAGCAGTTCGCGGGCGTATTCAGCCGCTTCACGGGCCGGGCGGCCTTTGACATGGATGGGGCCTTCGGTGACGTTTTGCAGCACCGTGCGGTGCGACCACAGATTGAAGTTCTGAAACACCATCCCCAAGCGGGCGCGGACTTGTTCCAGCAGGCGCGGATTGTCTGTCTGGCAAATGCCCTTGCGATTGCGATGGCTGCGCAAAATGTCATTGCCGATCTGGATTTCGCCCTGATCGGGGACGACCAGATGGTTAATGCAGCGCAGCAGGGTACTCTTGCCCGAGCCGGAAGCTCCAATAATGGAGAGCACATCGCCCTTGTGAGCTTGCAGGGAAATACCCTTGAGCACCTCGTTGGTGCCAAAGCGTTTGTGGATGTCGCGTACCTGGACCGCCGCGTTCAGGTCATTGTTATTCACAGCAACGTCCTTGCGGTCAAAGAGAAAGGGGGTAAGGGTTTCATACGGGTGTCATATCCTGGATGCCCCGATTCTACCGCTTTCCCCCTGTTTTTTTTGCACAAGCGCTGTATTTTGCTCATAAAAAGCGGCATAAACCGGGTACGCCGCCTTATGACCTTATGGATACAGGCCGCGTACCTGACGAGATTCCAGAATGCGGGCGCAACCTACGATAAAGGCAGCCGTACGCAAGGTGACGTTGTGCTCTTTGGCAACCGCCGCCACCGTGGTGTAGGCCGAGCGCATCATCATTTCCAGACGGTTGTTGATCTCGTCCTCGGTCCAGAAGAAGCTGGAGAAGTCCTGGACCCATTCGAAGTAGGACACGGTCACGCCACCGGCGTTGGCTACCACGTCCGGAACAATGATCACGCCCTTGTCGTTCAGGATGTCGTCGGCTTCCGGGGTGGTGGGGCCGTTGGCGCCTTCGATCACAATGCGGGCGCGGATGCGGTCGGCATTGTTCTTGTTGATCTGGCCTTCCAGCGCGGCCGGGATCAGCAGATCGGTTTCGATATGCCAGAAGTCTTCGTTGGAAATGGCCTCGGCATTGGGCGCTCCGGCCAGACCTTTGTGCTGTTCCATGTGGTTCAGCAAGGCCAGTACGTCCAGACCGTTGGGGTTGTATACCGTGCCGGTGTGATCCTGTACGGCCAGCACCTTGGCACCGGCTTCCTGGAACAGGCGGGCAGCGGTGCCACCCACGTTACCGAAGCCTTGCACAATGACGCGGGCGCCATTCAGGTCGATACCGGCGTCGCGGGCCGCTTCACAACCCACGGTATACACGCCGCGGCCAGTGGCTTCCACACGGCCCAGGCTACCGCCCAGGGAGACAGGCTTGCCGGTGACCACGCCGGTGCTGGTGCCACCGACATTCATGGAGTAGGTGTCCATCATCCAGGCCATGGTCTGGGCGTTGGTGTTCACGTCCGGGGCTGGAATGTCCTTGTTGGGGCCAATAATCACACCGATTTCGCTGGTGTAGCGGCGGGTGATGCGCTCCAGTTCGGCCTGGGAGTGGTTGCGCGGGTCAATACGAATACCGCCCTTGGCACCGCCAAATGGCAGGTTCACGGCAGCCGATTTGATCGACATCCAGGCAGCCAGAGCCATCACTTCGGACAGGGTGACATCCTGGTGGTAGCGCACGCCGCCCTTGCCTGGGCCACGGGAAGTATTGTGCTGAACGCGGTAGCCCTCGAAGTGGGCCACGGTGCCGTTATCCAGTTCAATGGGTACGTCGACAATCAGCGTGCGCTTGGGGCGCTTGAGTGTTTCAACCCATCGGGACAGTTTGCCCAGATACGGAGTGACTCGCTCCACTTGTTCGAGATAAATACCCCACGGGCCGACGTCGTCGGCGTTCAGGTATGACGGCAAAGCATGGGTGGGACGATCTGTCATGAGCTCCTCGATAAGGTTGGGGAAACGGGATACGAGTACACAGTGAAGACGTGTGATTGCGCACAGACGCAGAACCTGGCAAACACGCTGTGGATGGGCTTAGCGGTGGCCGTGTGCAACAGTTATGCTATCGGAAATGGCCGCTGTTGTGTTTGCAGCGTTTGCGATGGTTTTATCTGGGTGCGTGTGCATTGATGGCTTCTTCTGACTCTTCCCTTTCTGGTCGCTTGGCGCAATTGCGCCAACGTATCGAACAGGCTTGCTTGCAGGCCGGCCGCCCTGCTGATGCGGTGGCTCTTTTACCGGTAAGCAAAACCTTTCCTGTGCCCGTGCTGGCTCAAGCCCTGGATTTGGGCCTGTCGCGAATGGGCGAGAACAAGGTTCAGGAGATTCGAGACAAGCAGGCAGAGCTGGCCGATCGCGCGGTGCAGTGGGTGATGATAGGCCATCTGCAGAGCAATAAGGCCAAAGATATTGCACGCTTAGCCAGCGAAGTACAGTCTTTGGACCGTTTGTCCCTGGCTCAGGCCCTGGATCGACACCTGCAACACGAGCAGCGTAGCCTGGACGTGCTGATCCAGGTCAAGACCTCGCCCGAGCCCAGCAAATTTGGTTTGGTCCCTGAAGAACTGCCCGCCTTCATGCAGTCCCTGCGTTCGCTCGATACCTTGAAGGTCCGTGGCCTGATGACCATGGCCGTCAATAGCGATGACCCTCAGGCAGTCCGCGCCTGCTTTGCCAGCCTGCGTCAGTGGCGCGATCGTCTGGTGGAGTTGGGCCATGAACAGGTGCAAGGCCTGTCCATGGGCATGAGCGGTGACTTCGAGCTGGCGATTCAGGAAGGTTCCACTGAAGTGCGAGTGGGTTCGGCCCTGTTTGGCGCACGCGATTACAGCTAATCGATATCCGCATCGTTACTAATGCCCTGTGCAGGGCTGTCCGCGCATAATGTCTCTGCGCATCCCGGACGGGATGCTTAAAACTTAAAAAAATAGCGCCAAAAGCGCTGTCTACACGCATGGAGGAGACATCATGCATTGGAAGAACTTCGGAGCCGGTGTGCTGTTGCTAAGCGCCAGCCTGACAGGAACGGCCTTGGCAGCAGACTGGCCCCAGTCTGCCGTCACCTGGGTAGTCCCTTATCCCGCAGGTGGCGGTTCAGATGTGATTGCCCGGCTGGTCGCCAAGCAGCTGGAAAGCAGCCTGGGCCAGACCTTGATTGTGGAAAACAAACCGGGGGCCGCCACCATTATTGGCGCAACCTACGTCAGCAATGCCAAGCCCGATGGCTATACCGTAGGCACGGCTGATTCAGGCACGCTGGCCTTTAACTCCTCTTTGTACAGCAAGCTGCAATACGACCCGGCTGCCTTCACCTATGTGGGCGGTCTGGCCCGCTTCCCCCTGATGCTGGCAGTGCCACAGGAGTCGCCCTATAAAACCGTGGCCGATCTGCTGGAAGCAGCGCGTAAACAACCTGAAAAGCTGACGTCCTCGTCCGCTGGCAGTGGCTCTCCACACCATTTGGCTCTGGAGATGTTCAAGCAGCGCACGGATACCAAGATCGTGCACGTTCCTTACAAGGGAGCTGCACCCGCCATTCAGGATTTGCTGGGCGGCCAGGTGGATATGTCCTTTGTGGATTCCGCCGCAGCGCTATCCAACATCAAGGCCGGCAAACTGCGAGTGCTGGCGGTTGCCACGCCCGAGCGTAGCAGTCTGTTGCCTGATGTGCCAACCATGGCCGAAGCGGGTATTGCCGACTTCTATGCCTATGCCTGGCAAGGTTTGGTGGGCCCACCCAAGATGGACGAAGGCGCCCGTCAACGCTTGAGCCAGGACTTGATGCAGGCCCTGAAAACGCCCGAGCTGGACCAGCGTATTCGCGAGATGGGGGTGGAACCCATGCCCATGACGCCCGATGAATTCCAGGCTTACGCCCAGCGTGAACGGGCTGAATGGGCCACGGTTATCGAGCGTGCGGGCATCCGTATGGATTGACCTTGATGCGGCCCACAGTGGCCGCATAATCAGGCGGCATATTCATCGCCGTAACGTTTCAGGCCGTCCAGGTCCAGCACCTGGACGCCACCATACTTGATCAACAACAGCCCTTCGTTTTCCAGTTGGCGCAGGGCCTGGTTGGCTCGTTGGCGCGACACACGCGCCAGGTAGCCGATCTCTTCCTGGGTAATGTCCAGGCGCAGACCTTTTCCGGGGTAGAGCAGCGGGTTGAACAGCTCTGCCAGACAGCGTGCCACGCGGGCATCGGGGGTAGACAGGCTGTTGTATTCCGCCTTGCCGATAAATTGCGCCACACGTTCATTGAGCTGATGCAGGAGGTAGCGGTTGAAAGCAATGCTCTGGTCCAGCAAATCGTTAAAACTGTGTACGGGCAAGCGGGCCACCTGGCTGTCGCGCAAGGCGACCACATCGTATTTGCGCTCTTCGTTTTTCAGCAAGGAGCCTTCGCCTATCCAGCCACCGGCAGGTACCCCGGTCATGGAAGCGATCTTGCCTTCGGAATTTCCTACCGACACTTTGAGCAAACCCGAGAGCACGCCAATCCACGCGGTGGCGCGTTCTCCCTTGCGTTCGACGATGGCCCCGGCCTCGTATGCGGTGATCAGTGTGTCGCGGCGGACACGCTCTTGCAGCTCGGGTGTCAACAAGCGAAACCAGGCGGCTCGCTCCGATAAAGCATCTACAACATGCATGAGGATTAACCCTCGATAAAGGTCGAATGTCATGTCCGTGACAATCTTCGGGACGGGCAGCCGATAACTTGATTATTAACAGGCTGCAAATAGCTTGAGGGCATAACATCTGCCTTCTGCCGCAATCATAAGCAGCCTCCTGGACCATAACAAGCCGGGAAAATTCGGAGGAGACATGGTTGTGCGGATGGATAAAGAGCAGGTAGCGGGTTTACCCGGCACCTTCCCAGCCTGGATAGAACACCATGCCCAGGTGCGCGGCAACAAAGTTGCCATGCGCGAAAAAGACCTGGGAATCTGGCAGACCTGGACGTGGCAGGAGCTGGCCGAACAGGCCGAGCAACTGGCTGCGGGCCTGGCCGGGCTGGGTGTCAAAGACGGTCAGCACGTCGCGGTGATCGGTGAAAACCGCCCGCGCCTGTACCTGGCCATGATGGCGGCGCAAATGCTGGGCGCTGTGCCCGTGCCTTTGTATCAGGATGCGGTAGCCCAGGAAATGCTGCACGTATTGCTGGATGCCAGCATACGCGTGGCCGTGGTCGAGGACCAGGAGCAGGTCGACAAGCTGCTGGAAGTCTGGGATCAGTGCCCCGATCTGGATGCGCTGATCTATGACGACCCACGCGGTCTGCGCAATTATCAGCAAGAGCAGCTGCAATACATCGAGCAGGTCATGGAGCAGGGCCGCCTGCAATTGGCGCGGGATCCGGACTGTGTGCGACGCATCTGGAAGGCTATTACGCCTGACCATGCTGCTGCCATGTTCTACACCTCCGGCACCACCGGCAAGCCCAAGGGGGTGGTGCTGACTCACGGCGCTCTGGTGGATCGTGGCCTGGCCATTCAGGAACTGGAGTCGCTGACCGATGCCGAGGAAGTGCTGGCTTATCTGCCTCCCGCCTGGATCGGGCAGAACATGTTTTCCTACACGCAGTTCCTGGTCACGGGCTTTACGGTGAATCACCCTGAGTCACCTGAAACCGTGTCCATCGACCTGCATGATATTGGCCCGACCTATTACTTTGCGCCTCCCCGCGTGCTGGAAGGCTTGCTCACGCAAGTGACTATCCGCATGGAAGATGCCGGTGCTCTGAAGCGCGCCTTGTACAAGCGTTTCATGTCTCTGGCGCATCGTGTGGGTGTGAAGATTCTGGACAAGCGTCCCGGCGTGGGGATGTGGGATCGCCTGTGCTATGGCCTGGGCAATATCCTGATCTACGGCCCCTTGCGTAATGCCTTGGGCATGAGCCGCGTGCGTGTGGCCTATACCGCTGGTGAAGCCATCGGACCCGATCTGTTCGACTTTTACCGTTCCATTGGCATCAACCTGAAGCAGCTCTATGGCGCTACCGAGACCTCGGTATTCGTCTGCGTCCAGGAAGACGGCCATGTGCGTGCCGACACCGTAGGCCCACCTGTGAAAGGCGTGGAAATTCGTGTGGCCGATAACGGTGAAATTCAGGTGCGCAGCCCCGGCCTGTTCAAGGAGTACTACCGCAACCCCGAGTCCACCGCCGAGTCCTTTACCGAGGACGGCTGGTACCACACGGGTGATGCCGGTTATCTGGACACCGATGGTCAGCTAAAGATCATCGACCGTGCCAAGGACGTGGGCAAACTGGCCGATGGCTCCTTGTTTGCACCCAAGTACATCGAGAACAAGCTCAAGTTTTTCCCCTTCATCAAGGAAGCCGTGGCTTTTGGCGATGGTCAGGAGGAAGTGTGTGCCTTTATCAATATTGATCTGGAAGCCGTGGGTAACTGGGCCGAACGTCGCAACCTGCCCTATGCCGGTTACACCGACCTGGCGGGCAAACCCGAGGTCTATGCCCTGATTCGGGACTGTGTGGCTCAGGTCAATGCTGATCTGGCGAATGATCCCAAGCTAGCCGGATCGCGCATCAGTGCCTTCCTGATTCTGCACAAAGAGCTGGACCCCGATGACGATGAACTGACCCGTACCCGCAAAGTACGTCGCGGCTTTATCGCGCAAAAGTACAAGGTTCTGGTCGACGCCCTGTTCAATGGCCTGGACAGGCAGTTTGTGGAGACAGAAGTGAAGTTTGAGGATGGGCGCAGCGGTCGCATTTCGGCAGACCTGCACATTGAGCGCATGACAGACGCAGCAGCAAGGAGCGCATGATGAGTGAGGCGCAAATGCCGGGCCGTCGCATTGGCCCAGTGGTACTGGATTTGAAGAATATTTCGCTGTCCTTTGGTGGTGTGAAAGCGCTGACCGACATCTCGTTCAACATCCGTGAGCACGAGATCCGCTCCATCATTGGCCCGAACGGCGCAGGCAAAAGCTCCATGCTGAACGTCATCAATGGCGTGTATGCACCACAACAAGGCGAGATTGTCTTGCGTGACCAGAGTTATGCCCGCATGAACTCGCGTCACACCGCCGAGCAGGGCATTGCCCGCACCTTTCAGAACCTGGCTCTGTTCAAGGGCATGAGTGTGCTGGACAACATCATGACCGGCCGCAATCTGCACATGAAAAGCGGGGTGTTTGCCCAGGCTTTCCGACTGGGCGGTGCCGAGCGTGAAGAGATTCGCAACCGTGAATATGTGGAAGGCATCATCGACTTTCTGGAAATCCAGGCCTACCGCAAAACGCCGGTAGGACGCTTGCCTTACGGCCTGCAAAAGCGGGTTGACCTGGGGCGGGCACTGGCGATGCAACCGAGCATTCTGCTACTGGATGAGCCCATGGCGGGCATGAACATCGAAGAAAAGCAGGATATGTGCCGTTTCATTCTGGATGTGAACGAAGAATACGGCACCACGATTGTTTTGATTGAACACGATATGGGTGTGGTCATGGATATTTCGGACCGTGTGGTGGTCCTGGACTATGGCAAGAAAATTGGTGACGGAGTACCGGACGAAGTACGACAAAATCCGGACGTCATCCGCGCCTATCTTGGCGCTGGCCATTGAGGGGAACGGACATGGCATTTTTTCTTGAAACTTTGCTGGGCGGCCTGATGAGCGGGATGTTGTACGCCCTGGTCGCGCTGGGCTTTGTGCTGATCTTCAAAGCATCGGGTGTCTTTAACTTTGCACAGGGCGCCATGGTGCTGGTGGCCGCGCTGGCCATGGCCCGTCTGTCCCAGTGGATTCCGCAGTTGCTGGGCATGGAGCCGGGCATCCTGGGCAATGTGCTGGCTTTCATTGTCTCGGCCATCTTGATGTTTGTGCTGGCCGTCGTCATTGAGCGCTGGGTGCTGCGCTATCTGGTGAATCAGGAAGGCACAACCTTGCTGATGGCCACGATCGGTATCAGCTATCTGCTCGACGGTCTGGGTCAGATCGTGTTTGGCAGCTCCGTGTATTCCATTGATGTGGGCATGCCCAAAGATCCGGCTTTCATTCTGGAGTCCATGTTTGAAGGCGGCGTGCTGGTCAGCCTGGAAGACTTGAGCTCGGCCGTGGTTGCAGCCTTGCTGGTTGTGGCCCTGGCCATCTTCTTCCAATACACCAGCGTGGGCCGCGCCCTGCGTGCGGTGGCAGACGATCATCAGGCAGCGCAATCCATTGGTATTCCCTTGAACCGTATCTGGGTGGTGGTCTGGACCGTAGCCGGTTTGGTGGCTCTGGTTGCCGGCATTATCTGGGGCTCCAAATACGGGGTGCAGTTCACCTTGTCGACCGCAGCGCTGCGCGCCTTGCCGGTGGTGATTCTGGGTGGTCTGACCTCGGTGCCCGGCGCTATTGTGGGTGGCCTGATTATCGGTGTGGGCGAGAAAGTGTCCGAGGTTTACCTGGGCCCTTATGTAGGTGGCGGCATCGAGATCTGGTTTGCTTATGTGCTGGCCCTGGTGTTCTTGCTGTTCCGACCACAAGGTCTGTTCGGCGAGAAGATTATTGATCGCGTCTGAGGTGGAGTCGATATGATTTACCGCGAAAATGGTCAGTTCAAAAGCAGCTATCGGGCTGACCAGCAGATTTTTCCCATCCGCCAGGATCGCTATGTGGTGTTGGGTTTGTTGCTGGTGGCATTCCTGCTGGTGCCAGCCATGGCATCCAACTACTTCCTGCAAGCTATTCTGATCCCCTTTCTGATCCTGTCTTTGGCAGCGATTGGCCTGAACATTCTGGTGGGCTATTGCGGCCAGATTTCCATCGGTTCGGGTGCTTTCATGGCTGTGGGTGCGTATGCCGCCTGGAACTTTGGTGTCCGTATTCCGGAGCTGCCACTGGTCCTGCAGATCCTGCTGGGCGGCGTGTTCGCCACCTTGGTAGGCGTGGCTTTCGGTATTCCCAGCTTGCGTATCCGTGGCTTGTACCTGGCCGTCACAACCTTGGCCGCACAGTTCTTTGTGGATTGGGCTTTCCTGCGTATTGCTTTCTTCACGAACTACTCGCCTTCGGGCAACGTGTCGGTGCCTGCCTTGAGCGCCTTTGGCTTGCCGGTTCAAACCCCCATGCAGAAGTACCTGTTCGTGCTGATCTTCGTGGTGGTGTTTGCTCTGCTGGCCAAGAATTTGGTGCGTGGTGCGATTGGCCGCCAATGGATGGCTATTCGTGACATGGACGTGGCCGCAGAAGTGATTGGTATTCGTCCGGTCTACGCCAAGCTCACCGCCTTTGCCGTCAGCTCTTTCATCATCGGTGTGGCCGGTGCCTTGTGGGCCTTTGTGCACCTGGGTTCCTGGGAGCCGCTGGCCTTTGACCTGAACCGCTCCTTGCAGTTGCTGTTCATCGTCATCATCGGGGGTCTGGGCTCGATCGTAGGCAGCTTTTTCGGTGCCGCGTTCATGGTCTTGCTGCCCGTGTTCCTGACCAACGTGCCGCACTGGTTTGGTGTGTCCATTGGCGTGGATACAGCCTCGCATATTGAACACATGGTGTTCGGTGCCCTGATCGTATTTTTCTTGATTGTGGAGCCACACGGTTTGGCTCGACTCTGGAGTATTGGTAAGGAAAAGCTGCGCTTGTGGCCCTTCCCCCATTAACAGCAGGTAGGCAGTTCATTACAACAACAGCCCCGCCATCGGGACGGGGTACTTAGACAAATGGTACTTATCGGAGGACCAGGAGATGACAACACGACTGAAACGCGCTGTGCTCGGTTTGAGTGCTTGCGCTGCAATGCTGACCATGAGTACAGCCGCTGTAGCAGCCGAGGAACAGTACATTCCCTTGCTGACCTACCGCACCGGCTCCTTTGCCCCACTGGGTATTCCATGGGCGGACGGCAAGCTGGACTATCTGGCTTTGGTTAATGAACGTGACGGCGGTGTGAATGGCGTCAAGCTGGTATACGAAGAGTGTGAAACAGCGTACGCCACCGACCGTGGCGTGGAGTGCTACGAGCGCATGAAAGGCAAGAACGGGGGCGCTTCGGGTTTTGATACCCAGTCCACGGGCATTACATTCGCGCTGACTGACAAGGCCTTTGTCGATGGCGTGACCATTGAAACCATGGGCTACGGCCTGTCGCACTCGGCGAACGGTGCGGTATTCGAGTGGAACTTCCCGCTGCTGGGTACCTACTGGACTGCGGCTGACGTCATGATCCAGGACATCGCCAAGCAAGTGGGCGAGGACAAGCTGAAGGACCAGCGCATTGCTCTGGTTTATCACGACTCGCCGTACGGCAAGGAGCCTATCGCCCTGTTGCAAGCACGCGCCAAGGAACAAGGCTTCAAGCTGGATCTGTACCCTGTGACCGCCCCTGGCGTGGAACAGAAATCCACCTGGCTGCAAGTGCGCAAGAACCGTCCTGACTTCGTCCTGCTGTGGAGCGCCGGGATCATGACGCCTACCGCCATCCGTGAAGCTCAGGCTGTGGGTTACCCACGCGACAAGATCTACGGCATCTGGTGGGCAGCTTCCGAGAGCGATGTGGTCGATCTGGGCCAGACCGCCAAGGGCTACAAGGGCATCACCATTCACAACAGTGCTGGGGACGGTCCGGTGCATGACGCTGTGCGCGAGATGCACGCCAAAGGCAAAGGCGCTGAAAACGGTGACAAGTACGTCGGCACGCTGGCTCACACCCGCGGCATGATGATCTCCATGATGCAGGTTGAGGCTATCCGCACCGCACAAGAGAAGTTCGGCAAAGGTCAGCACATGACTCCCGAGCAAGTGCGCTGGGGCTTCGAGAACCTGAATCTGGACGAAGCACGCCTGAAAGAGCTGGGCTTTGAAGGCATCATGCGTCCCGTCAAAACCTCGTGCAACAACCACATGGGTGATGACTGGGCCCGTATCGTGCAGTGGGACGGCAGCAAGTTCGACGTCGTGTCCGACTGGTATCAGTCCGACAAGAAGTTTGTCGATCCTTTAGTCAAGGAAATGTCGGCTAAATACGCCGCCGAGAAGAAAATTACGCCTCGCACCTGCGAAGGCTAAACCCAGGCGCCCAGGGTTCGCCCTGGGCACTGCATTGCGTGGGGAAGATTATGAGTGAGACCGTAGGCCAAGTGGATGAGACGCCCATCTTGTTGGACGTCAATGGCATCGAAGTGATTTACAACCACGTCATTCTGGTGCTCAAGGGCGTGTCCTTGCGTGTGCCAGAAGGGCGGATTGTTGCCTTGCTGGGCGCCAACGGTGCCGGTAAAACCACGACCTTGCGGGCCGTATCGAATTTGCTGCGCGCCGAGCGTGGCGATGTGACCAAAGGCCAGATCCATCTGCGTGGCGAACGTATTGACCAACTGACTCCGGCTGATCTGGTCAAGCGCGGCGTGGTGCAGGTGATGGAAGGGCGCCACTGTTTTGCGCACTTGAGCATTGAAGAGAATCTGCTGACCGGGGCTTATACCCGTACCTTGTCACGCGGCGATTTAAGCGCCGAGCTGGACAAGGTGTACCAGTATTTTCCGCGTCTGAAGCAGCGCCGTACCAGTCAGGCCGGCTATACCTCGGGCGGGGAGCAGCAAATGTGTGCCATTGGCCGTGCCTTGATGGCCGACCCGGGCATGATCTTGCTGGATGAACCCTCCATGGGCCTGGCACCGCAGGTGGTGGAAGAAATTTTCGAGATCGTGCGTGACCTGAATCAGCGCGAGCGCGTCAGCTTCTTGCTGGCCGAGCAAAACACCAACGTGGCCCTGAAGTATGCCGACTACGGCTACATCCTGGAAAACGGCCGCGTCATGATGGATGGACCCTCCCAGGCCTTGGCCGAGAACGAAGACGTCAAGGAGTTCTATCTGGGTGTGTCCGGGGGCGAGCGCAAGAGCTTTCGCGACAATAAATTTTATCGACGACGCAAGCGCTGGCTGGCTTAACTCCCAAGGATTTCCAATGTATCAGCAGGGCCTGGCCTGTATTGAAAGCAGCAGGATCAGCACAGGAGCAGGCCACCGATCGGGATGCACACAAGGTGCCGCCCTGACCCCTTTTGACGTTTTTAGTTTTGGGCAGCTTCTGGCTACACGGGGTGTGGTAGCAGAGCTTGGTATCGACACCTGTCTGTCTGCGGACAGAACGTCGGCTGGGCGCGGGAGTGTTTGAATGCCAATTCATCCCACTGGAGGAGAGATGAGCGAATATTACGACGAGCGCGAAACCCTGGAGCCGGACGAGCGCGAAGCCGATTTACTGTCCCGTTTGCCGCAGGTCTTGCAAGCGGCCGCAAAAGGGGCCCCTGCGATTGCCAAGCAACTGGGTTCGGTTGATCTGGCCGCCGTGCGCAGCCGCGAAGATCTGCTGGCCATTCCGGTGTTTCGTAAAAGCGAGCTGCTGAAAGCCCAGCTGGAAGCGCGCGAGCAGGCTCGCTCCGGGGCGCCGTCTGCGGATTACGCGCAGTCCGTATTCGGGGGCTTTTCCTCCATTGCCTGGGGTGCGGCCCGCAAAGTGTTTGCCTCGCCCGGTCCCATGTACGAGCCAGAAAGCCGTCGCCCGGATTATTGGGGCTTTGCGCGCGCACTGTACGCGGCTGGCTTTCGCCGCGAGGAACTGATTTTCAACTGCTTCTCCTACCATTTCACTCCGGCTGGCTCCATGATGGAGACCGCCGCACATGCCCTGGATTGCACGGTGTTTCCAGGCGGCGTGGGTCAAACCGAACAGCAAGTACAGGCCATGGCCGATTTGCGCCCGCATGGTTATACCGGCACACCCAGTTTTCTGAAGATCATCATGGAAAAAGCCCAGTCCATGCAGATTGCTCTGCCAGGGCTGAGCAAGGCCTTGTTCTCCGGCGAAGCCTATCCGCCTTCCTTGCAAAAGTGGTTCAGCGAGCACGGCGTGGCAGGCTACCAGGCCTACGGCAGTGCTGATCTGGGCATGATTGCCTATGAGACACAGGCCCGCGAAGGCTTGGTGCTCAATGAAAACCTGATTCTGGAAATTGTGCGTCCTGGTACAGGCCAGCCGGTTGCGCCGGGCGAAGTGGGCGAGGTGGTCGTGACCTCCTTTAACCCCGACTATCCGCTGGTGCGTTTCGGGACAGGAGATTTGTCTGCTGTCATGCCCGGCCAGTCTCCCTGCGGTCGTACCAACCAGCGTATTCGCGGCTGGATGGGGCGTGCTGACCAGACGACCAAGGTGCGCGGCATGTTTGTGCATCCGGGGCAGGTGGAGCAGATTCGTCTGCGTCACAAAGAGCTGGGCCAGGCTCGCTTGGTGGTGCGTGGTGCCAGCGGCCAGGATCAGATGGTGTTCCAGGTAGAAGTCGCGTCCAAGCCCGAAGGTCTGGAAAGCGCTTTGGCCGACTCGATTCGTGAAATTACCAAATTGCGTGCTCAGGTGGAGTTCATGGAGCCAGGAGCCTTGCCTCGGGATGGTAAAGTCATCGAGGACCAACGCAGCTACGATTAATTAGCCATGTAGATATGCACACAAGTAGCAGTCGGGCTGCGGTACTATGCTGGAAAATAGTCAATACCTATATCTTTGAGGAGAGCCCGATGCGCTTTGTGCCAGTTTCTGCTGTAGTCCTGGCCTTGATGGCCAGCATGCCTGCTGCCCAGGCCGACACCCTGGACAACGTCAAACAGCGCGGTCACGTGCTGTGTGGCGTGACCACCGGCTTTGCCGGTTTTTCTGCCCCTGATGACAAGGGCACGTGGACGGGGCTGGATATCGACGTGTGTCGCTCGGTAGCCGCCGCCACCCTGGGCGACGCCAGCAAATTCAAGGCGGTACCCTTGAACTCGCAGCAGCGCTTTACGGCCCTGCAGTCGGGCGAAATTGACCTGTTGGCCCGTAACACTACGGTGACTCAGCAGCGTGATACTGCTGTCGGTGCTATCCACGCCGGTATCAACTTCTATGACGGCCAGGGCTTTTTGGTATCCAAGAAACTGGGCGTATCCAGCGCCAAGGAATTGAACGGTGCCACGGTTTGTATGCAGACTGGCACGTCTAACGAGAACACTATGGCTGACTGGGCGCGTGCCAACAAGGTTGAGTACAAGCCTGTAGTGATCGAGCAGTTCAACGAAGTGGTTAACGCTTTCGTGGCTGGCCGCTGTGATGTGTTCTCTACCGACGCTTCCGGTCTGGCGTCGATCCGTATCTCCAAAATGGAGAACCCGGACGACTACCTGGTGCTGCCTGAAATCATTTCCAAAGAGCCGCTGGGCCCATTCGTCCGTCAGGGTGATGATGCCTGGCTGAACATTGTGAAATGGTCCATTCAGGCCAGCTTCAACGCCGAAGAGCTGGGTGTGACCGCTGCCAACGTGGACGAGAAGCTCAAGAGCAACAACCCCAATATCCAGCGTTTGCTGGGCGTGACTCCCGGCGCCGGTAAAAACCTGGGCCTGGACGAGAAATGGGCTTACAACATCATCAAGCAAGTCGGTAACTACGGCGAGTCCTTCGAGCGCAACGTGGGTAAAGGCAGCCCCCTGCAAATCGAACGTGGCCTGAACGCCTTGTGGATTGACGGTGGCCTGATCTACGGTCTGCCGATTCGTTAATCCTTTCGGGATTCGCGATATGCAAAAAGCAGCTCTCTTTGAGGGCTGCTTTTTTATTGACTGATCGATCTGGGGGTTATGACGTTGATGAGCTTTGTGCTTTTTGCCCCCTGGCGATATGGGCTGCCCTGAACCCTTGGTGTATGTATCGCCGTGTATTGGAACACGGCGATAGATAGGCTACGTAACTGCAGTACACGGTTTTCGGATGGGAGACGTCCAGCATTGTTTCCCCCGATATGGCAAGCCGTATGGGGCAAACAGGGAGACTTAGCTCTTGCGCCGCAATACCAGCGAAATCTTGGCAAAGGCCACTTGCAGATCCTGTGTGGCACCCTGAAAAATCACAGGGCGGCCACGCCGGGTAAAGCAGATCAGGCGCTTTGAGTTGAATAGAGGTACAAATTTGGCAAAGTGAATATCCTGCCATTGCACCTCCCGTTTCATGATCCAGTTCTGGCGTATGCCATTCTGGTCAATCGTGGTGACGCCGTGCCACATGTGCCAGGCAATCAGAATCAGGCCGGTAAACAGCAGGACCAGGCAGCCCGCCAGGACGGGGCTGATGGCGGCCCCTTGTGGGGAGCTGGCCACCAGCGCGAAACGCACGCCGATCAGGGCCAGCACAATCCAGGCGCTGGCTGCTACCCATTTGGGCCAGGAACGGCCTTGAATGGGAAGCGAGCCCAGATCCTTCAACATGGCATCAATTTCCTCTTTCGAGGGAGCTTGGCTCATCAGCACGCGGCGGCCCCTTGCTTGCGGGCGGCCAGAGCGTTACCGGCGTTGCTGGCCGATT
The DNA here is from genome assembly GCF_050487245.1 of Alcaligenes sp. Me129. Lineage (NCBI taxonomy): Bacteria > Pseudomonadati > Pseudomonadota > Betaproteobacteria > Burkholderiales > Alcaligenaceae > Alcaligenes > Alcaligenes sp. Me129. The sequence continues at coordinate 80,638 of NZ_JBKQGX010000016.1, forward strand.
TGCGCTTCAAATGAGCCGAAATCCATTGCCCCGTGTCTACCACGGCGTTCAGATCAATGCCGGTTTCAATATCCAGCCCTTGCATCAGGAACAGCACGTCTTCGGTGGCGACGTTGCCGGTTGCACCCTTGGCGTAGGGGCAGCCGCCCAGACCGGCTACGGAGCTGTGAAAAATATGGATGCCAGCTTGCATGGAAGCAACGATATTGGCGATGGCCTGGCCGTAGGTATCGTGGAAGTGGCCGGACACATGAGCCGGGTCAATGTGCTCGGTTACCATGCGCATGACGTCATACACCTGGCGGGCCGTGCCTACGCCGATGGTGTCGGCCACGTCGATCTCGTCACAGCCCAATTCGATCAGGCGCTTGCCCACTTTCAGCACATTGGAGGGAGCCACAGCGCCTTCATAGGGACAGCCGAAAGAACAGCTGATGGAGCCGCGCAGACGCAAACCGGCTTCTTTGGCAGCCTGAGCAACCGGGGCAAAGCGCTCCAGCGATTCTTCGATGCTGCAATTGATATTGCGCTGGGAAAATGCCTCACTGGCGGCGGCAAAGATCACCACTTCGTCAGCCTTGGCGGCCAGGGCACCTTCAAAACCACGCATATTGGGTGTCAGAACCGAATAAATCGTACCGGGACGTCGGTCGATAGCAGCCATTACATCTGCGCCGTCCGCCATTTGCGGCACCCATTTGGGCGAGACAAAGGACGCGGCTTCCACGTTCACAAAACCGGCGTGGGACAAGCGGTTGACCAGTTCGACCTTGATGTCGGTGGGGATGAATTCTTTTTCGTTCTGCAGGCCGTCCCGAGGACCGACCTCCACAATCTTGACGCGCGATGGGTATGACATGAAGTTTCCTGAAGGGGTAGATGGCTGGGGCTGGAAGGCCCTTACGTAATCGTCATGATACCTCTTGAAGGCCAGGGCTGGCGTCCTAGGAACTGCCCTATAGTCTTTAAGGTTTCAAGCGTTGAAAGCGTCCGTCTGCCAGGGGCTCGATGCAGCCTGCCAGCTCCAGTTCAGCCAGAACGGCGGGCAGTTCGGTCGCCAGCAGGCCTGTGCGCCGCATCAGCTGTTCGGGGCTGAGGGGCGCAAAGTCAATGCGCTCAAGAATAGGGCGTAATTCCTCGGGCAAGGCTTCATAAGGATTGGGTTTTGAACCAGTTTGTGGAGCCGTATCCAGATTGAAGTCGCCTTGCACATTGCCCAGTTCGTCCAGAATATCCTGGGCGCTTTCCACCAGTTTGGCACCTTGGCGTATCAAGGCATGGCAGCCGCGAGCCAAAGGGGAGTGAATGGAGCCGGGAATGGCAAAAACTTCTCGACCTAATTCTCCGGCCAGACGGGCCGTGATCAGGGAGCCACTTTGTTTGGCCGCTTCAACCACCAGTACGCCTTTGGCCAAGGCAGCCACAATGCGATTACGGCGTGGGAAGTGATGGGGCATGGCCCGGGTGCCCAAAGGAAACTCGCTCAGCAAGAGACCGTGAGCGCTGATCTGATGAGCCAGATCACGGTGTGCCGCCGGGTAGACCAGGTCCAGCCCCGTTCCCATCACGGCTATCGTGCCTGCGGACGAAGGGCCGGCTTTTAACGCTCCCTTGTGTGCCGCCTGGTCGATACCGCTGGCCAGGCCGCTGATGATGCACCAGCCTCTGGAAGCCAGAGTAGCTGCAAAATCTGTCGCGATTTCCTGACCGGATTGGGTGGCATTGCGGGCTCCCACAATAGCCAGTCCTTTGCGTTGCAAGACTCCCAGATCGCCGTTGGCATACAACAGCAAAGGTGCGTCGTGCAGGTCCAGCAAGGAGGCGGGATAGGTGGGGTCCGCCAGCGTCACGATATGGTGATTGGCTTGCTTGAGCCATGTCACCGCTTGTTCAATCTGCGCCTGCAGCTCGTCCAGTGGTTCCTGGCTTAATTGCACAGCCAGTTCGGCCGGAATATGACGTGACAGGGTTTGAACCGAGCTTTGATAGATTTGCTGTGGCAGTCCACAGGCAGCCAGCAATTGCCGGGCCTGGGCGGGCGCAAGCTCTGGCTCCAGCGACAGGCGCAACCAGGCACGCAATTCTTCCGAGATTTCATCCGAGCTAAAATGATCAGGCATAAGGTAGTGTGGCACGAAACCGATCTTTGTTCTGTGTGGCCCGGACGTTTGTATCCAGTGTGACTGCCGCTTTGTGGGCTAGGGCTTCATATGCTGCCGGGGCAATCGGGTGCCGCCCTGAAACTTGTTTTATTATATCGACTTATCGCTTTTTCTTCGGACATGACAATGGCTTTGCTTCCTATCCTTAAATTTCCTGACCCACGTCTGCACACGGTTGCCAAACCCGTGCAGGAGGTCGACGACCGCATTCGCAAACTGGTCAAGGATATGGCCGAGACCATGTATGACGCACCCGGCGTAGGGCTGGCCGCGACGCAGGTTGACGTGCACGAGCGCGTGGTGGTCATTGACGTATCGGAAAGCGGCAATGAATTGCTGGTGCTGATCAACCCTGAGATCACCTGGAAAAGTGAAGAGCTGAAGGTCTACGAAGAAGGCTGCCTGTCTGTACCTGATACCTACGACAAGGTTGAGCGCGCCGCCAATATTCGCTTCAAGGCCCAGAATGAAAAAGGCGAGTGGTACGAGAAAGAAGCCGATGGCCTGCTGGCCGTGTGTGTTCAGCATGAACTGGACCACCTGGATGGCAAGGTGTTTGTGGAGTACCTGTCCGTGCTCAAGCGTGAGCGTATCCGCAGCCGTCTGCGCAAGCAGCAACGTGAAGCACTGAAGGCAGGGCAATAGTCGCCATGCGTATTGTTTTTGCCGGCACTCCGGATTTTGCCCGTATCGCCCTGGAAGCCCTGTTAGCGCAGGGCTTTGATGTTCCTTTGGTCATGACGCAGCCAGACCGTCCAGCTGGCCGTGGCATGAAGCTCAGTCCCAGCCCGGTCAAGCAAGCCGCTGTGAACGCTAATATCCCGGTGCTGCAGCCGCACAGCTTGCGTCTGGATGGCAAGTATCCCGAGGAAGCAGCCCAGGCCCGCCATACCTTGCTGGATTTACAGCCGGATCTGATGGTGGTGGCAGCCTACGGCCTGATTTTGCCCAAGTGGACTTTGGAGCTGCCGCGCTATGGTTGCTTCAATATTCATGCCAGCCTCTTGCCTCGTTGGCGCGGTGCGGCACCGATCCAGCGTGCGATTCAGGCGGGTGATGCGGCCACGGGCATTACCATCATGCAGATGGATGAAGGCCTGGATACCGGCGATATGCTGGTGCGCAGCGAGCTGGCGATTCGTGATGATCACAGTGCCGCAACCCTGCATGACGATTTGGCGCAGCTAGGTGCACAGGCCTTGCTGGAAGCCTTGCAGCAAGTGCGTGATGGCACCTTGCAGGCGACTCCCCAGCCAGAAGAAGGCGTGACCTACGCCGAGAAACTGTCCAAGGCCGAATCGGTGCTGGATTTAGGCCAACCGGCCAAGGAACTGGAGCGCCGTATTCGCGCGTTTGACCCAGTGCCTGGCTCCACCCTGTCCCTGCCCGGTTTGGAGCAGCCCGTGAAGGTTTGGCGCGCTCAGGCGCTAGAGCAAAAGCATTCAGCAGAACCTGGTGAGGTTCTGAACGTCAGTGCCCAAGGCATTGACGTGGCTTGCGGGGAAGGTGTGTTGCGTTTGCTGGAGCTGCAAAAAGCCGGTTCCAAGCGTCAGCCCGTCGCCGTCTTTGTGCAGGGCTGGCAGTCTCGCTAAGCCTTGCCGCCTGGACTCAGGCGCCAGATCTGTTCTGGCGCCGCCACTCCAGAGTCCCAATCACAATGCCGCTGGTACACACCACGGCAATCCCGATCCAGGTAAAGACATCCGGGAACTGACCCCAGATCAGCCATCCCAGCGCGGCTGCGGCCACAATTTGCAGATACACAAACGGGGCCAGCAAAGACGCCGAGGCGCGTTGATAGGCCTGGATTTGCAGCAGGTGGCCCAGACAACCCCACAGTCCGGTCGAAATCAGAATCAACCATTGGAAAAAGCTCAGCTCTTTTAAGGCAGGCAGGGCGGCGGGCAGTAAAAAGGGTAAGGCAATGGTCAAGCAGATGCTGCCGACTGCACCGCTCCAGATCAGGGTGGTCAGCGAATTGTCCACGGCCACGCGACGTGTTGCGATAAATTGCGTGGCGAACAGACAGGCGGTCATCAAGCCAAACAGCACCCCTATTGGGTGCAGGCCAGCGGTAGGCCGGATGATGATCAGCACGCCCAGAAAGCCGACTCCGGCAGCTACCCAGCGACTGATGCGCGGTGGCTCTTTCAGAATCCAGGGGGCGACAGACAGCACCAGCAAAGGGGCCAGAAAGTTGATGGAGGTGGCTTCGGCTTGAGGCAGATAGCTCAAGGCGTTGAAAAACGAGAAGGTGGACAGCATCATCACTGTGCCACGCAAAATTTGTGCTTTGGGGCGGGAGCTGCGCAGGATCTTGCGGCCCTTGACCGGCAAGACCAGCGCCAGCACTAATCCCAGATGGATGACGTAGCGAAACCAGCACATCACCAGCAGGGGCACGCCAAAGCCCATGATCCATTTGCCGCTGGCATCCAGACCCGACAGGGCCCAGGAAGACAGAATCAGAATGAGCACCCCCGCCAAGGGAAAGACCGTGGGTGTCAGGGTCTGGGGCAAGGAGGAGGACTGGGGTGTGCTCATGACAGGCTCCTGACGAAAAGCACAAGGACGGCCGGATGGCCGTCCTGGAAGGAACGTAAATCTTACTGGATTAGCGTTTGCGCAGGGGTAATACCCGTTCGATTGCTGAACCTACTGCCAGCAGATGTTCGTCGTGGTAGGCAGGGGCTGCCACCATCAGGCCCACAGGGGCTTCATCAGCGGCATGACAAGGCAGCGACAGGGCGCAGCCGTCCAGGAAGTTGATCAGGGTGGGGTTGCGCAGGACCAGGCCGTTAGTGGCGAAGTAGACGTCGTCCGACTCTTTCAGATCGGCAATGCGGGGAGCGACAACGGGCACGGTAGGCATCAGGACGGCGTCGTAGCGCTCCAGACGGCTTTCCACCGCGCTGATCCAGGCCTGGCGGGTGTCTTGCAGTTCGATGTAGTCGGCGCAATCGATGTCCTTGCCGCGCAGGATGCGGGAGGCCACGCGTGGGTCGTATTGCTCGCCCTTGCCTTGCAGGGTGTCGCGGTGCACGGACCAGGCTTCGGCGCAGACAAAACCGCCTTTGCGGTTGATCTGCGGCAGTTGGTCAAACTCGGGCAAGTTGATTTCCTCAACCACAGCGCCTTGCTCACGCAGCAGGGCGATGGCACGGTCAAAGGCGGCGCGCACGGTTTCATCAATGCCGTCAAACACAAAGGTCTTGGGCACAGCCAGACGCAAGGTGTCCAGGGCAGGTGTTGCCACGGGCACATAAGGCTGGTCGGTCAGGATGGAGTCCACAATGGCGCAACACTCTACCGAGGCAGCCAGAGGGCCATTGGAGTCCAGGCTGCGCGACAAAGGCATGGTGCCTTCGCTGGGAACGCGCTCAGCGGTGGGTTTGAAACCGGTCAGGCCGTTAAAGGCCGAAGGAATACGGATGGAGCCGCCCGTGTCGGTACCAATGGAGAAAACCGACATGCCTTGAGCGACGGCCACGCCGGCGCCGGAGGACGAACCACCCGGGATGCGGGCATTGTCACGGTCCCAGACGGAACGAGGCGTACCGTAGTGGGGGTTGATGCCCAGACCGGAGAAGGCAAACTCGGTCATATTGGTGGAGCCGATCAGAATGGCACCGGCGCGCAGCAGGCGCTCCACAATGGTGGCGTTCTGTTCGGCCGGTTCGGCGTCTTTCAGTACAGCCGACCCACCCAGAGTGATGTAGCCTGCGATGTCATGCAGGTTCTTGACCGACATGGGCAGACCTTCAACCAGCGAGCGGCTCAAACCGGCAGCGCGCAAAATGTCGGAGGCTTTGGCTGCGGCCAGAGCCTGTTCAGCAAACACTTCGATGAACGTGGCAGCGCCGTCACGGCTTTCGTCCTGGATACGGTCCAGGGCTTGCTGGGTCAGTTCGACCGAGGTGGTTTCGCCACGATCAAGAGCACGTTGCAGTTCGGTAATAGTCGCTAGCATGGGTCACTCGCAAAATAAATGGGTGGGGCGGGCTGGGCCAGTTTAGGCTACTTCAGGCAGGATTTCGGTTACGTAGGTATGACGGATGCTGCGTTCGCGGCGGGGGTCATACAGTTCCATGGTGAACTGGGTAGCAGGGCGAATGCCACCAATGGCACCCACGGTACCGCAGGTCATGCCAAAGCCTTCAGGCATGGTGGTGGACTGGAAGTAGCCTTCGATCAGCTCCAGCGGGTTCTTCAGGGTGGACAAGGGGCCATCCTGGTACAGGACTTCCTTGCCGTCTTCCTGAATGTAGGCGCGGATGATCAGCTCGTCCCAGTAGTCGGCCACATCGCTGAACAACCAGGCTTCGCGGGCAACGGGCTTGGCGCAGATCTGCTTGGACAGGGCCACGCTGTGGGCTTCCAGCACGCGGTCCGTGTGGTCCGAGGCCAGGCTGACCAGCAGGCGGCCCTGGTGGTTGAACACAAACACTTCGGTCTCGCCGGACGAACCGGAGCCCACGACCTGGATGTCGGCATCCTGGATCATCTGGTTGGCGGCGATGCGGTAGTACAAAGGCACCGAGCTAGGGCGTGGTACGCCCAGTTCGGCCAGCTCTTCAATGTGGTGCTCGATGGCAGCCAGATCGCGGCCAGCCCAGCCGGCCACGATGCAGTGCTGCAAATCAGCTTCGATGATTTCAGTGTGGGTGGCCTGGGCCAGTTCAAAGGTCAAACGCATAGCAGTACTCGTTTACTCAAAGACAGATTGGGATTAACCGAACAGGCGTGGCAGCCACAAAGCCAGATCTGGGAAGATAGCCAGCAGGCCCACCATGGCCAGCAGCATGATCACAAAGGGCAGGCTGCCAATCATGACGTCATTCATGCTGCCGCTCTTGCGCAGGCTCTGGACCACAAACAGGTTCAGACCAACAGGCGGAGTGATCAGCGCCACTTCCACCAGAATGATGATGGCAATACCCAGCCACACCGGATCAAAGCCCAGGGCGATCATGATGGGAGCCACGATAGGGATGGTGGTGATCATCATGGACAGGGTTTCCATGAAGCAGCCCAGCACCAGGTAGAACACCACAATGATCAGCAGCATGACCATGGGCGAGACACCCAGGCCCGTGATGGCATCGGTCAGTGCGTTGGTCAGGCCGGTGGCGGCCATGACAAAGTTCAGGAAGGCCGAACCGATCACGATCAGCATGATCATGGCGGTGGCTTTCATGGTGCCTTCCAGCACTTCCTTGATCATGTTCCAGCTCATGCGGCCCGAGAAGGCAGCCAGAATCAAGGCGCCGACCACACCCAGGGCAGCAGCCTCGGTTGGAGTGGCAATCCCGGCGTAAATCGAGCCCACGACCAGCAGGAAAATGCCCAGTGGTGGAACCAGATGCACCAGGCTGGCAAAACGCTGGCCCCAGGAGGCCTTGATCTTCGCACCGCCCCATTTGGGTTTGACCATACATGCAGCAGCAATTGCCAGCATGAACAGCAAGGCCATGCCCAAACCGGGGATGATGCCGGCCAGGTACAGTTTGGGCACAGAAGTATTGGTCAGTACGCCGTAGATCACCAGGTTGATCGAAGGCGGGATCAGAATGCCCAAGGTACCGCCAGCGGCCAGACTACCCAGGAACAGAGGCTCGTTATAGCCTTGTTTCTTGATTTGCGGCAGGGCCACGGTGCCCACGGTGGCAGCAGTGGCCACGCTGGAACCGGAGGTGGCGGCAAACAGGGCGCTGGCACCAATGTTGGCGTGCATCAGGCCGCCGGGCAGCCAGGACAGCCACAGGCTCATGGCGTTGTACATACGTTCAGCCATGCCCGAGCGCAGCAGGATCTCGCCCAGCATGATGAACAGGGGAATGGCCACCAGCAGGAACTCGTTGCTGGTGCCCCAGGAAATTTCACCCAATGCGCCAGTCAGGGGCAGCATGGAGTACAGCGGGTCCAGAATCAGGCCCAAAACACCCAGGGCAGCGCCCACGGGAATGCTCAGTCCGATCAGAACGAGCAAGAGAGTCAGTGCGGTTGTAATCATTTGGCGTCTCCTTGCACCATGCGTTTGCCAGCCTCGGCTTCTTCAGAGGCTTCTTCCTGGGTGCTGCGGATACCGCACAGGGATTGGATCCCGGCCAGGTCACCTGTAATCAGGGCCAGGCTGGAGCGCAGCAGCATCAAGGCCAGAACGACGCACAACCAGATCAGGCCACCCACCCACAGAAACTGGGGAATCCACAAGGGAGTGCCCATGGCGGTGTTGGCGGTGGACTGGTTGGTCCAGGACAGGCCAGCCACGTCGGTGGCGTACAAGGTCAGGTAGACGATGAAAACAGACAGGGCCACCAGAGCAATCCAGTCCAGCAGGGCAGCCAGACGAACAGGTAAGTGCTGATAGATGGCGTCGATACGGATATTGGCCCGTTGCAGGGTGGCAAAGGACAGTGCCCAGGAAATGCTGATGGCAAAGGCATAGCCGGACAGTTCATCCGAGCCGCCCAGAGAGCTGCCACTGAATTTGCGGAACAGGACGTCCGCGGTGATGTAGAGGGCGCTGATCAATGTCAGGCTGCCTGCGAACCAGATGGCGACGCGCGACAGGGATGTGGCGGCGGACAGCAAACGGTTCAGCATGGCGAATTTTTCGGTATTTTCCATGATGTCTACCCCGTACAGGGTCTAGGAGGGAGGGGCCTGGGGTACAGGCAGCCTGCCACCGTGAGTCTGGTGGCAGGCAGGACGTACAGATTTACTTCTTGGCTTCGAAGCCCAGGATCGGGCTCAGGCTGGTGTTGAATGCAGCCACGGTGTCAGCAGCGCTACGCTCGGCCCACTTGGGAACAACGGTCTCGCTCATGACTTTCTTGAGCAGTTCACGGTCAGCGTCGGTAGGCTTGACCAGAGTCATCTTGCCTTTGACGGGCTGCGTGCAAGCGTCGGCGCCCGTGTTGCAGTCATAGCCTTCCTGTGTTTCCTTGGCAGCGGCCACCCAGATTTCTTCGGTCATGGCCTTGATGTTGCTGGCCAGGAACTCTTGAACTTTGGGGTCCAGCTTGTTCCAGGTGCCCAGGTTGGCTGCGTGAATCTGCTGGTTCCAGTTGATGGGCATTTCGTACAGCTTGGAGCTGACTTCGTACCACTTGGCCGAGTAGCCGGACATGGAGCCGGTAATGGCGCAATCGACCACACCGTTTTGCAGGGCAGGAACCACTTCACCAAATGGGATGGTTACGCTGTTGCCGCCCAGAGCCTGAACGAATTCAGCCTGAGTACGGCTGCTGGTACGCACCTTCTTGCCTTTCAGGTCGCTCAGGCCATTGAAGTTGCCATTGCAAAACAGAACTTGGGCGGGGTAGGTGGAAAAGCCCAGAACCTTGACGTTGCTCTTGGCGTAGAACTGTTCGTAGGCGGGAGTGAACGCGTCGGTCAGCTTCTTGGCCACTTCAATATCGGGAGCCAGACCAGCCAGGTCGATCGCTTCGTTAATGGAGTTGTCGCTGGCAAAGTAAGCCAGGGTGGCGGTACCGAAAGGAATCACACCTTGGCTGATCAAGCGCATGATTTCAGGACCTTTCAGGCCCATGTCGTTAAAGCCCTTGATATCGGCCGTGATCTGGCCGCCGGACAGCTCAGGTACTTTCTTGGTCCAGAAGGGCTGCTCGGTGTTCTGGTAGGCGGTCAGGTTGCTCAAGCCACCGACAACTTTCAAAGAAGTCTTGGGCAGTTCCTGGGCCATGGCAGCAGAGCCCAGGGCCAGCGAGCCCAAAGCCAGGGAGGTCAGTACGATTTTTTTCATAAGGTGCTCCTAATAGCGGTCCAGCTGTATGGTTGATAGAGTGCGCGCCCTTGTTGTCAGGGAGCTGCATATTGAAACCAAAGGGGCGACCGGTTTTGTGTCGGTCAAAACTTGCTTAAAGCGCGGCCAGCCGTGTGTTGGGCAGATCGGTAATCAACATATGGCCAGGGGCATGCGTGATACAAAACTGCGGCTTGGCCTGGGCAGCAACGGCTTGAGGGGTGACGCCGCAAGCCCAGAAAACGGGTAATTCGTCGGGGCCGACTGGCACTGCATCGCCATAGTCGGGTTGTTGCAGGTCGCTGATTCCAATCAGGGACGGGTCGCCGATATGAACCGGGGCACCGTGCACGGACGGAAAGCGCGAGGTGATCTGAATGGCGCGAATGGCATCGGCCGCACGCATGGGGCGCATCGATACCACCAGCGGGCCAGACAGGCGCTGTGTGCCCTGGGTCTGGATCGAACTGCGATACATGGGCACATTCACACCCGCGCTGATATGGCGCACATCAATGCCGTCGGCCAGCAGCGCTTCTTCAAAGGAGAAGGAGCAGCCAATCAGAAAGGACACCAGATCATCGCGCCAGACATCTTCGATGTTCAGTGGCTCGGCGCTGAGCTCGCCGTTCTGCCAGACACGGTAACGAGGGAAATCCGTGCGCAGATCAATCGAGCCACCCAAGGTTGGCACCTGAAACTGACCGGGTTCCGTCACGGCTAATAAAGGGCAGGGTTTGGGGTTGCGCTGACAAAACAGCAGGAACTCATCGGCCCAGTCTTTGGGCAGAATCATCAGGTTGGCCTGCACATAGCCTGCGGCCAGTCCTGCGGTAGGACCAGTATGAGTTTCTTGACGGATCAGCTCGCGGCATTTTTCAGCCTCGGGCGCCAGCACAGGCAGGGTTTGCAGGTTCATGATGACCACTCGCACAAAGGGGGTTGATCACAGCCTCGGATTGCAACCGATCAGATAATTTGTGTCCAATCGTATGTTTGAATCCTAGGCCATAACGATTACTTATCGGACTGCACGTATTGCTGGGCGATTTCTTGGGCGTGATTGGCCACGACGCGGGCAATATGACTGTCCGGAGAATCCATCCAGCAGGCAAAAAATTCGATGGCCGGCAGGGGTTGATCCACCTTCAAAAGGCGCAGTTTTCCCTCGGAAAGCTCGTCTTTTATGACCTCGGGAGCCAGCACGCTGGGGCCCATGGCATGACGCGTCATTTGCACGATTGTGCTTAGCGATGCACTGCCAAAAATACGTGGGGATTTGACGCCGGCACGCAGCAAAGCTTCGCGTGTGGCGAGGTAGGGAACGCTACCGGATGGATAGGTGATTACAGGGTAAACCCCTAGCTCGGAAACGCTGACTTTGCGGCCATGCAACTTCAATTCGGGACTGGCGACCCAGCCTAACTGATAAGCGCACAGTCGAATGCATTGTTCTTTGGGATCCTGGCCTACGCCCACAATCATGGCCATATCAATCTGGAAGCTGGCCAGTTGCTGGCGCAGCACGCTGGTGGTGTCGACATGAATCTCGATGACCAAAGCCGGGTATTCCTGATGCAGCTTGTCGATCAGCTCATGCAGCCAGGTCTGCACAATGGTTTCAGCCACCCCCAGACGCAGCAGGCCGCGGATGGCGTTCTGCTCTTTGGCGGCGCGCAGCATCTCGGTACGCAGATCCAGCATGCGCTGTGCGTGCGACAACAACTCCTGGCCTTTATCGGTCAGCTTGATGCCCCGGGCGCCCCGATCAAACAAGCGCAGCTCCAGACTGGATTCCAGTCCGGCGATACGCTGAGAAATAGACGGTTGGGTCGTGTTGAGTTTTTCGGCAGCTGCCCGGAAACCGCCAAGCTCGGCAACCCATACAAAGGCTTCGATCTGTTTGAGATCAATCATGTTTCCGGTCCAGAAAATAGGCAGTCTTATTATGCCTGATGGCAATTGGCGGGCATAAGTAGAGCAGGCGGATATTTTTCTGCATCTTTGTTTGATTGGACGCGGCCACCACTATAATTCGCCCATGACTTGCAAGATACTGATTGTGCGTACGTCCTCTTTGGGAGATCTGGTGCATATGCTGCCAGCAATCTCGGACATTGCACGCCATGTGCCCGGTGCACAAATTGATTGGCTCGTAGAAGAGAGCTTTGCTCAGATTCCGGGCTGGCATCCGGCAGTAAATGAAGTGATCCCGGTAGCGCATCGGCGCTGGCGCAAACAGTGGTGGTCTGCCCAGACACGCCAGGAACGCGCCGCCTTGCGCGAACAACTGCAATCACGCCAATACGATGTTGTGCTGGATATGCAGGCGCTGATGAAATCCATCTGGCTGGTACGGCAGACTAAAGGCCGTCGTCATGGGCTGGATTGGAAGTCGGCGCGTGAACCGCTGGCCTCGCTGTTCTACGATGTGCGTCATCGCGTCGGTTTCTGGCAGCCTGCTGTGTTCCGTCAGCGCAGCTTGGCCGCGTCTGCCTTTGGCTATCAGTTTGAAGGCGCTCCTGATTTTGGTTTGCAGGGTTTGGCCGCGCAATCCCCCAAGGACGAGGATCCTTACGCCATTATCATGCCGTCGGCCAGCCGCGATGATAAGCTCTGGGAGCCGGAGAACTGGCAACAGGTCTTTGATCGCCTGCAAGGGGAAGGGATGGCATTGCGCTTGTTGGCGGGCAGCCCTGCCGAGTCCGCCCGTGCCGAGGCGCTGATTATTGGTCGCAGCCAGGCTCAGGTGATGCCACGAATGGATTTGACGCCTATCGCTCTGCAATTGGCTGGAGCGCAAGTCATGGTGGGTCTGGACAGTGGTCTGACGCATTTGTCAGCCGGTTTGGGCCGTCCTACTATTGGTATCTATAAAGCCTCGACCCCAGTGCGTACCCCCCTGGAAGGTTCCGCTTACACCGCCAGCCTGGGCGAGCGTGGGCATCCTCCTTCAGCGGAAACGGTGCTCTGTGCCATCGATCAGGCGCTGGGGCGGACAGTAGTGCCGGAGGCGGCCTTGTTGGACGCGCCAAAAGGCTAGTTCGGGCCTGATCGCCAATTCGTTTTTTTGTCAGCCGGCTTTGTGCTTACAATACGCGATGCTAAGGGGCCTGCAGCCCCGCCTGGGTGCAGGCCCTTTGTCTGCCTGACATTATTTTCTATTCGTCTTCCTGGTAGCGCCGAGCGTGGCTTGGCTGCTGCTGATTTCGTACTGAGGCTAAGCGGGTGAACCGATTCTTCTATACCGCCTCTATTCGCATATTGGCTCCAGCCTTGATGGCCTGGATGGGCTTGCGTGCCCGTCGAGCTGGTGGCGAATGGCAGGTGTTATCGGGTCCCCGCTTTGGTTTTTATGGTTCGCTGCCTGCGCCCAGGAAAGCCCCGGTGTGGGTGCATGCGGTCAGCTTGGGTGAAACGCGTGCGGCGCAGCCTTTGATTCGTGCTTTGCTGGATCAGGGTGAGACGGTCCTGTTAACCCATATGACAGTTACGGGCCGTACAGAAGGTGCGACTGCGTTTGCGGCTGAGATTGCCAGCGGGCAATTGCTGCAACAATGGCTACCCTACGACTTTCCCGGCTCGGTACGACGTTTTTTCGCCCATTACCGGCCATGTGCCGGGGTGCTGATTGAACGCGAGGTATGGCCCAATCTGTTGGCTGCGGCACGCCGGCAAGGTGTTCCCATGATGTTGGCCAGTGCCCGGTTCTCGGAAAGTGCATTGCGTACCAGTCTGAAAGCAGGTTCGGTCATGCGAGAGGCCTATCGCTCCTTCAAGTTGATCTATGCACAAAGCCTGGCTGATGCACAGCGGCTGGAGTTGGCGGGCGCACAAGGCGTGCGCGTGTCAGGGAATCTGAAGTTTGATGTGGTTTTGCCACAGGACAAGATTGCACGTGGCCGTGGCTTTGCCAGTGACCTGGGACGGCGTGTGGTGGTGATCGCCAGTACGCGCGAGACTGAGCATGTCGATTTCATTGATGCCATTGCCCATTACCTGCGCCGTGAACGAGAGCATGGTAGCGAGCTGCATAGCCCAGTCCTGTTTGTTGTGATTCCACGTCACCCGGAGCGGTTTGAAGAAGCGGCAGATTATCTGAATCAGCTAGGTTTGCGTTCCGTGCGGCGTAGCGAGTTGCTGGAGCAGGGCGATACCAGCACCAGTGCGATCAAGGCTTGTCGTGAAGTGGATGTGCTGCTGGGCGACACCCTAGGTGAAATGCACTGGTATTACGGCCTGGCACGAGTCGCCATTGTGGCGGGCAGCTTCCAGCCTTTGGGCGGGCAGAACTTTATCGAGGCCTGCGCAGTGGGTGTCCCTGTGATTGTGGGCCCGCATACTCATAATTTTGCCCAAGCCATGCAAGATGCCATGCAGGCCGGCGCTGCGATACGTGCGGGTACGCCAGCCTTGGCGTTGCAGCAGGCACTGGAGCTAGTAGATGATCCAGCACGCCATCACAAAATGGCTGATGCGGGTTTGCATTGGGTTCAAATGCACGAAGGCGCAGTGCAGCGTGTACTTTCTGGATTGGCACAAATCCGCGATTAAATACGTGGCTGTTTATTAGCTAATAAGTATTTAGTTTTACGTGTTTTGGAATTTGTGGCGATTTGAGGACAACTCGTCTTGATTTGAATCAAGTTAAATAAAAAAGCCCGCATTTAGCGGGCTTTTTTGAGATCTAAAAACTAATCGAGATCGATTTACAGTTTTTGGATGCTCTTAGCTTGTGGACCCTTTTGGCCTTCAGCCGACACGTACGAAACGCGCTGGTTTTCTTCCAAGGATTTAAAGCCCGTGCCCAAGATGTCGGAATGGTGAACGAAAAGATCTTTGCCACCGTTGTCGGGGGAGATAAAGCCGTAGCCTTTTTCGTTATTGAACCATTTCACGATACCGGTTTCTGTTTGCATTTCCTGCATTCCCTAAAAATGACGAGCAATCTGCTCAAAAAAGATTGTCAAGATGTAAAAATCAGGGCAATGAGTATTAGAAACAATACCGTATTGAACAAACTTCGACGAACTTGAAATCCTGCACCGCCAATCGTAGGGGGTATTTAACCTGTAAGTCAAGCTAAATCGACCCTCTGCGTGGTTTTAAGGCAGTGTTTGATCAACAATTGCAACCAAGCTTGTTATCGTAACGGACCCCTCTGCGCCCCTCGTTAAAGTCCGTGGTATTTACGACCAAATTCAAGCGTAGCATGAAAGAAACCGGACTTGCTACCACAGTCGTAACGTGTGCCTTCATATTCATATGCATATACCGCACGACTTTCCAAAAGACTGGCAATTCCATCCGTTAATTGAATCTCTCCACCTACCCCTGCTTGAGTGCGTCGCAGGTGGTCAAATATTTCCGCTTCCAATACATAACGGCCTACAACGGCTTGTGTAGAAGGGGCTACTTCGGGTGCAGGCTTTTCAACAATTCCATTAAGTCGAGTTGCTTTTGAGTCGACTAAATTACCCGAAACAATTCCATATTTATTTGTTTCATTTCTATTTACATTTTGAGTTGCCACAATACTTCCGTTGTATTGATGCGCAGCCTCAACCAGTTGCCGCGATACAGGTGTGGTGGCGTCGATCAGGTCGTCCGCCAGCAGGACCAGGAAGGGCTCGTTGCCCACGATGGGTGCAGCGCACAGCACGGCATGGCCCAGACCCAGCGCGCGCGGCTGGCGGGTGTAAATACAGCTGACATGGCTGGGAATGATGTTTTGAACGGCATCCAGCAACTCCAGCTTGTTCTTGCCTTCCAGTTCGTGTTCCAGTTCCGGGATGCTGTCAAAGTGATCTTCAATGGCTCGCTTGTTGCGGCCAGTGATAAAGATCAGTTCTGTGACTCCAGCGGCGACAGCCTCTTCGACAGCGTACTGAATCAGTGGTTTGTCGACAATCGGCAACATTTCCTTGGGCATGGCCTTGGTGGCGGGCAGAAAACGTGTGCCTAGACCGGCGACGGGGAAAACTGCTTTGCGTATGGGTTTCATAGTGTCGTCAATCGAGGATCAAGGGGAAGCTGGCGTCGGATGGGCCGGGGTTCCAAGTTGAATGGTATCTTGGTTACGCTGCGAAAACTGTCTAGGCTCACGGCCTTGTTCGCTGGGGGGCGTGCCAAAAAAGCCTTGTCCAAAAGCCAGCAAGGCAAGGTTTGCCACCAGGATCAGTATGAAAAGCAGTCGCATCGCAAATGCCCTGAAAAATACAGTTCAACCCAAGATTGTACGGGTAGGGGAGTTTAAGTTCATCCGTTTTAATGCCAATCGTATCTATGGGTCACCGACAGTTCACGGGCGAGAGGGGGCAGAGGGACGGTTATAAGCTCGAATCGACTTACGGGTGCGCCGCAAACAGCGACAGACCCCGCAAGGCAGGAGTTTCCAGCTCGTGTAGATGGGGGGGCTCTATATTGAGCAAACGGCAATGATGACTTAATTGTTCTAACAGTTCTTGCTGCGCCAGTGCGCGGCCACCGCCCGCCAAAAAGACCAATGGGCTGTGTCCCAGATGCTGACGGCCTTTCTCCCATTGTCGCAACACGGCTCCGGCCTGTGCGGCAGCCACCCCGGTACTGATAGCTTCTTGAGTATTGCGTGGGAACGCCGCAGTTTGCCCATGCGCCTCGGGAAGCTGCGCCGTATTTTGCTTGAGTGAAGCCAGCATCAAGCTGGGACCGGGCAGAATGGAGCCACCTAAAAAGTGACGCACTCCATTTTGTGCAGGTCCCAGCAAGTCAATCGTGGTAGCAGTACCAAAGCTGATCAGCAAGGCGCCTTGGTCGACCGGGTATTCCTGGGTCAGCAAATCGCTTAAGCCTAATAAGGAGGCCCAGCGGTCGGCACCCAATTGGCCAGCCTGTTCATAATCGTTGTGCAGCCCAAAAGCCTGCTCTTGGGCCTGCAACCAGCGTACAGGTCCCAAGCCCAGACGGCTGACGGCCGCATCAATTTGCGCTTGGACCTGTGGCCCGGCCACATTCACCCCTAGTGCTTGTACACCTTTTTGTTGGGCGAATTCTTGCAGCGGGGCCTGGCCTGCCTCCAGCCAAACCGCCAATTGATCCAATTGGTCGGCATGCACGCTAACCGGCTGGCTTTCGCGCGCGCCGCTTAAAGGATGACACCACCCTAGTTTGATACGGGTGTTGCCAGAGTCGATGAGCAGGGTCATGCCGGATCGTCAGAGCTAAAAAGAGTGCAGTATAGCGATCAGCGGTGAGCGCGAACGGAAACTTCGCCCACTGTGACCGCACGTTCGGAACCATCGGGGTGGCGCAATAATAATTGCCCCGAGGTATTGATGCCCGTCACGATGCCTGTATGCAGGACTTGGCCATTGTCAATGATATGGACTTGCTGGCCAATTAGTGCGTCAACTTGCGCGTAGCGTGTAGGCAGATCAGCAAAACCGTGGGCTGTAACATGGTTCAGGCTCAGGTACAGGCTTTGCGCGACTTTGGCTACAAGGTCCGAACAGCGTGCCAGAGACGCTTGCTGGGAGTGTTCAGCAATGCTGGTCCAGTCTGCAATGGCGCGTTGCGTATTCTGGCTGATAGTCTCTGCTTCACGCAGGTTCAGGCCTATGCCGATAATCACCACATGATGGTCACTGGAGCTGGGCGCTGCACTGGCGCGGGTCGCCTCAACCAGAATGCCGGACAGCTTGGCCTGATCCCATAGCACGTCATTCGGCCATTTCATGGCCAGACGATTACGCACTGCCGGTTCCAGAAACTGGCGCAGCGCTTCCGTTGTTGCCAGACCGGACAGCGGCGAAAGAGTAGGCAGCTGCCGCGCAGGCAGAAAAATATCAAAGGCACAGGAAAACATCAGGTTTGCACCGACGCTGTTTTCCCACGTGCGTCCGGCACGCCCACGACCACGACTTTGCAGATGTGCGCCCAGCAACCAGGGACGCACACGCGGCCCGGACTCCTGACGAGCCAGGGCAAGCAAATCGGCGTTGGTCGATTCGGTCGAGTCTACCCAGCGTATCTGGGGAAAATGTGGCAAGCGCGTACGCAGCTCTGCCACCATATCGCGCGGGCTGGGTAGGGTGAATGCAGAAGAGGTATTCATGACAATCCGGTACACTGGATGAGTTAAACGTAATCTTATGTGATATTTGATCTGAGCATGTCTGAACGCGTAGATACAATCCAATTTTCCGGCCAGGCCGGTGTTATTGACTGTGCTCTGGACTGGCCAGCGGGCGAGCCCAAGGGTTGGGCCTTGTTGCTGCATCCTCACCCTTTGCATGGTGGGGCACGTAACAACAAAGTGGTGACAACCTTGTCGCGCAGTGCCACTCAACATGGTTTGCTGGCAGTACGCCCGGATTTCCGTGGTGTCGGAAAGTCTGCCGGGGAGTTCGATAGCAGCCGCGGCGAAACTGCCGATATGCTGGCTTTGATTGAGCAATTCCCATCACATTTCCCGCAGTGGAGTTCCGGCCCATCCATGCTGGCCGGGTTTTCATTTGGCACTGCAGTCGCTGCTCAAGTGTATGCCAGCCTGCAGGAAGCCCAGGCACCTTTGCCCGGCGCCTTCATCCTGACTGGTACTGCGGTCAATCGTTTCCGCTTCCGGGATGTCAGCCCTCCTGCCGATACCTTGCTAGTGCACGGTGAAACCGACGATGTCGTTCCCTTGTCGGAAGGCATGGACTTTGCGCGTGAGCATCAGTTGCCCATGGTTGTGCTGCCCGAGGCCGGCCACTTTTTTCATGGCAAGCTGATTCAGCTGCGTGAGTTGGTCAGCCGTCATTTGGCCGGGCTTGGAACCTAAGCCGGGTTTTGCTTTCAAATCGTTGCGTTTTCCTGTTCAGACTCAGGGGCTTTGCCCCTCACAGGCCCAGATGGCTCTGCCATAATGGGTTCTTTCCGCCACTGTCAAAGCAATCGATTTTTTCCATGACTTCTATTCAAAAATTTGCATCTCCAGTCTTCTCTCGTTGTGTGGTGGCACTTGCCCTGACGCTGCCTATGGTGGCTCAGGCACAGACTCAAACCCCTACCCCGACAGAATCGGCTCAAGTGCTTGGCGCTCAGACGCCTGCCTTGCCAGGTGATTTGTCCGTTGTACCCGCACCTAGCCTGACGGCACGTGCCTGGTTGTCCATGGACGTTAATAGTGGCCAGATCATCGCGGCAGAAGGGCTGAACGAACAGGTCGAGCCTGCCTCCCTGACCAAGCTGATGACGGCCTATCTGGTCTTTGATGCTCTGGAATCCGGTCGCCTGAAGCTGGATCAGACCGTTGTGATTTCGGACAAGGCATGGCGCACCGAAGGTTCGCGCATGTTCGTGAAAGTTAATTCGCAAGTGGCCGTGAATGATCTGCTGCAAGGCGTGATCGTGCAATCGGGTAATGACGCCTCTGTTGCCTTGGCCGAAGCCGTTGCGGGTAGCGAAGGTGCTTTTGCCGCCTTGATGAACGAAGAAGCCGCCAAGCTGGGGTTGACGGCGACGCATTTCAAGAACTCCACCGGCTTGCCTGATCCCGAGCATCTGACCTCGGTACGTGATCTGGGCGTGTTGTCCGCGGCACTGGTTGCCCGCTTCCCCCAGTATCTGCACTACTACAGCCAAAAAGAGTACACCTACAACAATATCAAGCAGCCCAACCGTAACCGCCTGCTGTGGCTGGACAATACAGTTGATGGTCTGAAAACCGGCCACACCCAATCGGCCGGTTACTGCCTGGTGTCGACCGCCTTGCGCGATGGCCGTCGCGTAGTGTCGGTTGTGGTGGGCACGGCAAATGACGCCGCTCGTACAGAAAACAGCCTGAAGCTTCTGAACTGGAGCTTCCAGAACTTTGAAACGGTCAAACTGTACGACGCCAGCAATCCTGCTGTCACCGCCCGTGTTTGGGAAGGTGAGGTCGAGAATGTAGGCCTGGGTACAGAAGGAGCCTTGTGGTTGACTGTTCCACGTGGCAAGTCCTCGGAAATCAAGCCTGTTGCCAACTATACCCAGCCTTTGCTGGCTCCGTTGAGCAAGGGTGACAAGGTCGGTACACTGACTTTGTCCCTGGATGGCAAGGTTTTGGCAGAGCAGCCTTTGCTGGTGCTGCAAGATGTGCCCGAGGCCGGCTTTTTTGGTCGTATGGCCGACAAAGTGCGCTTGATGTTTGAGTAATTCCTTGGTGCGAGGCTAAATCCTATGATTGCAGGCATTGACCCCGACAGCATTGTTTATTTGAACGGCGACTTTGTGCGCTTGGGTGAAGCGAAGATCTCGGTACTGGATCGTGGCTTTATCTTTGGCGACGGCATTTACGATGTCGTGCCTGCTTATCACGGGAAACCTTTTCGTATTGATGGGCACCTGGGGCGCTTGGAGCGCAGTCTGGCAAAAGTGGGCATCACCAACCCTTTCACTCGCCGTGAATGGGAAAAGCTGGTGCTGGATATGCTGGCCCGTTCGGGCCGGGGTGCCGACTGCATGGTCTACATTCAGGTAACCCGCGGTGTTGCCAAGCGCGACCACGCCTTCCCCAGCAATGTGCCGCCCAGCATCTTCATCATGGTCTCGCCCTTCAAGCGAGTGCAGCAAGAGCGCGAAACCGGTTTGAAGGCGGTGGCCATTGAAGATGAGCGTTGGCTGCGTTGCGATATAAAATCCGTTTCCTTGCTGGGCAATGTTTTGGCCAAGCAGCAGGCTCTTGAAGCCGGTGTGGACGAGGTTATTCAGTTCAGAGAAGGTTTTCTGACCGAAGGGGCCTCCTGCAATATCTGGATTGTGCGCGACGGTACTTTGCTGGCACCCATGCGCAACAATTTGATCCTGGAAGGGATTCGCTACAGTTTGATGGAGGAGCTGGCCGCCCAGGCGGGTATAGCTTTTCAGGCGCGTCAGATCTCTCGTGAAGAGGTCGACACTGCCGATGAAATTATGATGACGTCAGCCACCAAAGAGGTGCTGCCCATCGTTGTATTTAACGGTCAGCCCGTCGGCGACGGACGACCCGGCCCTGTCTTTGCCAAATTACGTGAAGGCTATGACAAGGCCATCAAGGCTGCGGAGCAAGCATGACAATTTCCCCCGAAGAATCGTTGATCGAATACCCCAGTGACTTTCCTATCAAAGTCATGGGCCAGACTCACGAAACCCTGCAAGACGAATTGCTGGCTATCGTGCTGGAACACGATCCAGGTTTTGACGCTGCCACCATTGAGGTGCGTCCCAGCAAGGCAGGCAACTACACGGGCCTGACTTTCACGGTGCGCGCTGTCTCGCGTGAGCAACTGGATAATCTTTACCGTGCCCTGCATGCGCATCATCTGGTGCGTGTGGTGATGTAAAGCAGGGATCAGGCGTTCATGTCCGACTCAGTTCGTATCAAGTGGTTTGAGCGGCCTAGCGCCTATGAACCTATCTGGCAGGCAATGCGCGACTTTACCGAGCAGCGCGAGGCGGAGACTCCTGATGAAATCTGGCTTGTCGAGCACACGCCTGTCTATACGCAAGGACAGGCTGGCAAGCCGGAACATCTGCTGAATCCCGGTGGCATCCCCGTGGTGCAAACCGACCGGGGCGGGCAGATTACCTATCACGGCCCTGGGCAGTTAATGGTGTACTGCCTGTTTGATCTGCGCCGGGTGGGCTTATACGTCAAAGAATACGTACGCCTTTTGGAAGAGGCTGTTATTGCTTGTCTGACGCATTTTGGTGTCGAAGGGGCTTGCTGCAAGCCAGGGGCACCGGGTGTCTATGTACCGCAAGGGGTGGCAAGCCAGGAGTTGGCCAAGATTTCCGCATTGGGGATCAAGATTCGCAATGGCCGCTCTTACCATGGACTGGCCTTGAATATAGGCATGGATCTAAGCCCATTTAGCGGCATCAATCCCTGTGGCTATGAAGGGCTGCAAACAACGGATATGCGTTCGCAAGGCGTTGTGGTCCCTATGGACGAGGTTGCACAGTATTTGTCTAATTATCTATCGCAAGCGATGGCTCTGCGCCTACAGGCAGCGGCAGCTTAAATAGCGCAGCGATAAAGCGCCGCATGTGGCGGCGCTCATCTTCATATTGTTATTTATTCGTCAAGTGCCGCCTCAGGTTCCGCTCCAGTGCGGCGCGCGTTTCTCGATAAAAGCATCAATACCTTCGCAGGCATCATTGCTCATCATATTGTCAGCCATGACCTGACCGGCGTAGTCGTAGGCTTGTTCAATAGCCAGGCTGCGCTGGCGGTAGAACATGGCCTTGCCTGCGCGGACGGCGACCGGACTCTTGGCCATGATGCTGTCGGCCAGTTTCTGTACGGTTTGATCCAGCTGGTCTTCGGCTACGGCGTAATTGATTAACCCCAACTCTTGAGCACGTTGGGCGCTGATAAATTCGCCCGTCATCAACATTTCCATGGCGGCCTTGGGCGGCACGCAGCGCGACAGGGCAACAGCGGGGGTGGAGCAGAACAGGCCAACGTTAATGCCGGAAACCGCAAAGCGAGTGGACTCGGTGGCTACAGCCATATCGCAGGTAGCAACCAGCTGACAGCCCGCTGCAGTGGCCAGCCCTTGCACACGAGCAATCACCGGCACGGGCAAGGCCAGCACACCTTGCATGACGCGGCTGCAGCGGCTGAACAGATCCCGGTAATAGTCGTGTTCGGGCTTGGAGCGCATCTGTTTCAGATCGTGCCCGGCACAAAAGGCCTTGCCTTCCGCCTGAATGATGACGCACTGCAAGCTGGGGTCCTGGGCCAGCTTGTCCAGAATGTGTTGTAAAGAGTCCAACACTTCTTCAGACAGCGCGTTGTACTTGGCGGGCCGGTTCAAGGTGATGCGGGCCAGTCCCTGATGCTGTTCCAGCAGGACGGGATCGGCGAGGTGCTCTTGTGACATGCAAGTCTCCGTACTTATAGTATGTGCAGGTTTTATTTTCGGGTGTTGCTGCATCGTTAAGTCGACCTCTATATTAGAGGGGTCTGGTACAAACTATCGCCCTTGTTCTAGGCGCTTGTAAAGCGAAGGGGCTACAATTGACCACTGCGCCCATCGTTTAGTGATGTTGCCCGCACGCTGTTTTTCTATTTAGACGCCTATGACCACCCCTACAGATACGTCCGTCGATTCCAAACCTACTGTGCGCCCTCGCGTTGTCGAATACGACGCAACGCAAAAGCAGAAGGCCGAGGCCAAGACCTCGCGCATTCCCATTAAGGTCGTGCAGGCAGAGCGTTTGAAAAAGCCTGATTGGATTCGGGTGAAGGCGGCTGCACCGAATTCCCGTTTCTACGAGATCAAGGAAACTCTGCGCGAGCACAAGCTGTTCTCGGTGTGCGAAGAAGCTTCCTGTCCCAATATCGGGGAGTGTTTTGGCAAGGGCACGGCCACCTTCATGATCATGGGCGACAAGTGCACACGTCGTTGCCCATTCTGTGATGTGGGCCATGGCCGTCCTGACCCGCTGGACGAGAATGAACCCGCCAACCTGGCCAAGGCCATTGGCGCCATGAAGTTGTCCTACGTGGTTATTACCTCCGTAGACCGTGACGATTTGCGTGATGGTGGCGCTGCCCACTTTGTGGAATGTATCCGTCAGGTGCGCGAGCATTCGCCAACTACGACCATTGAAGTGCTGGTGCCGGACTTCCGTGCTCGTCTGGATCGTGCGTTGGGGATCCTGAATGCCTGCCCTCCAGATGTGATGAACCACAACCTGGAAACGGTACCTCGCTTGTACAAGCAGGCGCGTCCTGGTTCGGATTACCACCACTCCTTGAAACTGCTGCAAGAGTTCAAGAAGTTGCATCCAAACATTCCAACCAAATCCGGTTTGATGGTTGGCTTGGGTGAGACCAACGAAGAGATTCTGGAAGTGATGCGCGATATGCGTGCTCACGATATTGATATGCTGACCATTGGCCAGTATTTGCAGCCATCCGGCCACCACTTGCCCGTGATGCGCTACGTGACGCCTGATGAATTCTTGATGTTTGAGCGCGAGGCCTATGCAATGGGCTTTACCCATGCGGCGGTTGGTGCCATGGTGCGTTCGTCCTATCACGCAGACCAGCAGGCGCACGCAGCAGGTGTGCAACCTTAAAGATAAGAGAACAGGTCTTTGTAAGACTTGGCTTTTATTTGAAGAACCCGGCCTTGGTGCCGGGTTTTTTTATGACTTCCGGGTTTTCCGGTGTTGTTGATCCGCGTCTGCCTGTTTTTTTACAGGTTCCAGGGCAGCCAGCGAGCCGGAGAGTCGTTAGCGGTTTTGGGGCATGTATCCCTGGCTGCCTGTATCAATTGCTTGCCGGTGTCTTTTTATTCGGACGGTGGGCTTTCTACTGCATCACTCTGGGCCTGGGCCTTGGTAGACAAGCTCTCTATATAAGGCTCCAGCACTTCGTCGTAATCTTCGACGCCCAGATACCAGGCCGTCAGACCTTTGTTGTCTTGTTTAAGATCAGTCCAGCAGAATAAAGAGCGATCAAAAGAGTCCTTGATGGTCTCGTTCACAAACTTGAACAATTCATCCAGCAAGGGCAGGCTGCTTAAGGGGACGGCAAATGGCGTTTCTCCCTGAAATTGCCAGCCATATTGTTCGAGCAGTTCGTTCGACCAAAGAGCATGTTGTTCTTGAGAGCTTAATTCTGGATTGGCAGGGCTTAAAGGCATGGTTCTGGATCAGGTAAGGGGAACGGATGGTCAAGCGCCAGTGGCAAACCATTGTATGGGAGTGACGCCTTGCTCTTTGAGCCACTCATTGGCTTGCTGGAAATGACCACAGCCAATAAAAGGAACAGGGGGGCGGCGAGCAGCCAAGGGGGAAGGGTGATTGGCCTTCAAAATCAGGTAAGGATGCTGGGAGTGCTGCTGAATCAGTGCTTCTTTGGCTTGGGCGTGAGCACCCCACAACATATAAACAATAGGGCGTGTAGTCCGCTGGGCCAGGTTCATCAGCAGGGAGTCAGTAATCTGCTCCCAACCTTTCTTGGCGTGAGAGGCAGGCAAACCATCTTCTACAGTCAGCGATGTATTCAATAGCAAGACACCTTGTCGACCCCAGTTGCTCAGATCATGACTGCTTGGCAAGGTGGTGTCGGGATATTCCAGCTCCAGCTCTTTAAAGATATTGCGCAGACTGGGTGGGGCCGGGCAAGTGTCAGGCACGGAAAATGACAATCCCTGCGCCTGATTGGGACCGTGATAAGGGTCCTGGCCCAGAATCACGACGCTGACTTTCTGCAATGGCAGCAGTTCCAGTGCGCGGAAAGGGGCGGCCGGGTAAATAGAGGCGCCATCCTGGCACTCCTTGTCCAACCACTTGGCCAGAGTTGTCAATATGTCTTGCAGTTCCGGGTGATCCAATGTTGCACGCCAGTCGCTGGGAAGGCGGGCAATTTGATTCAGGATGTTCTCGGTCAGGAGATTGCCGGAGAGTAGTTCCTCGCCAATCAGGCTGAGCTGTGCCGCAGGGGCTTGAGAAGATGAGCGGGCCATAGTCTGCATACAGAGTTATTTGTCTGCCTATTGTAATAGGGGGCGATGTGGCTTACCTATCTGCTTGGATGGGGTGTCTATATAGAGAGGGGTTTGTGGGTCAAGAGTAGGGCGATTGGTATGCCTCTATATATAGAGGGACGACTGACTCTCTATATAGAGTGTTGAAGACCAGGTTCTAGATTAGCGACCCATGGTGATAGCCGGGTCTTTGTGCAGCCTTCCCCAGGATCGCAACTGCATTCTTATCTGGTCTGTCTGTCTGTCTGTCTGTCTGTCTGTCTGTCTGTCTGTCTGTCTGTCTGTCTGTCTGTCTGTCTGTCTGTCTGTCTGTC
>NZ_JBKQGX010000017.1:0-91264 GCF_050487245.1 Alcaligenes sp. Me129
CCCCGCCCCCGTGGTGCAGCGAAACCCAGCTGGCCCCACCTGCGGTATTCAACAAGGCATTCAACAAAGGCCAGTCCGACACGGCATCCGTGCCATCACGCATGCTTTCGGTTTCGCGGTTGGGGCTGGCCACCGAGCCTGTATCCAAATGGTCGCGGCCAATCACAATGGGCGCTTTCAACTCGCCCTTGCGCACCATCTCGTTAAAGGCCAAACCGGCACGATGACGCTCGCCCAGACCCAACCAGCAAATGCGTGCCGGCAAGCCCTGGAAAGCAATGCGTTCCTGCGCCATATCCAGCCAGCGATGCACGTGCTGATTGTCGGGGAACAGCTCTTTGATTTTTTGATCGGTTTTGTAGATGTCCTCCGGGTCGCCCGACAAGGCCACCCAACGGAACGGGCCTTTGCCCTCGCAAAACAAGGGGCGAATGTAGGCAGGCACAAAGCCAGGGAAATCGAAGGCATTGGCCACGCCTTCATCAAACGCAACTTGGCGAATGTTATTGCCGTAGTCCACAACCGGAATACCCATTTTCTGGAAATCCAGCATGGCTTGTACATGAACTGCGCAAGACTTGGCAGCCGCTTGTTGAATGCGGACGTGTTGGGCCGGGTCTTTCTGCGCCGCCTGCCACTGTTCCACCGTCCAGCCTGACGGCAAATAGCCATTGAGCAGATCGTGGGCAGAGGTCTGGTCCGTCACCAGATCAGGTTTCAAACCACCCGCTTGGGCACGTCGCACCAGTTCAGGCAGTACATCGGCAGCATTACCCAGCAAGCCAATCGACACCGCTTCCTTGGCGGCCGTGTGTTGGGCAATCAACTCCAGCGCATGATCCAGATCCCGCGCCTGTTTATCCAGATAACGGGTCTGCAAACGGAAGTCGATACTGCTTTGCTTGCATTCAATCGTCAGCGATACAGCCCCGGCAAAAGTCGCCGCCAAAGGCTGTGCGCCGCCCATGCCGCCCAGACCAGCAGTCAGAATCCAGCGCCCGGCCAGCGAACCACCAAAATGCTGACGACCTGCTTCAGCAAAAGTCTCGTACGTGCCTTGCACAATGCCCTGGCTACCAATGTAGATCCAGCTACCCGCCGTCATCTGCCCATACATGAACAAACCGGCCTGATCCAGCTCGTGAAACTTCTCCCAGGTAGCCCATTTGGGCACCAGATTCGAGTTGGCCAGCAGCACACGCGGCGCATCGCTATGAGTACGGAATACACCCACCGGCTTGCCGGACTGAATCAGCAAGGTCTGGTCATCCTCCAACTGGCACAGGCTGGCCAGAATCTGGTCATAGCATTCCCAGTTCCGGGCTGCACGCCCGATGCCGCCGTACACCACCAGATGCTGGGGGTTCTCGGCCACGGTCGGGTCCAGATTGTTCTGAATCATGCGGTACGCAGCTTCGGCCACCCAGTTCTTGCAACTGAGCTGGGTACCCGTAGGGGCATGAATCTGCCGCTCAGGATCGAAACGGGGATCGTGGCGGGCCGCCGAAGAGTGATGATCAGGCATGGTGATGTCCTCCATCTGAGGTGTCTCTGGATACGCGCTGGTTCTATCTGGCAGGCTGTTTCCACACCCGAAGGGCAGGTTCTGGCGCCGACAAAACAACGGTTTTCTTGTAAGCTCATGCCAATGTATAGTCATTTTTCCAAGTTGTCTATACATATAAAAGAGGGCCTTGTATAAGCCCGTGAATGCGAGCATGAGAAGGCATCACTCGCGGCCTAGTACACGACCTCAGATCTGGCCTGCGCGAGACTCTTTTGAGTGTGAACACGTCCTACAGGAAAGCATAAAAATGGATGTCCCCCAGACGAGTCATTCGTCAACTGAACCAAGCATGCCCGCCTACCTGCAAATCAAGAATTTTGTGCTGGAGAAAATCCAGTCCGGCCAATGGCGTGAAGGTGATCTGATCCCCACTGAACTGGCTTTATGCGAACAATTTGGCGTGTCGCGCATGACGGTCAACCGCGCGCTGCGGGAGTTGACGAATGATGAGCTGCTGGTCCGCATCAAAGGCTCGGGCACCTACGTCGCGCAGCCCAAATTCCAGTCCACCCTGATCGAGATACGCAGCATCGCGCAAGACATACGGGAGCGCGGCCACCAACACAGCTGTCAGGTGCTGAGCATGGAGCGGCTGCAGGCCAGCCCGGCTCAAGCACGGCTATATGGCATTGCACCGGGCGCAGCGCTGTTTCATTCCATTATTGTTCATGCCGAAAACGGCTTGCCTATCCAGTACGAAGATCGTCTGGTGGACGCGCAAATGGCGCCGGATTACATGGAGCAGGACTGGAGCCAGATCACGCCTAATGAGTACTTGGTGCGCGTTGCCCCCTTGCCAACCGGCTTTTACAGCATTGAAGTGCTGGTGCCGCCCGCCGGAATCGCGCAGGCCCTGCACATGAAAGAGCAGCAACCCTGTCTGGTGATGGACCGCCGCACTTTTTCCAGCGAGCAGTTCACAACGCACGCCAGACTGTGGCATCCAGGGGATCGCTACAAATTCACCGGCAAGATGTAGGCCGTAAATCTGCTCTGCCTAGAGTTTGACTCCCAAACGCATCGATCAGGCGCACAGGCTTCTGGCCTCCTGAGTCATACACCATCGCCATTTTCTTGTCGCATTGACCTGGCACGACCAACCCTTGAGCTGATCACTTGCCAACCACACCGGAACGAGCCTGCTCATGCTGGCGATAGCGGGTCAACGACAAGCCTGTATGGCGCTTGAAGTACCGGCACAGATAAGAGGGATCCTCAAAATTCAGCTGATCGGCAATCTGCCCGATCGCCAGCTGGCTGTAGGAAAGCAGCGCCTTGATCTCCAGAACCACTTGCCTGTCGATCAAGGCCTTGGGACTGTCGTTAAAAAACTGTTTGCTCAGTTGGGACAGATAAAACGGGGTGATGTTGAGCGCATCGGCATAAAACTTCACCTCTCTGTGCTGCCGGCATTGCTGGCCAACCAGTTCCCAAAACCGCCAGCTGATCATTTCCTGACGGCTGAACGGCTGGCCGCCCTGATACTCGGACGGAATCTGCTCGGCAATATGTAGAAAGAAATTCTGCAGCTGATTACGCAGCATGATGTGTTGATGCAGCGTGCTGGTCTGCACAATCTCGTGCAGTTGCAGCAACCAGGCCGCCAGTAAAGCTCGATCTTTCTGCGGAGGCACACACAGCGGATTGTCGTGCAAGAACACGAACAAGGAATTAGGCAGCTGATAAGCCACTTCTGACGCCAGGTTCTTGGGCATCAGCAGAAAAAACACCTTGAAACCGCGTGAGCGCCGTCTCAGCAAGGTAATCGTATCTTCGGCCAGCACCAGCACATCATGGGCCCGTACGACCTGATCCTTGAAATTCAAGCTGACCAAAGCACGACCCGACAGGCAGATCATCAAGGCCATATAGGCATGACCGAAAGACAAAGGCATTCCCACGCCTTCAGCCAGCGTGGTCTGGCCTGTCAGCCAGCTATCTTTGGCGCTGAATAGTTGTGGAATCTGATGCATGGTGTTCCTCTGCCCTTCACGGCCCGGCAACCGACAGGACTTGCTAAAAGTACCGAAACTACCAAGGTCCTGCTCTGTTCGCCAAACCAGCCAGCTTCTATTCTGTTTTCTGCTGAATGGTGAGTAAAGAAAATGACACTTCAAACAGAAAGACTTATTTTACGCCCCTGGCAGGACACTGATGCCAAGGACTTGTACGAATACGCCAAAGACGAGCGAGTTGGCCCGATTGCAGGTTGGCCGGTGCATACCAGCGTTGAGGAAAGTGCCGAAATTATCCGCACAGTTTTCAATATGCCTGAAGTGTATGCCGTCGAGCACAAAGATAATGGCCGGGCTGTCGGTTGCATCGGCATCCTGATCGGCAAGAACAGCAACTTCGAGATCGGCGAAGAAGAAGGCGAAATTGCCTATTGGATTGGCGTCCCCTACTGGGGCCAGGGCTTGATCCCCGAGGCCATGCGCGAAGTGATGCGACACGCTTTTGAAACGCTGAAGCTGAAGGCCCTGTGGTGCGGCTACTTTGCCAACAATGCCCAATCGCAGATTGCGCAAACCAAGTGTGGCTTTCGCCATCATCACACCGAGGAAAACAGGTACAACCCGTTCCTGCAGGACTACCGAACTGAACATATCAGCCGCATCACAGCTCAGGAATGGCTGGCCTTGCCCAAACAACAGGCCTGAACACCTGTCGTAACCCACACCCACGCCGCCGCTCTGGGTGTAGAACGGCCCCCAAAACCTGGATACCTGTCCCAGGCGTTTGGGGCCCGTTCACCTTGGGCATCGCGTGCAGCGCACGCGGTGTCTTCTAGGCCGTTTGCAAAGCGTGCTTGGGCTGTCGCAACAAGACAAAGAGCAGACCGGCAATCAAGGCCGCCAGGCCTGCCAGCGCATGCAGCACCGTCAAAAATGAAGCGGCATAACTGGCAGTCAATTGCGCTTCCAAACCAGGCAGCTGTTGCGCGGCCAACTGCAATTCACCCAAAGCCGCCCGACTGGCCGCTTCCAGAACTGCGGCTTGTGTAAACGCTGTGCCGCCCACACTCAGGTGCTGCTGAATCAAGGTAGCCAACAGCACGCTGACCACGGCAATGGCCACACCATCCGCAAAGATTCGCACCGTATTGAAGATACCCGTCGCCATTCCGACCCGATCCGGGCTGACCACACTGACCGCCATCCCGTCCATCAAGCCCCAGGGCAAACCGATACCCATGCCGATCAGCAATAAAGGCAGATGCAGGGCTGGACCACCGCCTGCCTCAAAGCCTTCAGCCAGAGTCCACAAACCCACGGCCACCAGAAGCAAACCCAGGCTGGACAAGGTGCCTGCCGATAGCCAGCGAGTCAGCAAGGCCGCCACAAAAGGCACGATCAACAAAGGCGCAGCCAGCCAAACCATCATCTGCCCGGCCTGCAATGCACCGTAACCATCAATACCCATAAAGCGACCGGGCAACAACACAATCAGCACGATGAACAGGAATGCAGGGGCTGCAGCCAAAGCCTGCACACCCACAAAGCCGGGGTCACGAAAGAAACTCAAATCAATCATGGGCTGCGCAACGCGGCGCTCTATGCAGACAAAGCCCACAAAGGCGACAACAGAGGCCAGCAGGGTGGACAGCACCCAGCTATCGGACCAGCCCCGTTCCGGGATCAGCAACATGCCATAAGTAAACAGGCCCAAAGCCAGCGTAAAGCTGATGGCACCCGGCCAGTCCAATGCACCCTGCGAGCCGCCCTGACTGGGCTTGGTACTGATCAGAACCAGCAACAAACCGACCACGCCAATAGCCCCGGTCGCGTAGAACACGCCTTGCCATTGCAGCGCCTCCACAATCCAGCCGAAAAACCAGGGACCAAAAGACAGCCCCAGCCCGAAAGACGTGCCTAACAAGCTGAACGCCCGCGCCCGTGCACGTCCTTCAAACAAGGGAGCCAGGGAGGACATGGCAGCGGCAAAAGCGGCGGCACCGCCCAGGCCCTGCATCATGCGCAAAATATCAATCCAGAACACGGAGGGCATGAAAGGAATGGCAATGGTAAAGGCGCAAAACCACAGCATGCCAATCAGCCAGATGCGGCGCTGGCCGTAAATGTCCGTCAGGCTGCCTGACACCATCATGGCACCGCCGTAACTCAGGATGTACGCATTCATGATCCAGCTCAGCTGGGCGGCACTACCACCTAACTCTGCACTGATGGCCGACAGCACCACTGCTGGACCGGTGAAGCACAAGGGGATCAATAAAGCCGTTAAACAGGCTGACAATAATTGCAGCCGACGCATGGCCGGCGAGGAAGAAGAGGAAAGCATGGTTCTCATTGACTGCTAAAGCGTGCGTGCCCAACAGAAATGGACACGGCGTGAAATACCCGCATGATCGGGGTCGATTTCAGGAGCTTAAGCGTCACCCCATCAAAGAAAAATACACTACAGTTATTAATACTTAGGAAATAAATTCTTAAATAGAGTTGGCACCATGATGGAAAACCTGAGCAATATCGGCCTGTTCGTACGCGTGGCGGAACGCCTGAGCTTTTCGGCCGTGGCCCGCGAGTCCGGCCTGTCGCCCTCCACAGTAGGCAAGTCCATCGCCCGCCTGGAAGAGCGGCTGAAAGTGCGCCTGTTTCACCGCAGCACCCGCACTCTGGCCCTGACTGCCGACGGCAAAGTTTTTCTGGAGCGCTGCAGACGCATCTTGAGTGAAATCGAAGCGGCAGAACTGGAAATGTCCCAAGCCAGTGAAATGCCGCGTGGCACCTTGCGAATCAGCTTGCCGCGCTACAGCGGCCTGTTTCAGCAGGCCATCAGCCACTTCATGCAGCGTTATCCGGCTGTAGAACTGGATCTGGACTTTTCTGACCGTCTGGTCGATGTGATTGGCGAAGGTTTTGATGCTGCCATCCGTGCCAGCGCCTTGAGTGATTCAGGCCTGATGCGCCGCCGTCTGTGCACGTTCCGTCGCGTCCTGGCTGCCTCCCCCGAATATCTACAAGAGCATGGTCGCCCCTTGCACGCCAAAGATCTGCAACACCATGCCTGCCTGCACTACCGCTTCCCCAATACCGGGCGGCTGGAACAATGGCCAATTTCCGAAACTCAGGACGTACCCGAGCTGCCCCGCACACTGGTCTGCAATAGCGTGGAAATGCGGGTGCATCTGAGCTTGCAAGGGCAAGGCATCGCTTGCCTGCCAGATTTCACTGTGGGGGAACATTTAAGCAGCGGACGGCTGCAAACCATTCTGGATGAATGCACCCATAACACCGTGCCACTGTGGATTGTCTGGCCTGCCAGCCGCAACCTGTCGCCCAAGCTGCGCGCCTTTATTGATTGCATGAGCGAGGCGGTTTTCCAGGCCTAGCCAAACACATACTGCTAGTGCCTCCTGCTCAGTCCCCGGTCAGCTCGGAAGCGGCATCCTGGGACTGGCTGGCGCACAAAAAGAGCAGGCCACCCATGACAGAGGCCCCAACAAATGACATCTCCTTAAGCCACCTGCTTGATCAGCAAGGCCGCAAGGTACATGCCCAAACCAAAAACCGCGTGTGTCAGCAGGCTGCGCAAACGGTTAGTCCAAGGCGTGGGGGTACGCGAGGCCGCCACTCCGGCTCCCATGGCGGGCTGCATGACAAAAAAGGGCATCACGACCGTAGCCATGCCCACCATGACGGCGGGCAACCAGCGGGGATCTTGCAGCCACTCAGTGCCGTAAACCGCAAGCAACAAAAAGGCGAAAACAATGCCCACAGCATAGTGAATGAACCAGCCCCAGGCAGACTCTCCCGCAATCGGCTCAGCCTTGCCGATACTGCTGTGTGCGATCTGGCCACGCAGCAAATGCCCGGCCCAGCGCCCCACCATGGCGTAGTTCAGCGTGGCAACGCCCATCGCCCTTTGAATCAGGCCCCAGATATCCATGAAAATAGTGGCTCCGACTCCGATCAGAATCACATGCACCCATTCATTGATCGACAACATTGGCAATCCTTTCCGTTGATAAGCACTTTGTTTTTGAGTAATCATAGAAGTTGAAGTCAACTTCTAGTCAACAGGTACAAGATGGATATTTCAGAAGTTGCCAAGCAAACCGGCTTACCCTCCTCCACCGTGCGTTACTACGAGAAAGAAGGCCTGATCCGTGCAGTCAGCGCCCCCGGAGAACGGCGTCGTTTTACGCCCCAAGTGCTGGATCAACTGGCCTTGATTGCCTTGGGGCAAGCGGGCGGTTTGTCGCTGGAAGAAATACGGGCCATGCTGCCTCCCGATGGTTCTGCGCAGGTGGACAGGCAATTGCTGCTATCCAAGGCCGATCAACTGGATGCCACCATCAAGCGCCTGAAAGCCATGAGCGAAGGTTTGCGCCACGCCGCGCACTGCCCCGCCGCCAACCATACGCAGTGCCCGACATTCCAGCGCTTGCTGAAAGCTGCCGCCATCCGGGTGAAGAAGAACAAGACAGGCAACTCCAGCGAGGCGGTGTCACGTCTTGCCAAAACGGTGTCAGGTACAAAAACAACCACCACAAGCTGACGCTTCAAGGCTGTAAGAACCTCCCCCTATAATGAGCAGTTGTCGCAGCAAGGCCAGGCCAGCCGCCGCCGCCTTAAAGCATCCAATCCGCGACACACCAACAAACGATGATGAGAGGAGCCGTCTGCATGACGAGCACTAAGTCAGCAACTGAGTAAGCCGCAACAAGCTCTGGTCTTGTTGCGGCGTTCTGTACTTCCAATCCCGCTGATTGATAACAAACAGACGCCGCCCGATTTCTTTTTCGAGTGGTAATTTTGTTATGTCTTCCTCACGCTCTTCCTGGGCTTATACGCTGCCGGCTACCCTGCTGCTGATGGCGCCCTTTGACATCCTCGCCTCCCTGGGGATGGATATTTACCTGCCCGTCGTCCCGGCCATGCCGGAACTTCTAGGTACGACCCCAGCCATCATCCAGCTGACCCTTAGCCTTTACATGCTGCTATTGGGTGCGGGACAACTGATCTTTGGCCCCCTGTCGGATCTCATAGGCCGACGACCTGTTTTGCTGACAGGGGCCGTCCTGTTCGTGTTGGCCTCAACCGCCGCTGCCTTGTCCAGTTCCGCCTGGGCTTTTGTTGGTTTTCGGGTGCTGCAGGCACTGGGGGCTTCGGCCACCCTTGTGGCCCTGTTTGCCACAGTGCGCGATGTGTATGCAGACCGCCCCGAAGGGGTAGTGATCTATAGCCTGTTCAGCTCCATCCTGGCATTCGTACCCGCCTTGGGGCCTATTGCAGGTGCTCTGATTGCCCGCATGGGAGGATGGCAAGCCATCTTCCTGAGTTTGGCGGCGATGGGGCTCATAGCCTGGATCCATGCGCTGTGCAGATGGCAGGAGACCCGACCTGCCAAACCGCTGCATTCCCAGCAGTGCGCCCTGGCCGTCTTCAAAAGCCCGGCGTTCTGGGTCTATACCCTGGGCTTCTCCACCGGGATGGGGACATTTTTTGTCTACTTCTCGACCGCGCCCCGAGTCTTGATCGGACAAGCTGGCTATGCAGAAATAAGCTTCAGCCTGGCCTTTGCCAGTGTTGCCCTGGTGATGATTGCCACCACCCGCCTGTCCAAAACCTTTGTGGCTCGCTGGGGAACGGCCGGGAGCCTGAGACGCGGTATGGGTTTGATCGCCCTAGCCGCCCTGTTGCTGGCAGCAGGACAACTCCTGCTGGAACCCTCCTTTAGCAGCTTTATCCTGCCCATGTGGCTAGCCGCCATGGGCATTGTGATGACGGTATCCGTCACCGCCAATGGCGCCTTGGCCCAGTTCAAT
The DNA here is from genome assembly GCF_050487245.1 of Alcaligenes sp. Me129. Lineage (NCBI taxonomy): Bacteria > Pseudomonadati > Pseudomonadota > Betaproteobacteria > Burkholderiales > Alcaligenaceae > Alcaligenes > Alcaligenes sp. Me129. Next base: position 9,357 of record NZ_JBKQGX010000017.1, read on the forward strand.
GATGTGGCCGGTTCCGCCGTGGCGATCTACTTTTGCGTGGAAAGCCTGATTGTTAGCGTGTTCGGTACCTTAGCTGTGACCTTGCTGGGTGGGGATACGGCATGGCCACTGGTGGTCTTTGGGCTGGGAATGAGCAGTGTGGTTTTGCTTGCTTTGATGTTGCTGGAGAGAAGGAAAGCCTAACCAAAATGTCCGTAATAACAATCCTTAATAGCTATTAAGACTGATATTACGGACATTAGACTACGCGTCTGTTCAGCAAACAATCAAATTCAATTAAAATGTCCGTAATAACAGTCCTTAATCAATTCAAGGACTGTTATTACGGTCAATAAATCAGAAGTCTTGACTCTACATGTTTCACAGGATTGTCCATGACGAACATGGCAGAAAGGGCCAACTATGAAATACGATGAGGCACAACGCACCCCCCCTAAACGCTTGCAGGAAGCCAGCGCCATTGGTCAGAAGCTCCAGCAACTGCGCATCGCCCATGGAATGACTCAAAGCGATGTGGCTGCTCGTGCTGGTATTTCACGGTCCACGGCCGCCCTGCTTGAGCAAGGTAATGAAAGCCGAACGATGTCTCAGATCCTGCGCTACCTCCATGCCATTGAGCCCGAACTTACCTTGCTGGATCTGCTCACAGAGCAGTCCGGCGCTGTGCGGAGCTTCAACAATGCCAACAAGGTACAGCGTGTCTCCAGGAAAAATGCATCGAATACAGCCAACAGCGCTCCAGCCAAGGACAAATATGACTTCTAAACCGCGCAATCCATACAGCCGACCACCCAGTAAGGTTGCTGTGTTTGCTCATATTGCCCAAAGCGATCAGGGCAATGCTTTTGTACCAGCAGGACTACTGGAGAACGCGAATTCCGATGCGCCAAGCTTCACCTACGGTAAGCGCTATGTACAACGGCAACACGCGATTGAAATCGATCCTGCAGCACTGCCACTAAGGGCAGAAAACGGAGGCATACAACGTTTTACCTTACCTGGGCTGCACGAGTTTGGTGGACTGCGCGACGCGGCCCCTGACGCATGGGGTCGACGTGTCATCGAAAACAAACTCAAAGTAGGCTCGGGCGTTTTACCTGAAGTCGCCTATTTACTGGAGGCAGGAGTGGATCGCGTAGGCGCACTGGATATTCGACTTACGCTCGATTCCCCCGCCAAGAAATCGGCAGCTGGGGAGGTCAGCCTTGAACGCCTACTTGAAGCCGCTGATCGTATTGAAAATGACGAAGACATCGGTGAGGACCTGGCTGACTGCTTTGAAGGCCTAGGTTCGGCTGGCGGAGCCCGGCCCAAAGCATCAATTCGCGATGAATCCGATGTGCTGTGGCTGGCGAAATTCCCTTCCAAGTCTGATCGCGCCTGCAATGCTGTACTTGAAGCTGGCACCTTGGAACTGGCACGTGCTGCAGATCTATGCGTTCCACCCGTGCATATCCAATCTGTTGGCACGGCGCGCGTGCTCTTCATTCGTAGATTTGACCGTTACTGGGCAGCTCCGGGAGAAGCACCCGCTCCCGGCCAGGACAGTTGGTCGCCCGCCACCCCAGAACACAATGCTTCTACCGTTGAGGGGCGTATCGGCTTTTGCTCCGCTATGACCCTGATGGGCATTGATGAGTACGAAGCAAGAAGCAGTTCCTATCAGGCACTGGCCCTCAAACTACGAGAGCGTTGTTTGCCCACTTTCATCGATCGTGATTTACGTGAACTATTCAAGCGCCAAGCCCTGAACATCTTTGCCAACAACAATGACGATCACTTGAGAAACCACGCCTTCATCTATGACGTTGTCGGCAAAGGATGGAGGTTAAGTCCGCTCTATGACGTTCTGCCCATGAACACGGTGGCAAGCGAACGTTATTTGCACCTCGAACTAGGAGAGCAAGGAAGGCTGGCCACCCTGGACAACTTAATGACACGTTGGGCAGCCTACTTCTCTAGCCGCCAAGAAGCCATTCGCGCCTTGCATGAAGTATGGATAGTCGTCAGAGCCTGGAAGCCTTATTTTGAGCAGTTCGATGCATCCGCCCAAGACATGAACTATCTGGAGGGTGCATTCAGACCACTAGAGCGCTTGGCCTCCTCCTCCTTAACGAAGGAATTGCGAGCCTTCGGGAACTAAACCATCATTCCTGTTAGTTGCATACTGGCACCCTGAAAAACGTATCACCTTCTACACGCCCCTAGCCCCCTTCTACAGATTCAAGTCATACGTCACCCAAGCTGTTGCCTGAGCCAGACCATCGTATAGCCTTCGCGCCTGCGCATTGTCCTGCGCCGTAATCCAGCGCAGGAACGGCCAGCCCTGCTCCTTACCTGCCTGGGCGACTGCCTCAATCAAACGGCGGCCCAGCCCGCCGCCTCGCTGTTCCGGCAACACAAACAAGTCATCCAGAAAACCAGCATCCTTGCCTAGCAAGGGCTCCGGGAAAGGACGGTAATGCGCCAAACCCAGCAGCGCACCCTTCGCCGTCGCTACCACCTTCCCTTGTAAAGGATGCTGAGCATCCAGCAGCCAGGACCAGGTACGAGCCAGGATATCTTCATTCATGGGTTCTTTGTAGAACTCGGCGTACTGCCGATACAGCCGCTCCCAATCGTCCCGGTCGTACGGTTGCAAATCCCGGATCTGAATACCACCGGCTATCGGCTGTTCTGCACTGCTAGTCATGCTTGTATTCCCCTGTTGCTACCATGCTGTTGCAAGGGCAGACTGCGCCTGGTGAGAGGCAAAATGCGGCAGCACATACTCAGCCAGCTCCTGGATAATTTCCGCCGCCGGTCGCTGCGCAAACTGAATACCCAAAGCGGCGTGATTCACACCCGCTGCCTGCCATTCCTCCAACAAGGTGATCAGCCCCTTGCGCCCGGTACGCAGTGTAAAACCACCTTGCAAGGGTGTGCGTGGATAATCAGGATCATCCACCAAGTCCAGCCACTCGTTGGTCATGTGTGGGCGAAAACCGCCATCTGGAATCCGGGCACGCCAGGCCTGAATTTTGGCAGCCAGCTTTTGCGGACCCAGCGGTGTATGTGTGGCTTCCGGGTAGGTCAGCCAACCATCGGCATGTTCTGCGATCCATTCGGGCGACTGCCCCGAGGAGCTGGTAACAATTAAAGGAATGGAACCATGCGCGGGCTTGGGCAGCAGCTCTGCCGTATTGAAGCGGCCTAGCGGCGAGTCGATATGCAATTGCCCCGCTTGCATCAACTGACGGAAATAGCTGACAGCGTGTGCAAAACGCTCTGCCCGTTCGGCTCGCTCCACACCATAGGCGGGAAATTCTATAGGCCTATCCCCGGAAGCAATGCCCAGCACCAAGCGTCCACCGGACAACTGATCAATGGTGAAGGCAGATTTGGCCAGATCGATCGGGTGACGCAAGGAGAAAATCGTGCTGCCCGTGGCCAAGGCCACCCGCCTGGTGCGAGCAGCCAGAAAAGCCAGATAGGTAAAGGGATCGAACACCTGCCCCGCATCACCAAAGCTGGGGTCATACAACGGTACGTCTCGCACCCACACCGCCGCAAAATCCTGGCGGTCTATCTCCTCTACCAACGCGGCCTGCCCGGCCAGCACACTCATATCGCCTTGATAAAAACGCAGAGGCAGAAAGATACCCATGGTCAGACGGCCGGGTGCAAACATGCGGCTATAGCCAGGGTGAGTGGCAAAGGTAGGGAAAGATGCGCCTTGAATCAGGCTTGTTTCAATCGTCATGATGTTTTCCCCTCAAGCGCCGGTAGCGGGCTCAGGCAAGGTGATGCCTTTACGGACTGCAGGGCGCTGGGCCACGCGCTCATGCCAGGCACTCATGTGCGAGTAGTGGCTGAAATCAAAATCGATAATTCGCGCAATATGCGTCCAGCCAAAATGCGCAATATCGGCGATGGAATAGTCCTGTCCTGCCAGATAAGGATGGTCTGCCAAGCGTGTATCCAGCACGGTGAACAGATCATTCACCAGACGGCGGTAGCGTTCGATGGCGGCCGGGATTTTCTCCTGGGCGAACAACTCAAAATGCACGCGCTGACCCAGAATCGGCCCCACGCTGGAGGAGTGAAATTGCAGCCATTTGATTGTTTCCCAGCGCTGAACAGGTTCTTTTGAAAGCAATTGGCCGGTTTTCTCCGCCAGATACAGCAAGATCGCGGCGGACTCGAACAGGACAACACCTGTTTCATCATCCTTCATCACCGGGATACGCCCATGCGGATTCAAGGCCAGGAACTCTGGCTGCCTATGCTCGTTCGCGTCGATACGCACGTGATGCAAGCGGTACGGTAACGCCATCTCCTCCAAGGCGATGGTCGCCTTAAAGCCGTTAGGCGAACTATCGGTATACAGATCAATCATGGTGTGGCTCCAAAACTGAAAGTTCGCTCTTCCTTGTTATATAGATAAGCTAAACTTTAAATACGATTCAGTAGCCTATTTTCCCCAGCTAAATGGCCAAAGAAAAACGATTAAATCTACTTGATAGATTTAGATAAACTAAACCATGAATCCTGTCTTTCCTTTACAAGCTCTGCGCGCCTTTACCGAAGTCGGACGCCACGGCAGCATCAAGCTGGCCGCCCAGGCGCTGGGCGTAACCTCGGGCGCAGTCAGCCAGCAAATCCGGCTGCTGGAAGATCGCTTGGGCGTGACACTGTTTGTGCGCAGCCACCACAAAATGAGCCTGAGCGAAGCCGGTGATCAGGTCTACCCTATCCTGCTGACGGCGTTCGACCAGATCGAACAAGCCATGCACACGCTGGAAGCCACCAAGCAAAGGAAGACACTGACGATCAGCACCGTGCCTTCCTTTGCCGCATCCTGGCTGATTCCCCGGCTGGCCGACTTCAAGCAACGCCATCCCGATATCGAAATCCGTGTGGAGGCGTCCCCCACGCTGGTGGACCTGCGTCGCGACAAAGTGGATATCGCCATTCGCCACGGCCTGGGTGTGTATCCCGGCTTGCAGGCCGAGCCCTTGATGGCCCCTGTCTTGCTGCCTGTAGCCAGCCCTGCGTTGCTGCAAGACAAGCCAACCATTCAGGAACCAGCAGATTGTCTGGAGTGGCCACTGCTACAAGATGCCGACCGGGCCGACTGGGCGCTTTGGCTGTCTGCCCACGGGGTGGAGGACGATGCGCGCGCCGATAGAGGCACAGCTTTTGAGGATGATTACCTGCTGATACGCGGTGCGATTGCGGGCCTGGGGCTGGCTTTGATACCGCAAGAATATGCGCAGGATGAAATGGCCGCAGGCCGCTTGGTGCAAGTGCTGGACAAGCCCTGGCCAGCCCGCTTTGCCTACTACCTGGTGACCTTGCCCGATGCGACACAAAAAGCAGAGGTCCGTGCCTTTAGTGATTGGATAAGCGAGCAAGCCCAGCTATAGCAAGGTAGCCAGCCTATGTAGGACCACCACTTCAACAGTCCTCATGTCCACACCCCCTGCTCCAGACATCGACAATTCGCCTGACTTCCAACAAGGAAGCATATGATTTTTTTGAAAAAAAACCCCGTCCCAAAAGGACGGGGCAAACCTCAACAAGCAATTGAAAAAATCTTAAGGTAATTCCACGGCCACCGGACCACGGGGACGGGAACAGCACAACAAGACTTTGCCCTCTGGCACAGGGTCCAGCGGCTCTTCAAAATAGTCGACCTCGCCCGATACCAGAGTGCACATGCAGGTATTGCACAGTCCCGCCCGGCAATTGAAGTCCGGACTCAAGCCCGTTTCTTCAGCAAGATCCAGCAAGGAGGGGCAGTCCTCATGCCATTGGGCCTGGCGGCCATCGGGCAGGAATGTCACCGTCTGCGCCGCATCTTCCGCTGCTGTCGCGGCTCCCCTTACTGCTTCTACAGGCAAATCCAGCTCCAACACATTCGCATCGACACGACTGGAGGGGGCAGGCTGCACCTGATCCTGAACCGCACTGGCTGCACCATCATCCGCCAAGGTGTTTTCCAGCACCGTCGCCGGGCCAAAAAACTCGTAGTGAATGCGCTCACGTGCCACACCCAGACTACGCAGCACACCATAATTGCTCTGCATGAAGGCACTGGGCCCACACAGGTAAAACTCGTAATCATCCAGTGGCAGCCAACGCTGCAACTGCTCACGTGTAATCAGTCCCGCCACATGGTGCAAACCGGCTTGCTCATCATGTTCAGTCGGGTTGCGATAGCAGAAGTAAAGCTGCACGCCTTCGCGTTGTGCCACCAGCTCACGCATCTCATCGGCAAAGGCATGCACCACGCTGTTATCGCACGCATGAATCACATACACCTTACGCTGGCTGCGTTTAAGTAGACGATGCAGCATGGCCAGCAACGGGGTCTGGCCCACGCCACCGCTTAGCAACACCACAGGCCGCTGGCTGCTCTCATCCAGCACGAACTCGCCCATCGGCCCGGCCGCACTCAGCACATCGCCCGGCTGCACCTGTTGGTGCAGATAGGAGGAGGCCAAACCATCCGCCACGCTTGACCCTGCCGGGGCCTTCTCGTGTTTGACGGAAATGCGCAGACGATCCGTGCAGTCGGGATCCCCCGACACGCTGTAATTGCGCAGCACGATTTGCCCGTCAATCTCCAGGCGGAACACCAGATACTGACCCGGCTGATAAAGCGGCATAACACCGTCCACCGGCTGCAGTACAAACGAAGTAATCACTTCGCTTTCGCGCTGCTTTTCCAGGACACGATAATCCCGGAAACGGCGGTTGGCCGTAGCCTCCGTAGACGCAGATGATGCAGTCGTATTCATCACGCTCAAGCCGTTGTTGTCTCGCTGGCGGCAGCTTGTTCGGCCTGGATCATCTGGCTGATCTTGCGACGGAAGCGCAAGGGGCCTGAATCCAATGGCAAATCCAACGCGGCAGGACGCTCTTTCAGGGCTTTGTGCACTTCTTCCAGAACCACTTTGTCTTCCAGGAACGCGTGGCGTACATCTTCGTTGAAGATCTTGGAGATCGCCTCGTCATCCGGGCTGAAATTGCGCAGCTGGAACCAGAAGTAACGGGTGTGCTCCTCGTCGATAGGCGTCAGGAAGTTATAGGAATCCATCAGGAAAACGTCCTGGTGGTACTCGCTGGGCTCCTCGGTAGCCGCACCGGCGGGCAGAAAGATGGCCTTGATCACGGCCAGCGACGGGAAGCGCACTTCGTATTGCTGCTTGCGGTCGCAATTGCCTTCAAATTTCACAAACTGCTTGTAAAACGGCGCAACTTCCACATTTTTGGACCAGCGCGAGACCGTCACGCCATTGTCTTCAACCTTGACGCTCAAGGGCAGACCAATAATGTCGGGACTGCCGAACGAGCTTTGGTGTACCCAGGACACGTGCGAGGGGTCCAGCAAATTGTCGGTGACGTACAGGTAATTACAGTCCAGCTCCATGGCGTCGCCACGGTTCACACCCCATTCGGGATTGTCCCACTCGGGGATATCGATCAGTTTGGACGGATCAGCCAACTCAGGATCACCCATCCAGACCCAGACCAGGCCAAAACGCTCCGTACAGGGGTAGCTGCGTACCACCGCGCTTTTAGGGATTTGCGCCACACCGGGCGCCTTGGTACAGGAGCCGCTGCAATCAAATGTCAGGCCGTGGTAGCCACATTCCACCTGATCGCCAATCAAGCGGCCTTTGGACAAAGGCAGGCGACGGTGCGGACAGGAATCTTCCAGGGCGACTGGCTGGCCGTCCTCACGGCGATACAGCACCAGGTTTTCGCTAAGCATACGCACGGGCTGCAAGCTGCGACCGAGCTGTGTAGCCAATGCGCCTACATACCAGGCATTGCGTACAAACATGATTTACCCCCAACTCTGAATACGGTGCATGATGGCTGAACGAGCCCATTCATGCTCTCTTGTTTGTGATGATAGTCGCAATCAAATTCAGCCTACTATCCATATCGTTTAGAATTTCTAAAGTTAAATTACTTTTCTGGACGGGGTCTGATCATCATGGATACCTTGCCTCCCTTACGCGCGCTGCAAGTCTTTGAGACGCTGGGCCATAGCCAAAGCCTGCAAGAAGCCGCCCGTCGTCTGAAAATCACTCCCGGTGCCATCAGCCAGCAATTACGTTTGCTGGAAGACTCGCTGGGCTGCAGCCTGACCTACAAAGAAGGCAAACGCTTGCGGCTGACAGCGGCGGGGGTGCGCTTTCATGAAATCTGTACCCAGGCATTTGAGCTATTGCGCGACGGACAACAAGAAATGGAGCGGTCGCGCAACACCAGCCTGCTTTCGATCAGCGCTTTGCCGTCCATGCTTAAAACCTGGATGGCACCGCTGGCATTTCAATGGCAGGAACAGTACGACCCGGAGCTGACACTGCATCTGAAAGGCAGCCATGCCGAGCCCGATCTGGAAGCCGAGCAAATCGACTTTCGGATTACCTACGGTCAGGCCGCCGCCCGCCCCCGCAGCTTTACCGAGCTGTACACAGACCGTGTCGTTCCCGCCTGCAGCCCGACCCTGCTCCAGGGGCAAGCCGCCTTGCGGCATCCCCGTGACTTATTGAGCTATCCCTTGCTGTCCTCGGACTGGCAGCCACGCTTTACCTCGCCCCCCTCCTGGCGCGACTGGTTCGAGTCTTTGGAGATAGACATAGGCGATACACCCCTGGATCGCTTCCGGGTTTTTTCTCTGTCGCACATGGCGCTGGAGTCTGCAGTGGCCGGTCAGGGTTTTGTATTGGCGCAATGCTCGATGATAGAAAAGGAAGTGCGCAGCGGGCAGCTGATCCTGCCCTTCTCCCATTCCTTGCCTCTGCCCTGGCCCTATGTGCTGACCCGACGGGCGGGTGCGTTTGAGTCGCCTCATAGCCAGGATTTCCATCGCTATTTGTTGAACCGGGCGCGGCAGCAGGAGCAGATCAATCAGGAACTGCTGCTGCAAGCATTAGCCTGAGCAATGTCGCAGCACGACGAAACACGGCTGGATTGCCGATAGACCTTGCTCGCCTGGCCGTGGCTAAGCACTAATGGCCCCTTGAGTGCTTCGGCTATGTAAGCGCAGGGCTATTCAATGGTTTAGCTCGACACCGTTCCGCTTTTCAGTTCAGGTTCAAGCCCCCAGCCAAGTGGCCAGAACAAGTCGAATGCATCAATCAGACAGGTACGTATAAGCGGCTTCCACCATACGATCAACGCAGCTGCGGATGCATTTTCAGCATTAAAAAAAGCGTGTTTACCGCCCCCGAAGGGGCCATAAACACGCTCTTTAATCCTGCAGGAAAGACCTCGGCGTCTTAGGCCACGACAGCAGCCAGCGACTCCGCAAAGTAATCCACATTGGACTGATTCAGTCCTGGCACGCTGATGCGGCCCGACTCCAGAACGTACACGCCAAAATCGTCACGCAGTTTCTGGATCTGCTCTTTCGTCAGGCCGGTGTAGCAGAACATGCCTTGCTGTTTAACGAAGTAGCTGCTGTCGTACTGAGGAGCCAGTTCTTTCAGACGATCGTGTACACGCTTGCGCATGGCAGCGATACGCTGACGCATGGTTTCCACTTCTGCAGTCCACTCAGCCAGCAAGGACTCGTCGGACAAAATGGTGGCGATGGCCTGACCACCGTGCGATGGCGGGTTGGAGTAGATGCGACGCACCACGGCTTTGAGCTGACCCAAAACGCGATCAGCTTCATCCGCGCTCTGGCACACCACCGACAAGCCGCCGCAGCGCTCGGAGTAGTAGGAGAAGTTTTTGGAGAAGGAGTTGGCCAGCAAGAACGTCAGGCCAGCATCGACCATGGCGCGCACGGCGAAAGCGTCTTCATCCAGGCTACGGCCAAAGCCCTGGTAAGCCATGTCCAGGAAAGGGATCAGCTTGCGCTGTTGCAGCACAGGGATCAGTTGCAGCCACTGCTCGTCGCTCAGATCAGCCCCGGTGGGGTTATGACAGCAGGGGTGCAGCAAGACAATGCTGTGCTCGGGCAGGACGGAGATGTCTTCCATCAGGCCGGTGAAATCCAGACCGCGCGTGGCTGGATCGTAGTAACGGTAAGTGTGGGTAGGAATGCCCGATCCACGGAAGATGGAGTGGTGATTATCCCAGGCTGGATCGCTGATCCACATTTCGCTATTGGGGTAGGCTTCGTGCAGGAAGTCGCCACCCACTTTCAAGGCACCCGAACCGCCCAGTGTCTGAATGGTCGCAACACGACCTTCTTGCAGCACTTTGCTGTCGGCACCAAAAACCAGTTTTTGCACGGCGCTGCGGTAGGAAGCCAAACCTTCAATAGGCAGATAGCCACGGGGCTGGCCCTTGGCCGCCCATTGTTCTTCAGCCCGGCGAGCCACATCCAGCAAAGGCAGACGGCCTTGATCGTCGTAATACAAACCAATGGTCAGGTTGACCTTGCGATCGCGCGGATCGGCGTGAAATGCCTCGTTCAAACGGAAAATCGGATCGCCACCATAGGCCTGCAAATGCTCAAACATGCTTGTTCCTTGAAAAATTACGGTTGTGGGCCGCCCGGGCTGATCGCCGGTCTATTCAAATAACCATTGACCTTATACCTTGGGCCTACTTTAGCCAATATCCTGGGGCTCTTTTTGCAGCACATGAGCACGCGAGCGATGCGTGAATGCGTCATCAGACTTGTCCCCCCCTTGGCTCGGCACGGCACCTGTTCTTGTCTAGTCGGTGCAGGCTGTCAAACGCCAGCGTCACCTTGAAGTCTGTTCACATTTTCAGCAAACCGAAGCCTCAAGAACGTGAACGCGGTGTACCAGCCTGTCTGCCTGGGCCTTGCCAGCAAAGAATATACATGGCTTTCTGAGGATACAGAACCGTGCACTTGCATTCATTGTGCTTTCGGTCCTCCCGCACTCCCCAGCTGTCACCGCATTGTCATATGCAGATCCCGTCCAAGACCGTTAACATGGGACTTTCACCGTTTCAACAGGAGTCCGCCGTGTCCGTATCGCCGCTGCCCAGTTCCCTATCCTGCCCTTTAGAAGGGGCCAGCAACTTCCGTGATATAGGCGGCTATGCCACAGACTCCGGCTCCTTTCGTAAGGGTCGCGTCTATCGTTCAGACCATTTGGCGGATCTGAGCAGCCAGGACCTGGACACCCTGCAAGAGCTGGGCATTGCCCGCTCCCTGGACTTTCGCGGAGCACACGAGCGCAAACGCTCGCCTTACCAGTACAGCTTTCTGACCAGCCACGCACTGACCGTCGAGCCCACCGTCTTGCCGGACTTTATGGACATGCTGGCCAAAGGTCAGGTGGATGTGGATGCGGCACACGGCACCATGAACAAGACCTACACCGAATTTGTGACCGGACACGCCGCCACCTTTGGCCAAGTCTTTGATCAACTGCTGCAAACTGATACGCCAGTAGTCATGCATTGCACGGCAGGGAAAGACCGCACCGGCTTTGCCGTCGCCCTGCTGCACCGCGCTGCCGGGGTGCACCCTGACGACGTCATGCACGACTATCTGCTGACCAATCAATTCTTCCGCCGCCCTGATCTGCCCGACAACCGTGGCATCAGTGACGAAGTGCTGGATATTCTATGGGGCGTCAAGCCCGAGTTTCTGGAAACCGCCTTCAAGACGATTGATGAAACGTACGGCAATCTGGAGAACTTCTTTCAGAACGCCTTAAAGCTCAGCCCCGCCCGACGCGAGGCCTTGCTGGAGCGCTACACCGCTTAAACCACGCCTACGGAGGTCGCTGGCAGTTCCCAGTGACCTTCCAGGCTCAGGGCCGGTCCCATCACATTGCGCCAGGTCGGCAAATCATGCATTTGCGTGAACAAAGGCATGCAATAGCGTGGCTGCACCATATCCACCAGCCAGCGTAAATCCGTCAAACGCGGGTGCACATTCCAGCAAAGGGTATGCGTGCCACGTGGTGCATGTGGGGCCACATAGCCGGTGTGAATCAACAAGCGTTCACCAGACTCGACATTGGGGTCCGCAGCCCGTGCCTGACGCTCCCGAATCAGCTCCCCTGCCTTGCCCTGACAGCCGTCCGGCTCACCGGCCAGCAGCAGGTGCGCTTGCGGATCAAACGTAGCCGCACGCGGCATCAACTCACGCAAGGATTGCTGCACACCCGGCAACAACAAGTCACTGCTTTGGCTGATCATGCGGGTCAGGTTTTCGTAGCAGGACGCGTCCATGCTCCAGTCCTCAAAACCTTGCTGCTGGCGCCACAAGGCAATCTCTATCGCCCGACCTGACGGCGGTACGGGCAACAAGGCGGGATGGGACTCCAACAAGGACTCCAGAATGCTCCAGGCCACGTGATGAGACTGATCGTACAAACCGTAAGATGCGTCCAGCAAAGCCAGATACGCGGGCGGCGGCAAATCGAAGGGGAACAGCAAGGATTCGCAGGAAAAGTCCCCGCTATAGAACAGCCCACCGCCCACATCCAGATGCAGCCAGACCCCCCCCAAAGCATGGCCGGACAAGCCGGTACGCACGGCAATATCGCCGATATAGGTCGTGCCACGGGTTGGCAGCTCACGCCAGATCCGCCCAGCAGGCAGGCTGCGCGCCGTAGAGGCCGTGGCATAAACAGGTATGTGTTCAGGCAGCTTGGACAAGGAGCCAATATGATCCTGGTGATCATGCGTCACCAAAATGGCATCCACCTCCAGCCCTTGATACCAGTCGCACACCTGCCCAGGATACAAAGGCCCGCCGGCATCCAGCAGCAATCGCAAGCCACATGCCTGCACTAAAATGGCGGCTGGCGCTTTGCCTCCATAGCCGCTTAACACCGTCACCAGGGTCTGGTTCATGCTCCGTCCCCTACAAGGCATTCAGGCCAATACATCGCCAAGCCACACCCGGCATCCTGCTTTGCAGCACGGCGCAACACCGGACACAAAAGCAAAGCATCAATAAGCGCAATGGGCCGCAGCGCACGCTGCCGGACAGAAAAAGGCATCAACTTAAAGAACCAGAGTCACCGAGGTGCCCTGCCTTAAAAAGACTACGACAGGCTCAGGTTAAACAAGTGTTCTTTCAGCCCTGTTACAGTTTTATGGCAGTTCGATGGCAGTCACCACGCCTGGAGAAAACAGACAAAATAAAAAAAGAGCGCCAACATCAGCGCTCCTAAAGTGGGGGGAACTACAAACAGGAACTCAGACAATCAAAGGCGTGAGAAACACAGCCAGTACCACTGCCGTCAACAAGCGCATCACAATGCCCAGAACGGCGGCCAGCATGACTTCTTTTTCATTCAGATCCGAGCATTCAGCCCAGACCACCGGAATCTGCCCAAAGACGGCCGACAGCGGCAATCCCGAAGAAGCCAGCACGAAGGAACCCACCACCAGAGATGGATCCAGTGTGGAAGCCATCGCCTGCAACTTGCCCATTGCCAAGGTGGGGCTGACCAGCATCGCCAGCACGCCGGTTTCAGGGTGAATATTCAGCGCAAGCAAACCGCGTTCAAGTACATCACTGATAGGTGCCCAAATGCCGATATGTTCAAGCAAACCAATGACACAGAACACCAGGGCCACAGCCGGGATCAGGATCAGCAGCAACAATTCCACCCCTTCGCGGGCAGCCTTGAACAGCATGGGCGCAAAATCGATATTCGGCGTGAAACGGGGGGCTGCCAGCAAATCCACCGAACGAACATTGCGGTAGACCAGCCGCGACAGCAATAAGGGGGAGAGCAACAAGGGGCCGAAGATCGCAATCAGCACCACGGCAAAGACATTCACCCCGGCAAAGGTCAAAGCCATCATGCCCAGCATGAACGTGGAGAACGACTGCTGAGACTGCACCATCGTGGCTACCGCAATCTTTTGCTCGTCCTTTGTTGCACCAGCCTGCCGCAACAAAGGCCCCGAAATACGACCAGCGGCGTTGATATCGCCAAAAATGTTGTACACGCTGGGAATAATGACGGCCGGATTGATTCCAATGGCCCGCATCGCCGGCATGAACACTCGCATCATGGCATCGGTAAAACCCAAACGCTCCAGCAAGCGTCCAATGATGACGCTGATAATGACAGCCACCCCAACCTGCCCGGTCAAAAATACATCCACCACCACGGGCTTGACCTTGTTGAGCACCGTATCAAACGCGCCCGACAAGGTAGCGGGAAAGAAAAACAGCGTCAGCATGGCGAGCAGCAGCAAGCCCAGGCCCACCGCCTCGATACGCTCCATGGGCCGACGGCCCGCAGGCGCTACATGCACTACTTTGTCTATTTCTATTGTTTTGTTATCCATGTCTCTCTCCGTTCAGGAAGCTGGACCTACTGGAAGCTCAACACGTTCTTGCCCATCAGGTGGGCGGTCGAAAAATGCTGGGCGTATTCACGCAGGCGGGCCCCACCCACCTGGTGCACAGGCGTAGACGTCACCCGATCACGGAACATGACCACCTCGACGCCATCGAGCAAGGCACTCAAGGCATAGGCCAAGGGCAGGCCATTCTCCAGGATCTCCAGCACGTGGCTATTGCCCACCAGGAAATTCAGACCCAATTCACGAGCACATTCGATAAGCGCATGACCGTCGTAGACCCGGCTGATAGAGGCCAGCACCGTGTCAACGCCCGGGTTCTCGGCCACCGCCTGACGCAGATGGTCAGGGCTGAATCCCGTATGCGGAAAAATGTGCAAAATACGCCCGACGCGACTGTTGCGCTCCCCTAGCCGAATCGCACCACGCGTCAAGGTGCTGGTCTCCAGAATGTTTTCATTGCCCTTGATGCGGCGTTCGGCCTGCAAGACCTGATCCTCCAGATCCAGCCCCATGAAGCCGTCAAGCCGATCCAGCATGTCGCCCAAAGTGCTCACCCCATCCAATGGTTCGCCCACGAACATCACATTGCCATGAATGCCTCCATAGGCAATATCGCTTTTAGCGACTTTGTGGCCATGCAGATACGCGATGCCCGGATGCAAACCATGAAACGCCTCATGACACTCCAGGGCAGCCACCCCATACAGGTCCAGGTAATCCTTCAGGGTCACGCCCCCGCAACTGGCGGCATCCGCGATCGGATGATGCGCAACAATGGCGTCCACCCCGGTTGCGCCCGCCAGCTCAATGCTCAATTCGGACATGGTCATGCACACCGCCACCTTGCGCACTTCCTTGTTAGGGTCCCCATGAATCAAGCCTGGGATTTCCAGTACTTCCTTGCCGTAAATTCCAGAGGACTTCCAGATCACGAAGGGATGGTGGCCGCATTTGACCTCATCCATACAGGACACCATGCGTCCCCCCGTGATTACGTTCAATGCATCCAGCAAATCGGCTACATAGGCCATGATTTTGTCTCCAAATAAAAAGCCGGCCTCGAACCCTGGGGTATCCCAGAGTCCGAGGCCGGCGGTATGCGAGCACTTCCTGTCGGCAACTTCCCCAAGCGGACCTGTCAGGGCCTGGGCTTGGCTCCAGGGCAAATTGCACATCAGGCAATCCACTGCGGACGGAAGGACAACAAGACTGTCTACCAGTCAGCTTCTTTTTATCGGTTCGGAATTCAGGGCAACGGTTCTCACCAATGCCACTGCATTCACACTCCTTTTTGCAACAACACCATGGTGGAAGACAATTGCGCCGCGGCGTCGTAGTCCTTGAATATGGCCACCACATCCAGCCCATATTCGTCCACCAAAACCTGCTTCATCTCCTTTTTGAAGGCCTTGATCAGATACAGATCCGCCAGATCAGCAATATGTGCATTTTCACGGCTCAACGTCTGCAAGGCAGGCTGGCGTTTATGAACCGCCAACATGCTGATCCGATCCTCCAGCACATCAATCTTCAGCGTCACGACACCTGATGCAAAAATACTGCTGTTGATGCGGTTGTAGTCCCGGGTCAGTGCCTGCTTGAATTCGCCTAAAGAAGAAAAGCCTGCCATCCCCATTGCCTACCCCCAACATGCTTGAATTATTGTCGTTTTTCAGTGTGCGGCAAGCGCCTCCTGCGCTGTCTTGCCAAGCTGATGACGGCGATACGCCAATCCAGCGACGGCAATATCTTCAATCGCCACACCCACTGATTTATACACGCAAATTCCCTGTGCGTCGTAGCCTTGTCCCCGGTCTAATTGCAACCAATCGCTTAACTCGCACAACTTGTCCGAAACGCCGCAATTGGACGCGGCCAGAATCAGGTCCCCCGCCTCCGCGAGAGTCTGCTCCCCCCACTCCACCACAATCTTGCCTGCCCGCTGCAGGCAGGCATCATCCAATTCCCGCGCCGTTGGCAAACTGGAGCCAACGGCCGCGACGAAGCAGCCTGGCTTCAGACTGCGTCCATCAAACAAGGGATCGCGACCGCGGCTGGCCGTGACCAGAATATCCGCCTGTGCGGCGATCTCTTCCGCTCGGGCGGCTCGCACAGGCACACCACACTCCAGCTCCAGCTGGTGGCAGCGCTTCTCATCGACATTCGGGCTCCACACCAGCACACGTTGCAAATCAAAGGTCTGGCAAAACTGCAGGGCATGCGCCATCCCCTGGGCACCCAGACCCAGCACTCCCAAGGTTTGCGAA
The DNA here is from genome assembly GCF_050487245.1 of Alcaligenes sp. Me129. NCBI lineage: Bacteria > Pseudomonadati > Pseudomonadota > Betaproteobacteria > Burkholderiales > Alcaligenaceae > Alcaligenes > Alcaligenes sp. Me129. The sequence goes on from NZ_JBKQGX010000017.1 coordinate 25,895, forward strand.
TGGGGATTGGCGCCACGCTGTGCTGCCAGTACCGAGCAGGCTGCAGTACGCCATTGCGTGATCGCGCCAGCATCCAAGGTGGCCAAAGCCTGTCCGCTCAGTGCATCAAACAGCACAATGACAAAATTGAATGCGCCATGCACGGTCGTATAAATCTTTGCGCCAGCCACTTGCTGGCCTGGAATGACCGCCCCCAAGGTCGACAAGCGGGTATCGCCCACCTGCGTGCGCACACGACGCTGCTGGGCCGCCTGGCCCTGTCCAAACTCGATGAAAGCCTGCTCCAGCACCTCCTGTACGGCAGGCGCATCAAGCAGCTCGTGTAGTTGCTGATCGGTCAAATGCAGCATGGCCGCTCCTTTTACCAGCTCACCGTAACGTCACCACGAACAAAGGTCTGGCACGCCATACGAAAACCCTCTGCCAGATCCTGCTCGGACAAATGCTTGTGTTCCTTGGCCTTGACCTCATCCGTATTGCTCAGCCCTTCCGTAATTCGGCACTTGCAGGTGCCGCAGATCCCGCCCCCGCATTTGAACGGGATGCCACCGCGCTCGCGGATGGAAACCCGCAGCAAGTTACTGTTCTCGGCGGCAGACACCACCAAATCATTATTCGACGCAAATGTAATCTGAACCATATTCTGCTACCTCAGGATTGCTGCTGTGCCGGGGTCTGTGCCCCTGCCTGGTGACCGTCAAGCTCACACTGACGCAATTCGGCTTGTATGCTGCCAAAGTGCGTCAATCCGGCCAGTTCTTCATAAGCCTGTTCGACTGTTGCAAACTTTTCCATTTGCCGGGTAGGGATGTCATTGATCGTGCCATTTGGAGTCTCTTCCACAATGCGAACGCGCGAGCCTTCCTGAATACGCGCAATGGCAAACACCGCCTTGAAACGACCCTGAAAATGGTATTCATAGGCCGCCACCATTTCCACGCCCACGCCCGGTTCCGTGCGGTATTCCCCTGGCTTGCTGGTCAGCACCACATACATCACTGCACCTCCTGTGTTTCAGCTTGCTCCAGAACGATGTCCTGATTAATCCATAGCTGACAGGCCAGCCGCCAGCCCTGATCGAGTCGCTCGCCCAATTGTTTTTTCTCTTTCCAGTTGGCCGCTGGCAAATGCTCGCCCCCCTCCAGAACACGGCAGGCACACTTAGCGCACTTGCCCATGCCACAACCGTAGGTCAAATGCGGAAAGGGAAATTGCTTGATACCCGCCCGGACCACCAGATTGGTGTTCTCCTGCACCTCACCCACATGCGTCTGGCCGTTTTTATGAAAAGTAATGGTTGGCATGAAACCTCCTGCTGGCTGCCAATAATGCGACCGGATTGCGAGCCCTGACCGCCTGAAAAACCAAAAACGGTATACCAAGATAAAAACCGCAACCTTCAAGCAACAGTTTTTCTTGTTTTTAGACACAAATATCCGTCAATTTGAGTAGAAACCCCTATTGCGGTATACTTAATTCAATTCAAACCCATTAACGAGATCATCATGAAAACCCCCGTCGAACTTCGCTATCTGCAGCGTCCCGTCGGCGAGCAGTTGCTGCCACACTTGGCAAAGCGCAAGCATCTGCGCCGTCGTATCCCGCTCATCAACCTGCCCTCATTAACTGAACTGTTTGGCGGCCGCAAGAAGCGCGACCCCGAAGCCGGTCAGGACCAACTCCCCCACCGAGCCTAGACAAGAGAAGGCTCTGCCGAGCTGGGATCAGACTGAAAGTTGAAGGCGTCGGCATACATGAACTGCTCATTGGCGCCATGCTCCTTGAACAAACCACGGGCCTGCTCAATCATCACGGGCGAGCCACACAAGTAAATGGCATGCTCTGACAGATCAGGTTCATCCCGGCACACCTGTTGCTGCACATAGCCGCGCGCGCCTTGCCAACTCTCGTCAGCATGGGAGAGCACAGGGACAAAACGGAACTCGCACAAGCGCTCAGCCCAAGATGCAATCTCCTGGGCCAGATACAGGTCTTCGGGCCGATTCATTCCCCAATACAGGCTGACAGGCGGGCAATCATCCTTGTCCAGCAAGGACTCCAGAATCGCCTTGATGGGGGCAATGCCAGTTCCGGTTGCCACCATGACCATGGGTCGCCAGTCGCGCTCACGCCAATAGAACACGCCCAAGGGCAGTTCCAGCAGCAGCTCGTCGCCGGCTTTCAGGGTCGGCAAACATACCTGGGTGAAACGCCCACCCTCCACTTCCCGCACATGCAATTCAATGCGCCCCTGTTCGGCATCGGCATTGGCCATGGAAAAACTGCGTGCACGCCCGTCCTCGAACAAGATGTTCAGATACTGACCTGGACGGAACGACACTTGCACGTCCTGCGGCAACTGTAAAATCAGACGCCAGATCCCCTGACATGCCCTTTCCACGCTGTGAACCTGCGCCCGGACTTGCCGGGTTTCAGGCAAGTCATCTCGATGTGCGGCCAGACTGATCTCAATATCGGCATCGAGCCGTGCCTGGCAGGCGGCGGCATGGCCCTGCTCGTGTTCTTCATCAGCAATGCTCATGGGCAGGCAGTCATCCTCATAACAAACCTTCCCACGGGTGACCTGAATGCGGCAGGTCCCGCAGCCACCAAACTCGCAGTCGCTATAAATGCGCACGCCTTGGCGCTGGGCGGCCTGCAAGATGGTCTCTTGCGGTTCTACCCAAAACTGCTCGCCAGTTTCCTTGATATCGACACGATGGGCCATGACCCGTCCTCCTGATGCCACTATTTCTTGATGTCCGCCTGAACCAGCACGTCCAGACCCTCTGCCTTCAAGGCCTCGGCCAAGGCCTGCAAGCCAGCAACACCGGCTGCCGTATCCTGCTCGCCGTTACCACCGCTCAGGCCTATGCCACCAATGACTTCGCCGTTGACCACGATGGGGTAGCCGCCTACAAAAGCAGCAAAGCGACCTTCAAAGCTCAACTGAATCCCGAAGGCTTCGTTACCCGGCAAGGCGGGGCCATTAGGCGGCGTGGTGAACAAATGGGTGGAGCGCTTGTGGCCTGCAGCGGTAAACGCCTTGTTCCAGGCAATCTGGGCGCCGGTAATACGTGCCCCATCCATGCGCTCCATCACGATGGGGTAGCCCCCCTCGTCAACCACGCAAACGGTCTCCAGCACGCCAATCTCCTTGGATTTGGCAATCGCCGCGTCCACCATCAAGCGCGCTTCGCGCTGTTCGAGACGTAGGATCTTTTTCATATGTCTTCTCAGTATTTCGGGTTAATAAAATTCAGATACCGCGATACACGGTCTTGATCTGGGTATAGAACTCCAGGCCCGCCCGGCCCGACTCGCGGAAAGTGGAGGTGCTGGACTGTTTCAGTCCACCAAAGGGAGCATTGATCAAGTTGCCGGTTGTGGTGCGATTGATCTTGACTGTCCCGGCTTCAATGTCATTGGCAAAGCGATGCGCATATTCAGCACTGCGCGTCACAATGGCGGCAGACAAGCCGTATTCGGTGTCATTGGCCATGGCCAGTGCCTGCTCGTAGGAATCGATTTCCAGCAAGGCAATCACCGGGCCAAAAATCTCTTCGCGGGCAATACGCATTTGCTGGGTCACGTCTGTGAACAAAGCCGGACGCATGAACAGGCCCCGTGCGTAGTCACCTTCAGTCAAACGTTCGCCGCCCAGTAAATGGGTGGCTTCCTGCTTGCCGATGGCCACATATTCCAGAATGCTTTCCAACTGGCTTTCGGTGGCAATCGGGCCCAGATCGGGGTTGCCATTCAAACCATTACCCACGCTCAAAGCGCTGACTTTCTCTACCAGGCGCCGCGTGAATTCTTCTTTGACCTGACGATGCACCAGCACGCGGCTGGTTCCCGTGCAGGCCTGGCCGCTCAAGGAGAATCCGCCTTGAACCACCAGTTTGACGGCCAGATCCAGGTCGGCGTCTTCCATGACAATTAAGGGGTTTTTGCCACCCAGCTCCATTTGAGTCCGGGTGCTCATGCGGGCCTGACGACAAATGTCTTCACCCGCCTGGGTCGAGCCAGTAAACGAAATAGCGCGTACCTGAGGAGATTGCACCAGCGTGGGCCCCACTTCACTGGCCCTGCCATGCACCAGATTCAGCACACCCGCCGGAATCCCGGCTTGCGCAAAGGCTTCGCACAGGTAATAGCCCGTCAAAGGTGTGTCGGATGAAGGTTTGAACACGACGGTATTACCGGTGATCAAGGCGGGGGCAATTTTGCGTGCCGGGATGGAGATAGGGAAATTCCAGGGCGCAATCACGGACACCACGCCCAATGGTTCACGCTGGGTGTACACCAGTTGCTGCGCATCATCCTGGGGGAAGGTCTCGCCGGTATAGGTCTGGCCTTCAACCGCATAAAAACGCAAGGTCTGGGCCGAGCGCCCGACTTCCATCTTGCTTTGCGCCAGCGTTTTGCCCTCTTCTCGCGTCAGGCCCTGAGCGATACGGTCCACATTGGCATCAAGCCAGGCTGCCGCCGCATTCAGCACACGAGCTCGAGCGGAGATAGGCGTGGCTCGCCATCCTGCAAAGGCAGCCTGAGCAGCTGCAACAGCCGCCTTTGCGTCCTCAGCCGTGGACAATGGGAAAGCCCCCACTACATCATCACGATCGGCCGGATTCAGATTGGGCTGCGTACGCCCGCTCTGGCTGGGCAGCCACTGCCCATCAATGTAATTGTCGAAAACGACGTCCTTGAGATTGTCCACCGCTGTACTTCCTTGTTTCTAGGTCGGCGGGCAGCCCATCTGCCCGCTCGGCTGTCTGGCTCAGGCTGCTTCCAGCTGCAGTTCTTGCAGGCTGATTTCGTCTCTGACGTAATCGTTGTACAAGGAGGTGGTATACAGTAGACGCATCTCGGCACCAATTTCGCAGATACGCAGACAACGCTGTTGCAGCTCTACGGTATTGGCATGCTCAAGAACGATCTGGTAGCCGCGCTCGCCATGAATCTCGTCGGACACGATATGCAGATCGAAAAACTCCACTTCTTCATCGGTGAAGCCGTATTTTTCACGCAGGGTTGGTGTCTGCTTGCGGTAAATGGAGGGCACCTGAGACTCCAGGCCCACGACTAGCCCTGCAACGGCAACAACGGGGTCTTCACGCATGGCAATGGCGTAACACCAGGCCTGCAAGGCGCGGGTGGTGGCATTCATATTGTCAGGATCTTCGATCCGAGCCCGTGTCGTGCCACACGCTTCGCCAAAGCGGATCAACAGGTCTGTGTGACGGTCACCCCCAATTTCCTCTTCATACATATTGGCCAGCAAGAAGTCTTTGGCTTCTACGTATTCGGCGGGGGTGCGGGCATACAGATAGCCCAGGTAGTCAGCAAAAGGGCCGACATAGTGGTAGTGGTTTTCAGCCCAGCGAGCCAGATGCTCACGGCTTAATTTGCCGCTGGCCCAGGCAATGCTGAAAGGGGAAGTATTGGCACTTTTCCCTTTAATGGCGGTTTCCAATGCGGTGCGAAATTCATCGCGATTCAGCAGTTTTTCCATGACTGTTTCCTTGTTGAAAGACGTCGCCCTGACAGCAGCCGACGAAAGATGAGGTTTGGATTATTTAAGTATATTGTATACCGTCTACTATTTTAGAAAGTAGGGAATAACCCTGCCCGATTATCAGGCCAGCGCCACGCAACCATCCTTACGAGGGTCAGAAACAGCCTGCAAACGGCCGTCTGCCAAGCGCTCAACCGCCTGAGCCCCGCCAAAGTCGCTGCGGCCAGCCAGTTCGCCTACGCCTTTATCAGGCGGCACATACCCGTGCTCACGCAAAAAAGCTGTACGGTTCGCATCAAAACCGTCCTCCAGGGCCAGACGCCCGGCCCCTTCCAGACGCCAGCGCGGTTCAAACATCGCTTTATCCAAAGGCCAGCCATCGCGCAAAACACGGGTCCATATCTGTATCTGCCCTTGGGGTTGCATCAAGCCGCCCACCACGCCCAGTCCCATATGGAACTGGCCGGACTTCAAGGCCAAAGACGGGACCACCGTGTGATAGGGCCGTTTGCCCGGCCCCGGGCCATTCACATGCCCTGGCTCGGAGAAACCGAACCCCCGGTTTTGCAGCACAAACCCACAGCCGGGCACGGCATAGCCTGACCCAAACCGTTTGAAGATGCTGGACATGAACGTAACCGCCAACCCGTCTGCATCGACCACAACCGTGCAGACCGTATTGCCTGCCGGATCACACACGACCCGTGAAGCCTGAACCATCGCCGCTTCGGTCGCCTTGACCAGTTCCAGCTCCGCCGCATCCTGGTCAACCGGGCGTTTCCAGGCACTTTGCACGGCGTCCAGGACTGCCACCCCATGCGTGTTGGGGGGACATTCATAGAGACTGAACTCCCCCAGCGATGCGCTGACAGGCTCGCAAAAGAACCCTTTATGGCGGCGAAAGTCCTCAGCCCTCAACAGCCCCTGTACCTGCTCCATTGCCTGCTCTGCCTGCTGCGCGGGACGCCCCAGATAGAAGGCATCGGGGCCTTGCGTGGCGATGTCCTGCAAGACAGCTGCCAGTTCTGGGTTCAGGTATTGCTCCCCCGCCTTGGGAGGCTTGCCCGCCCTATAAAGGGCGGCACACACGGGATCGCGGTGCAGTACAAAATCAAAAATTTGCCATTCACGCGCCGCCACCGGCGCTACCGCAAAACCTTCCCGCGCTGCCTGAATGGCAGGCTGAAACAAGCAGGCCCAGTCCAGACGGCCATAGCGCTGGTGCATATCCCACCACCCTCGCACCAGGCCAGGCGTGGTAATGGACAACACATGACGCTCCGGAATTCGTCCCCCAGGCAAAGCCTGAACATGCTCAGCCTTCAACAGCAGGGGCGCCGCTCCGCTGCCGTTATAAGCCACTGGCATACTGTCGGGCGATGCAATCATGGCCAACAGATCGCCACCAATGCCTGTCGCCATAGGTTCGACAACCCCCATGACAGCATCGGCAGCAATAGCCGCATCCACTGCACTACCCTTGAGTTCCAGCATGGCCTGCGCGGCCCGCACCGCCAAGGGGTGCCCGGCAGCAACGGCCCAATGTTTCCCCAAGCCCTGCTTTTCACCGGCGCGATAGGCTGTCGTACTCATATCGCTCATCCGAACACCAGCACAGCGCAAATTGTTGACAGGGCCATCCCCGCCAGCACAGGAACCGTCAGGGCTCGCACCAGATCCAGCACATGCACTCGGGCAAAGCCCGCCACGGCAATCAATGAAGACCAGGCAATCAAAGTGCCACCGCCCGTCCAGATAGCACCGATCTGTCCTACCGCAGCCAAGGTTTCAACCTCCAGCCCGGATACCGGGCTCAAGGCCGAGGCCAGGGTTCCTGTCAATGGCAGGCCCGAGAAGCCCGAGCCATCAATGCCCGAGATCATGCCCACCAACAGAACACCAAAAGCCACCAGAAAATGATTGTCCGGAATCAGATGCTGCCCCGCCGAGATCAGCTCGAACAGCAGACTGGGTGTTTGTTCCAGTGGGGTGCCCAAAATGGCAGACGTTGCTTCACTGGCGCCCAGGAAGAAGAAACCGGCAATGGGCAGCACCGAACCCATGGCGCGAAAGGCGAATACAAAACCATCGGTCATATGATCCGGGCAGGTGTCCAGCATGCGGCGCGGCCCTTCTGCCATACAGGTGGCAATCATCATCAACACAAAGGCCACGCCCCCTACCAAACCGGCGGCGTCGCCACCCCGCAGGACAGGCAAGGACGGGATAAAGCGGGGCAACAGCATGATGCCAATCACCGCCAGAAACGCCAGTGGCGTAATCCAGGCCAGAATGCGCGAATAGCGCTCTTCCTTGGGGCTCAGGCCGGGATGCACCGTGTGTTCATTACCCGCCGTGCCACGAGCAATCTCAGCCTTGTCATACGTGCCTTGGGATTCCACTTCATCCAGGGTGCTATCCGGCGCCTGGCGCATCCAGGCATCCAGCAAACGGCTATCTGCCGGTTTGAAATAGCGGCGCATCAGCAAAAATGTCAACGTCAGCGCAACGCCACCGGTAATCCAGGAAAGCACCAGCGCACGATCCGCCAGCACGGCAACATCGGCTCCGACACCGGCTGCCTTGGCGCTGATGCCAGGAGCAACGCCAATGATGTAGTCGGACGATAGCGCCATGCCCTGCCCACAGATGGCGATAGCCATCGCCCCGACCAGGGGAGGCAAGCCAGCCGCAATCGCCGCCGGCAGCAAAATGGCCGACACCAGAGGTACAGCGGGTGTGGGCCAGAAGAACAGGGAAATAAAGTAGGTAGCCGCCGCAATCATCAGAAAGGACGAGGCACTATTGACCATGACCTTGCGGAAGGGGGCCACCATCTTCACATCGGCCTCCAGCCTCTTTAACGAGTTCAGCAGGGCAGTCATGAACGTGATTACCAGGAAAATATTGAACAGTTCCTGGGCCGCCACAAAGCTGGCTGAAAAAATACTGATGAAGCCTTGGATAGGGCTGCCAGTCATGGCGGTGACGACCGCCAAGGTGCCAATAACCGATGGCACCACCACATTGGCCCGGAAAATCATCGTAATGATGATGACCAGAACGCTGATCAAATAAGCCCAGTGCGCCGCACTGAGCACCACGTCGCTTTGCATGTATCCCCCTTCCTTCTCTTTTTTCTGAATATAGAGCACATCTGAAACGGTATACTATCTTCAATTGTGATTTCGAATCAGAAAAAACTATCAAAAACTGGGGAAAACTCTAAGAGTTTTATGTTTGAAACACTTAGATTGAATACCTTATACAAATGAAGAGGAAACTATGGCGGCTTTGATTGATCTGGTGGACCCGCTCTCCTGGCTGCTCATGGCCTTGCTGGTTGTGTTGGCCGCCTTTTTGCAAGGCGTTGGCGGAGTTGGGTTTGCAATGCTGGTCGCGCCGATTGCCGCCTTGATATTTCCGCAGTTGGTTCCAGGCCCTCTACTGGCCTTGGGTGGCAGCGTCTCTTTGCTGGCGGCCTTGCGAGAGCGTCAACATATCGTGCCCGATGTGGTTGTCTGTGCACTGGGTGGCCGTGCCACCGGATCGATCATTGCCATACTGGCCATGACACAACTACCCATAGAGGCGGTGAATCTGGGTTTTGCCCTGGCCATTCTGGCCGCAGTCGCACTGAGTGCCTGGGGCTTGCGCATCCTGCCTTCCAAACGAAACATGATCCTGGCGGGCATTGCCTCGGGCATTATGGGAACCCTGACCTCGGTAGGCGCTCCCGCTCTGGCAATTGCCATGCAAAATCTGGCTCCTGCACAACTACGCGCCTCATTGGGTCTTATTCTGTTTTTAGGGGCAAGCCTGTCCTTGATCCTGCTTATGGTGGCTGGCCTGTTCTCCTGGCAACAGGCAATGCTCAGCATTGTGCTCTACCCCTTCATGCTGCTGGGCTTCGCCTTATCAGGACGATGGCGTCATAAAGTCAGCATGCCGCTAATGCGTAGACTGCTATTGGGGATTTGTTCGCTAAGCGCCGTGGTCTTGATCGCCCGCAGCGTGTGATGAGGATGCTTAGGCCGCAAACTGTATACCATATTCAGAAAAATGCGCTCACACCGTATAATCGTGGCTGGCCCTTTTGCCCAATTGCACAGGTCGCACCATGAATATCCCCAGTTTCAGCCTTCCCAACACCCTTTCCGGCGCGGAAAGCCGTCGCTTGGGCGATCAACATGCGTCATTGTTTGCGGTTATCCGTGACCAATTGCGCGAGCGCATCTTGAGCGGAGAATTTCATCCGGGGGATCGCCTTGTAGAAGGTAAATTGGCTAGCGAACTGGGCGTCTCGCGTATTCCGGTACGGGAAGCCCTGCGCGAGCTGGCCTCAGAAGGTCTGGTCACGATCGAACCACGACGTGGGGCCTCAGTGGCTATCCTGTCGACCGAGATTGCCTACAACATGGCTGAAGTGCGCGCCACGCTCGAAGGATTGAATGCAAAACTGGCCGCCCAACGCCGGGACCCAGCCAATATCGAAAAGCTGCAAACCATTCTGAGCCAGGGCCATGAAGCCATGGATGCCGGCAATCTGGATTTGCTCAAATCCCTGAACCGCCAGTTTCATGAAACCCTGGCCACCATGTCGGGCAATATTGTTCTGACCGAGCTCATGCGCTCCCTGCGTGACCGCACCGCCCTGTTATTTGCGCCCAGCAATTTGCAGCGCATCCGCCAAAACTGGGAAGATCACTCCCAGATCCTCAATGCGGTTGTGGCCGGTAATGGTGATCTGGCCAACCTGCTGGCCACCCAACACGTGCACAATGCAGCCAAAGCCTATCAGGACGCCCAGAACGGCGAGAAAACCTGATCAGGCCGGGCGGCCTGCTCTCAAGGCCGCCTCAAATACCCTCCAGACCGATGCCAGACGCCGCTGGTATTTGTGCGCACCACCAAACAGAAGCTCGCTTTGCAGACTGTCGATCAAGGCCATGTACGTCATGGCCAGGGTCTCCACGCTCAAACCTGTTTCCGATTTGGCCAAAGCGGACTGTGCCAAGGCTTGATGGATGATGCGTTCCAGATCGTCCATGAACACATGCATGGGCTGCATCACCACATCGTACAAATGCACAGGCGGCGCAAACAAGGTGCGAATCCAGAAGCGTACTTGATGTGATTGCTCAAAGCGCTCCTGTATCCCTTCCAGATACGCTCGCAACTGCTCCTTGATGTCATCGCCTCCCTGCAGAACTTGACGGGCGTGGTTCAGCTCATCGTCCACAATCTTCGGAATCAGGTTCAGAAACAGCTCGTCCTTGTTGCGGAAATGGGCGTAGACCGAGGGCTTCTTGATGCCGACATCAGCGGCAATCTCGTTCATGGTGGTGGCATCAAAGCCCTGAACAGCAAAGCGCGCCAACGCGGCATCCTGCAGTTTTTCAGTCGTGGTTTTGCTCACAGTCCAACAGCTCTCAGTCAAAGGCCAATGATCAGGGCCGCTTTCGCGGCCCGCAGCAACTGCCTATTTTACAACCCCCAGCTCACTGACTGATCGGGTCACCGTGCGGCAACGGCCAGCCAGAACATACAGAACAATAGCCAACAGACCGCAGCCACCAATTGCCACAGGCAAAACCTGCGGCCCAGGCACAGCCAGACTGACGATATAGCCCACCACCGCCGAAATCAGGTAATGGAACATGCCCATCAAGGCTGCAGCCGTCCCAGCCTGTGGGCCAGCCACATCCATGGTCAAGGCCGTCACGTTGCCAAACACCATGCCTAAAGAGCCCACCGAAACAGCAATCAAGGCGGCATACAGAATCAGGCCCGCGACATCAGCTTGCACCACCACATACAGGAGCAGAGCCGAGGCCGTATGGACAATCAGTCCCAAAGCCAGCACGCGAGAGGTGGGCATCCCGGCCTTCAACAAATAATTGCTGACGACCCCACCCAGAACCAGCGCCACCGAGTTACCGGCAAACACATAGCTGAATACGGCCGGCGACAAGGAAAAATGCTGCGTGAACACAAAAGCCGAGCCGCTGATGTAGACAAACAAGGCTGCCAGTGCGAAACCACCGGAGCCGGTATATGCCATGAAAGCCTTGTTACCCAGCTCGCGACCGTAGGCGCGAACAATATGACCGGGGTTCAAAGGCACACGCTGGCTCACGGGCAGCGAATCCGGTATGGCTTTAAGTCCCCAGAGCAGCCCCATCATCCCTAATGCCGCCAGCATCCAGAAAATGGCACGCCAGTCTGCATGGCTCAACAGGTAGGCACCCAGAATGGGGGCCACAATCGGTGCAATCATCATCACCTGCATCAGCAGGGAAAAGATGCTTGCCGACTCTTTTACATCGCACAAGTCCGCCACAATGGCACGCGGTGTGACCAAGCCCGCTGCGGCGCCTAACGCCTGGATAAAACGCGCCGCCAACAAGGCTTCAACCGATGTGGCCAAAGCGCCAAAAACCGAGCCCACCACAAAAATAACCACGCCCAGCAGCAAAGGCACTCGACGCCCGAAGCGATCCAGCAAAGGGCCGTAAATACCTTGGCCCAAGGCCAGGCCTGCCAGAAACACCGACAAGGTTTGCTGAATCCGGCCGGGGGAAGCCCCCAGCTCCTGCGCGATAGCAGGCATGCCCGGCAAATACATATCAATGGCCATGGCATCCAATGCCGTCAACAAGGCCAGCAACAAGATCAAGGGCCAGGCCAGGCTTCTGGCACGTGACAGCTCGCTCATGTCACACCCTCTACAGTGCGGAAGAACAGAAATTCAAACACGCTCACACCCCCGTATATAGCGACGTCAATCAAAACTACCTACCGATAGGTAGGAAAGCCGCTACTGTACTCCTTTTCAGAATTCAGGCAGAAAAAAACCCCGGAAAATACCGGGGTTTTGGTGAGCACCTGCGCAACTTACTTAGATATCCAGCAGATCGCCCATATCGTCGGCGTGCTCTTCTTCCACCGCCATGATTTCAACCAGCATCTGGCGAGTGGTCGGGTCGGTGTCGCCAATGCGCTCGATCATCTGACGATAGGACTCGATCGCAATACGCTCGGCAATCAGGTTGGCGCGAATCATGGATTTGATATCGTCGCTATCGTCGTACTCTGCATGGCTACGCTGGACCAGATTGGCCGGGTTGAAATCCGGCTCGCCGTTCAGTTGCACAATACGTTCGGCAATGCGGTCGGCATGCTCGGCTTCTTGCTGGGCATGTTCCAGAAACTCGGCTTTGATAGGCTCATTGTTCAAGCCGGTAGCGGTGAAATAGTGGCGCTTGTAGCGCATCACACAGACCAGCTCGGTGGCCAGGGCCTCATTGAGCATCTGAATGATTTCTTCACGATTACCCTTGTAGCCGGATGCCACCGCCCCGTCGTCCACAAACTTCTTGGCAGCTGCACGGATAGCGGCAACATCGATTGGACCTTGGCTTGCTTGGACTGCTTTCTGCTTACTCATTGCATTCCTCCGTATTGATTCCCACCGCGAAAGTGCGGCGCTGTATCGCGCAACAACCGGAAACGAACACACTGACTCCATAACCAACAAGAGCTTGTCCAAGGACAAGCGCTTTACCTAAACCTGGGCTTGAAGTCTGCACGCTGCTTGTGGTTGAGACCGGTCGTGCAAGAAACTGAACAAAGTGGATAGGTGTTGTCATGGTAGCGATTGCTCCTTGGCTTGGAAAGCGCAAAACGGCTGTTTTCCTTCCTTGGAAGGTGGCTGTTTTCAGATAGAAAACCGGGAAATCCCTTAAGCGAAAGTCGCCAGAACTCATGACACATGCGGCTTGGGGGAAGAAATTGTTACCGGCAATCGCGACCCGAAAATGGCCTGATTCTGTACAAGCCGGGATACAAGACCAAACACTTGGATACATAACCTCGGTTTCGAACGACATTTTCAGTTCTTCTTTTCAGAATCATGTAGTTCTATTAATATGAAACGATCGTTACTTTAAATTCACGATCATGACTTCAATGAGCTGGCTGCTTCTTACCTATAAGGTCCCCTCTGAACCCAGTGCAAAACGGCTGGCCTTATGGCGGCGCCTGAAAGCGCTGGGCGCGGTGTATCTGCAAAACGGGGTATGTGTTCTGCCTAAAACCGACGAGCATGTGCGCCGTCTGAAGGTGCTGGAAAACGACATCACGACCATGGAAGGTGAATGCGTCTTGCTGGAGACCATTGCTCTGGACAAGGCACAAGAGGACAAAGTCATCGCCCGTTTTACGGACGACCGCAACGAGCAATACCAGGAACTGCTGGGCCGTTGCAAAGACTTCGAGGCCGAAATCGACAAGGAAATTTCGATTCAGAAATTCACCTACGCCGAACTGGACGAAGAAGAAACCGATCTGAAGAAGCTGGAAAACTGGTACGAGAAAATCCAGAAACTGGATTTTTATGGCGCCCCCCTGGCACAGGTTGCTCAAGAGCGCCTGCAAGAGTGCAAGGCACGGCTGGATGCGTATGCCCAAATGGTCTATGACGCTCATGAAGAAAACCGCTAATCCCGCGCTTACCCCGACGGCCGACGCCTCCCGTGCCAAAATCCACCGCAGCGTCTGGGCACTGGGCTTTGTGTCCATGTTCATGGATATTTCCTCGGAGCTGATCCACGCCCTGCTGCCCATTTATATGGTCACCGTCATGGGTACATCGGTACTGGCGGTCGGTTTTATTGAAGGCATTGCCGAGGCCACCGCCTCCATCATGAAAGTGTTTTCCGGAGCGGTCAGCGACCGTTTTGGGAAGCGCAAACTGCTGGCAGTAATTGGCTATGGCCTGGCCGCCCTGACCAAACCCATTTTTCCACTGGCGAACTCGCTGGACTGGCTGGTCGGTGCCCGCTTTGTAGACCGCATCGGCAAAGGCATACGTGGTGCGCCGCGTGATGCTTTGGTCGCCGATGTCACCCCGCCGGAAATGCGCGGCGCAGCCTATGGCTTGCGGCAAACGCTGGATACCATTGGCGCCTTTGTAGGGCCCCTGTTGGCCATCGCCCTAATGTGGTGGACAGCAAACAACTATCAGTTGATCTTCTGGGTTGCCGTGCTGCCTGCCTTTGCGGCCATCGCCGTTCTGGTGTTCTTTGTACGCGAACCGAAGATCCCGGCCACCACCCGCCCCCGCAAACTGCCTCTGAACCGGGAAGATCTGGGCCGCCTGGGTTCCCGCTATTGGTGGGTTGTCGCAATTGGCCTGGCTTTTACCCTGGCCCGTTTCAGCGAAGCTTTTCTGATCTTGCGCGGTGAATCCAGCGGACTGCCGCCCATGTGGGCCCCTGCCGTGCTGGTCGTCATGAGCGTGGCTTTTTCCCTGTCCGCCTACCCCGCCGGTGTGCTGTCAGATCGTATGCGTAAAACTGACCTGCTGCTGATCGGTGTGGCCCTGCTGATCGCAGCGGACCTGATCCTGGCTTTCGTGCCCGGCTTGCTGGGTCTGGGCCTGGGCGTTGCCTTGTGGGGCCTGCATATGGGCTTTACCCAGGGCCTGTTCAACGTCTTGATCGCTGACAGCGCCCCCGCCGAACTGCGCGGCACCGCCTTTGGCATGTTCCACCTGCTAACCGGTATCGCTCTGCTGCTGGCCAGCGTCATTGCCGGCGTGCTCTGGGACACCATAGGTTTCCAAGGCACCTTTGCCGCTGGTGCAATCTTTGCGGTTTTAACTGGCCTAGGTTTGATTACCTTGCGACGTTCCGCTCAAGGAGCGTTTTGAATAAAAAAGGCCGACTTCATGTCGGCCTTTTTTCATTTCATCATTCCGCGACGGCGGCGATGCATTCAATTTCCAGCAGGAACAAGGGGTTCCCCATATCCGCAGCAATCGTGGTGCGGGCCGGGTATTCGCCGTCCTTGAAGTAAGTGCGATAGATCTCGTTCATGCGAGCAAAGTCACCAGCGTTCTTCAGAATCACATTGGCTTTGACGATATGGTCCAGGGTGGAGCCTGCTTCTTCCAGCAGGGCTTTCACATTGGCCATGACCTGGTGCATCTGTGCGTCGAAGTCGTTTTCAGCGATCTGGCGATCATCAAAAAAACCTGGCTGGCCCGACACAAACACAAAGCCATTGGATCGCACAGCAGGCGACAAGGGGGCACGAGGGGGAGTCACTTTGTCGGAACGGATAATTTCTTTGATCATATTCATCTCCTGATTAGTAGCTTGAGCTCTCTGGGCTCTTTCGTATTCGTTAAGGGTTTACTGCACACTGGCGCCGGAGGCTTTTACCACTTTGGCGGCCATTTCCATTTCAGACTTCAGATACTCGGCAAACTCGGCCGACGTCGTACCCGCAGGTTCCAGTCCTTGGGCCAACAAGCGTTCACGAATTTCGGGCAGGTTCACAATACGGACAAATTCAGCACTGAGCTTCTCCACAATCGGTGCTGGGGTACCAGAAGGCACTATCACGCCATACCAGGAGTTGGAGTTCATATTGTCCACGCCTGCTTCTTTGAAAGTAGGCACTTCGGGGATAGATTCCAGACGAGTATCGTTCGCCAAAGCAATTGCACGCAGCTTGCCGGATTTCACGTGGGGCAAAACATCAGGCGTGTTAGCAAACATCATGTCTACATGACCGCCCAGCAAATCGTTCAACGCCGGAGCCTGGCCTTTGTACGGAATATGCAGCACATCAATCTTGGCTTCTGCTTTCAAGCGTTCAATGGCAATATGCGGCGATGTACCTGCACCAAAGGACGCAAAGGACAGCTCGCCCGGTTTGGATTTCGCTGTAGCAATGACATCCGCCAGGCTCTTGACCGGCACATCCGGATTCGCCACCAGCAGGTGCGGTGTGTAGGCCACCCAGCTAACCGGCGTAAAGTCCTTCACCGTGTCGTAACGCAGCTTGTCGTACAGGCTGGGATTGATGGCAAAACTGTTCGCCACCATCCCCAGGGTGTAGCCATCCGGCGCGGCGCGGGCCACGATTTCCGTACCAATCACCGTACCGGCACCGGGTTTGTTGTCGATGATGACAGGCTGTTTGAAGTCATCCGACATTTTCTGCGCCAGACTGCGGGTCAGATTATCCAGTGTGCCGCCCGCCGGGAACGGAACAATGATGGTGATGGGTTTGGTGGGATATTCCTGTGCCGTCGCAAGCGAGGGCACAGCCGTTAAAGCGCTTAATACAGCCACGCCTGACAGGATTAATTTAAAGCGCATAGTCGTCAACCTTACTCAATAGTAGTGACCAGCTCGCCTATAGCGGGGATACGAGCTTTGATGACATCGCCTGGTTCCAAAGAGCGTGGAGGCTGCATGGCAAAGCCAACCCCGGAGGGCGTGCCTGTTGCAATAATGTCCCCAGGCTCCAAGGTCATGCCCGCCGACAACTGGGCGATGATGTTGGGCACATCGAACAACATGTCCGACGTATTGGCCGATTGGCGCAGTTCGCCATTCACTTCCAATTCAAGATCCAGCGCGTTGGGGTCGGCAATGGAGGTCTTCAATGCCACTACCGGCCCAATCGGGCAGGTGCCGTCCAGTGACTTGCCCTTGAACCACTGACCATGCAGCGCTTGCAAATCACGCGCCGTAATATCGTTGATCACCGTGTAGCCAAAGACATAGTCCAGTGCGTCTTCAACTGGAATGTCCCGGCCTTCCTTGCCAATCACAATGCCCAGCTCCACTTCATAATCCAGCATCTTGGTGTGAGCCGCATGGCGGCTGACCAGGGCCTGATGCCCCACCACCGTGGTGGGCGGTTTGCTGAAGAACTCCAGGGCTTTGGGGAAGTCATCCGCCGCACGACCACGTGCCAGATTGCCTTCCACGATATGGGCGCGGTAATTGCGCCCCACACAGAAAATGTTTTTGGCCGGATTCGGGACAGGAGCCAGAAAGCACAGATCTGAAGCAGCATGGACGGGAGCCTTGGCCTGGCTTGCCTGCTCCATCAAAAGCTGCAGGCTGATCAGGATCTCATCGCCCATAAAAATGGCGTCGATGACTTCAGTGGGAGCCTGCCTAGCATGTAAAGGATGCTCGTACATCCCCCAGGCCTGCGTCAGATCCACCACCCGCTCATCGTCCAGCATCCCGCCCAAATGCGTTTCCCCTGCGGCTACAAAGGTCAGTAACTTCATGACAGCAAAGCTCCTTATCGGATGTTGTTGGAACTGTTCAAGGTTTGCGTCAGCAGCCCTTGAACGTGCTCGCGCGCCAGACGATCTGCCAGCGCGGCGTCCCGTTTTTCAATTGCGTCGATCATGGCCAGGTGCTCGGCCAAAGACTCGTGCGCACGTTTCAGACGCTCGATGGTTTTGGTCTTGAGCATGTCGCGGTGCCCAAAGGACTTCCATACCTTCTCCAGCAAACTATTTGCAGCCAGACGCATGATGGCCGCGTGGAATTCCACATTGGCTGCCGCATATTCGCTGACACGCTCTTCCACATTGTCTTGATTGAAGGGCGCAAACAGCGCGCGCAAGGCATCCACATCCCGCTGCGAGGCATTCAAGGCGGCTTCACGCGCCGCAAAGGCCTCCAGTTCAATGCGCAGCTTCAGCCACTCGATGTAGTCCTGCTTGGTCAAGGGCGAGAGCAAGGCGCCGCGACGAGGCTCCATGGTCAAAATACCTTCCTGCCCCAGACGCAGCAGTGCTTCCCGTACCGGCGTGCGGCTGACATTGAGCATCTTGGCCAGTTCTTCTTCCCGAACCCGCACGGGCTCATCAATGTTTTTCACCAGGCCAAGAACGTGAGCCCGCACCGACTCATACACCCCATCGCTGTGACTTGCTGTTTTGATCGTGGTCATTGTTTTCCTATTTTGCATTCATTTTTTATAGATTGTATACAAGAATTGATATTGGTACACATTAGTGTTTGTACGAACCAGGCATTGTTTGTGTGGGACATTGCGATCAATTATTGATAATGGTTATTATTAGCAACTGTCGTATATTTCCATCTGATCATGACCCAAAGCAG
The DNA here is from genome assembly GCF_050487245.1 of Alcaligenes sp. Me129. Lineage (NCBI taxonomy): Bacteria > Pseudomonadati > Pseudomonadota > Betaproteobacteria > Burkholderiales > Alcaligenaceae > Alcaligenes > Alcaligenes sp. Me129. Next base: position 44,363 of record NZ_JBKQGX010000017.1, read on the forward strand.
TCCGGACGCCTCGTTTGAAGGCCTCTACAGCCAACATCAGTCTTGGCTGTGCGACTGGCTGCGTCGCAAAACCGGATGCCCGGAGGATGCGGCGGACCTGACCCACGACACTTACATGAAAGTGCTCATGCGCCGTGACGATGTTCGCAGCTTTCGCGAACCTCGTGCTTATCTGGTCACCATCGCACACGGCCTGCTGGTCAATATGTTTCGTCGACGAGATATCGAGCGTGCCTATCTGCAAGCACTGGCTGCTCGCCAAGACGATTCTGCGCCGTCCCCGGAGCGTCGTGCCCTGGCCGTGGAAGCACTGGTCGAGATAGACAAACTACTTGACGGCCTGCCTCCCAAAGCCCGCCAGGCCTTTTTATTGCTGCAGCTAGAGGGGCTGAAACACGCACAGATCGCTGCACAGCTGCAAGTTTCTGTCAGTTCGGTTCGGCAGTACTTAGCCCTGGCTATTCGACATTGCCTGACATCGTGTTGAATCCACCGGATACGGGAAACTTGCCTGAAAAGGTCATCGCTACGGCCAGCGAATGGTTTGTGCGCTTGAGCGCGGAAGAGTGCACTCCCGCCGACCACCAAGCCTGGCAAGCATGGCTCGCCGCCAGCCCCTTGCATCAACATGCCTGGAAACGTATCGAATTACTGAATCAGCAATTTGGCCAGTTTGATCAGGCCGCTGGTTTCCATGCATTAAGCACACCGCTCTTTCGACGCCGACGTACCGTACTCAAGTCTTTTGCCTTTGTGCTGACCGCTGGTGCCAGTGCGGCATTGATTCAGCCGCTTCCCCTGCAGGTATGGACCGCTGATCAGCGCACGGCCGTTGGCCAGCGCCGGCAGACTACACTTGAAGATGGCAGCCAGCTAAGCCTGAACACGGATAGCGCTGTCGACATTTCCTATAACAATCAAATCCGTGAAATCAAGCTGCGCCGGGGAGAAATCCACATTGCAACGCACGCCGATCCTCACTTGCCAGCCAGATCATTGGTGGTCAGCACCCCAGCAGGGCGAATCGTGGCGTTGGGCACGCAGTTCTCTGTTTACTGGAGCGAAGACAGAGCCCATATTCATGTCAGTCAAGGCAGCGTCAGGCTGGAACCCGCGCTGGCCGCTAACTTGACCACGATCGTGCCCGCAGGCATGAGCTCCACACTGGACGCGCACCGAGCCAGCATCCCCACGGCTATGCCCACTCAACAACACGCCTGGCTAGATGGCATGCTCTATGCCGACAATATGCGCCTTGATGAATTGATAGCCGCCCTGGCCCGCTACCAGCCAGGCTTTCTTAGTTGTGATCCAGCCGTGGGCGCGCTGCGCATCTCTGGTGCCTACCCCTTAAGCGACATTGAGCGCAGCCTTAGTGCTATCGAACGAGTTTTACCAGTTCGAACAGAACGCCGCACGGCGTACTGGACGCGGATCATTGCACGTTAAGCACTAAAAATTGTCACTTTTCCAATCTCGTTTGGCATACAGGGTGAAGTAGTAAACCTCTTCCCGGAAACCAAACACTATGTACACCCCTTCCCTGCACTCTCGCGGCACCTGCCAGCCGCGCCATACCTTGGCCCCCCTGGCCACTGCCATCCTGATCTCCTTGTTAGGTGTCCTGCCCCCCAGCTCCCTCGTATGGGCACAAGGGTCAGCGCAAAACAGCGTGCGCGACATTGACATTCCTGCCGGGCCGTTGGGACCGGCTCTGGCACGTTACGCCCAGCACATGCAGGTGCTGCTCTCATTCCCTCCCTCCCAAACCGATGGCCTTCAGACCCCTGGCCTGCAAGGAATTCATAGCCTTGACGAGGGTTTTGCACAGCTCCTGAGTCAAACCCCCTTGCAGATTCAGCGGCAAACTGACGGCAGCTATACCCTGACGGACACTCCCAACGCCCCCATCACGCAACTGGGCACCGTTGTGGTGCGCGGTGCAGGCGATACCACGGAACATACAGGCTCCTATACAACTGACTGGATGCGCTCGGCCAACGGCCTGATTCTGACGCAACGCGATACTCCACAATCAACCAGCAGCCTGACCCGACAACAACTGGATGATCACGCGATGAGCAGCGTGCGCGACATTATGGAAAATGCCACCGGCATGAACGTGCAGCAAAGCGAAACTGACCGGCTCAGCTACTATTCACGCGGTTTCAAGATGGACACCATGCAGTTTGATGGTGTGGTCAAGCCGTTGGACGATACCTACCAGTTCGGAGATGGCAATCTGGATCCGATTATCTATGATCACGTAGAGATTATTCGCGGTGCAACGGGCCTGATGAGTGGTACCGGCAACCCAGGCGGCTCCATGAACTTCATCCGCAAACGTCCTGGCCGTGAGTTCCAGGGCACTATCCGCGCCATGGGCGGCAGCAACGATACCTACCGCGGCGAGCTGGATCTATCCTCTGCACTGAACGAGTCAGGCTCCTTGCGCGCCCGCCTGGTCGGTGCCAAAGAGCGAAGAGGCGATACGCTGGATTTTTATCGCAAAAAACGCGATGTTCTCTACGGCATTATCGAAGCCGACGTGGGTGAAGCCACCACCTTGAGCGCAGGTGTCTCCACTCAGCGTTCTCGTCCCAAAGGCGTCATGTGGGGTGGTTTGCCCATTTTTGACACCAATGGCGAGCAAGTCGATTGGGAGAAAGGGCAAACGGTCGGTGCCAAATGGACGACCTGGGATACCGACGCGACAGAATACTTTGCCTCGCTGGAGCACGCATTTGCCAATGGCTGGGACGGCAGACTGTCCTATTCCAGGCTGAACAATGACTTTGATGCCTCTCTGTTGTTTGCCGCCGACTTTCCTGTCGATGCCAATACGGGTTTGCTGTCCGGGACGCCCACCCTGCGCAAATACAAAGGCGACAGCAAGCAAGATGTATATGGCGGCTCATTGACAGGGGATTTCGATCTGCTGGGAGCAAACCACGAGTTCAATCTGGGCTTCTCACACTCCAAATCTCGTAGTCAAACCAAGGGATGGAACTCTTCCGAACAGGCAAGCTATCCCATACCCAATATTCATGACTGGCACGGCAACTGGCCAGAACCTGTCTGGGATCAAGCCGTCTCCGATCAGATCCTGCGTACCACCCAGACGGGAATTTTCGGTACAACCCGCTTTAATTTGAGCGATGATCTGCACCTGCTCGCCGGGGCACGCTGGACACGCTGGGAAGCCGATGAGTACCGCTGGAACCAATGGACACCGGGCACCACCCCCATCATTCTGTCCCAGTCACAGCGCTACTCGGAAATAACACCGTATCTAGGCGTGACCTATGACCTGAATGACACTTATACGGTCTATGCCAGCTACACCAACATCTTCCAGCCCCAGATGTACAAGACCAAAGACTGGGAAATGACAGGGCCAGCGTACGGACACAACTACGAGGCAGGTATCAAAGCGTCCTACCTGGATGGACGCCTGAACGGATCGCTGGCTGTTTTCCAGACCAATCAAAAAGACGTGGCCGAGTACGGCGGCTTTGACGTCGCTCGTAACGAATCGTGGTACGAAATGCTGGATGGCACACGAACGCGGGGCGTGGAACTGGAACTGGCCGGCGAACTAAGCCCTGGCTGGAATGCCTTTATCGGCTATACCTACCGCGTGTCCAAGGACAACGAAGGGCGCAAGGTCCAGACTACCCAACCCGAACAAATGCTCAAGCTCAATACCACGTACCGATTGCCAGGCACCTTGAAGAACCTGGTGGTGGGAGCGGGAATACGTTGGCAAAGCCGCACCCATGCACAAGGCTATTACGGCGAACAGTCCGCATCGGTTGAACAAAAACCTTATGCCTTGTTCGATCTGATGGCGCAATACGACCTTGGCAAACGAACCCAGTTGCAGCTCAATGTGCGTAACCTGGCCGATAAACGCTATTACCGTGCCATGGGCTTTTACAACTCGGTATATTACGGCGAAGGGCGCACTGCCTTGGCTACACTCACGCACCGTTTCTAATCGCAGTACGACAAGGCAGCCCATTCTGCCCCACTCTTGCGCCGCAGCGCCGCGCAGAGATGCATAAAAAACCCCGGTGAATTTTAAATTCGCCGGGGGTTTTTAGTATTGCCGAGCCAATCAACAGTTCAGGAAAGAGAGACCCTTTGTCCTGACAGGGCCAGGCCGAGCTTCATCTTGCCCAATTAGAACGGAATATCGTCATCCATATCGGCCAGATTGTCCGACATAGGAGCGTTATTACGTGGAGCCTGTTGTTGCTGCTGTTGCTGAGGCGCTGGACGCTGAGCACGTTGCGGAGCTGGTGCACCACCACCGCCGCCACCGTATTCGCCACCACCCATGCTGCCGCCGCCCATATCACCACCATCACGGCCGCCCAGCATTTGCATTTGCTCGGCGATGATTTCCGTGGTGAAACGCTCCTGACCGTCCTGGCCTGTCCATTTACGGGTGCGCAGACGACCTTCTACGTAGACGGGACGGCCTTTACGCAGGTACTCACCTGCAATTTCAGCCAAACGGTTGTAGAACACCACACGGTGCCATTCGGTTTCCTCGCGGCGCTCGCCAGAGGTACGGTCTTTCCACTGCGAAGTCGTGGCAATGGAAATATTGCAGATGGCCGAGCCTTCTGCGCTGTAGCGTACTTCTGGGTCGCGGCCAAGATTGCCGACCAGAATGACTTTATTTACCGATGCCATGAAAAAATCCTGTAGTCAAAAATTCTAAATCAAGCCGTATTATCGTGGATTCGTGCCTTAATTAACACTCCCTCCCCGCTCCGGGAAGGGCAGTTTTATCCATGCCATCGATCCTGTTACGGCACCTTGAACGGCGTATATGGCTAAGCACCTGATGGTGTCACCTGTTCCGCCCAGCTCTTGATTCTTGCGGCCAATCCAGCCACTTTACTTGTTGCTGCCTGCCACGTCTTTGCACAAGCGTAACAGGCAATGCCTTTTAATATTTGTCTTTGAAACCACGCGCTGTCAGCAACCAGAGCAAAGCCAGGGCAGCGCCGGTCCACAAGACCCATTGGGTGAGCCCTCGCCCTGCCAGGATGCCGCCGATCAGGCCGCCGGCAAACACGCCCAGGGACTGAGAGGTGTTGTAAAAACCCAGCGCCAAACCTTTGTATTCTGGTGGCGCCACACGCGACACCAAGGAAGGCTGCAAGGCTTCCAGCACATTAAAGCCGATGAAGAAAAACGTCAGCGCGGCCACCATGGGAACCAGCGAATCGCGCGCCCATGGCATCACGGCCAGCACCACAATCAGCAGCAACACAGACAGTTCCAGCGCATGCTTGTGACGCTTACGGGTCTCTGTCCAAAACACCGCTGGTACCATCAGCACAAAAGAAACCAGAATAACGGGCAAGTACACCTTCCACAAATCCTGAGTGCCGTAGCCACCCAAGGTCGCCAGAATGCCCGGTACGACGATGAACAGGGACATCAGGATAAAGTGCAGACAGAACACGCCAAAGTTCAGGCGCAGCAAATCCAAATGACGCAACACCTGTCCGGCGGTAACCTGCACAATCGAGGCGGGTGCTTTAGGCGCGCTGGGCACGACAAAAGCGGCAATCAACAAGCAGACAAAGCCCAGCAAACTGATGGCCCAGAACAGTCCCGACAAACCAAATTGCCCCACCAGCACTGGCGAGAGCACCAGCGATACAGCAAAAGACAGCCCAATCGAGCCACCCACCATCGCCATGGCACGTGTGCGCACTTCGGGACGGGTGGAGTCGGCAACCCAGGCGGAAATTGCCGCTGAAACTGCCCCCAGACCTTGAATACAGCGGCCTACCGTCACCCAGTCAATATTCTGGGCCAGCGCGGAGATCACCCCGCCGATCACGAACAAGGCCATGCCGATGACGATAATCGGCCTGCGTCCAAAACGGTCCGATGCCATCCCCAAGGGAATCTGCAAGACAGCCTGCGTCAGACCATAGGCACCCAATGCCAGACCCACACGGGCGGCGTCGTTACCGCCGGGCAGGGAATGGGCTGCAACCGCAAAGACCGGGGTCAGCAAAAACAGACCCAGCATTCGACAGGCAAACAACAGGGCAAGCAGGATGCTGGCCTTGCGCTCTTGCTGAGTCAAACTCAGGCGCGCTGGGCGCGATCCGGCCGTATTCATGGTTTGGTGTGTACTCATTTAATACTCTGTCACAACTGGGCTAGCAGAGAGCCCGGATACCCGTTCACATAAATTCTGACGCAACGCGCTATAGTAGCAAGTTGCCTTTTGACAAGCCTAAATAAAGCGATGGAAGCCATCCGCATTCGTGGTGCCCGTACCCACAACCTGAAAAATGTCTCCGTAGACCTGCCACGCCACCAGTTGGTCGTGCTGACGGGGCTGTCCGGTTCCGGGAAATCCTCTCTAGCCTTCGACACCTTGTATGCCGAAGGCCAGCGGCGCTATGTGGAAAGCCTGTCCGCTTATGCACGTCAGTTCTTGCAACTGATGGACAAGCCAGATGTGGACTTGATCGAAGGTTTGTCGCCTGCCATTGCCATCGAGCAAAAGGCAGCAGGCCATAACCCGCGTTCCACCGTGGGGACCACTACCGAAATCCACGATTATTTGCGCCTATTGTACGCGCGGGTCGGGACTCCTTACTGCCCGGAACACCACTTGGCCTTGCAGGCTCATAGCGTGAGCCAGATGGTAGACCAGATTCTGCAATGGGAACCTGAAACCCGTATTGCTGTGCTGGCACCCATGCACCGTGGCCTGGTTGGTGACCTGCAGCTTGAACTGCGCGGCCTGCAAGCCCAAGGCTTTGTACGGGTACGCGTCGATGGCGAGATCTCCAGCATTGAAGATCTGCCTGCACTCAATGCCCAACAGGCACACGACCTGGACCTGGTCATAGACCGTCTGCGCATTCGACCCGATAGCCAGCAGCGTCTGGCCGAGAGCCTGGAAACCGCCCTGTCCACCAGCAACGGGCGTTGTCTGGTGGTGAATCTGGACACAGGCCTGGAACAGCCCTATTCCAGTCACTACGCCTGCCCGGTCTGCGATTACTCCTTGCCCGAGCTGGAGCCACGCCTGTTCAGCTTCAACAATCCAGCAGGAGCCTGCCCGGACTGTAGCGGCCTGGGGCAAGTGGATGTATTCGACCCCGAACGGGTGGTGGCCTTTCCGGAACTGAGCCTGGCAGGCGGTGCCATTGCGGGCTGGGACCGACGCAATGCCTTTACCTACACTTTGTTGACCAGCCTGGCGGCTCATTATCACTTTGATATAGAGGCCCCCTTCGAGTCCCTGCCCGAAGCGCTACGTCGCACCGTGCTGTATGGCTCCGGCGCGGAAGAAATCCCCTTTCTCTATTTGAATGAGAAAGGCCGCACCACCGTGAAAACTCACCCATTTGAAGGGGTGATTCCGAATTTGCAACGTCGCTGGGCGGAAACCGATTCCAGCGCCGTGCGCGAGGAGCTGAACAAGCTGCGTCGCACCCAGACCTGCCCAGCCTGCCATGGCGCACGCCTGCGTCTGGAGGCGCGTCACGTCCGTATCGGGGATGATCCGATTCCCAGCCATACTGGGTGCAAGCATCATGCAGGCACCGCGTCTGCCCACTCCGCAACCCTCAATGTCGACCAGCTGTCTGACAATGCCGCACAGTGCACGCAGACTCACTCCGCAGCGCAAGGACAAGCCAAAGGTCTGGCCATCTATGAGGTCGAAGCCCTGGCCCTGTCCGACTGCCTGGCCTGGTTCGAGCGTCTGTCGCTGACGGGTGCGAAAAAAGAAATTGCCGACCGCATCGTGCGTGAAATCCGCCTGCGGCTGGAGTTTTTGAACAATGTGGGTCTGAACTACCTGTCTCTGGACCGCAGCGCCGACACCATTTCCGGTGGCGAGGCCCAGCGTATTCGTCTGGCCAGCCAGATCGGTTCCGGTCTGACCGGCGTGATGTATGTGCTGGACGAGCCCTCCATTGGCCTGCACCAGCGCGATAACGACAAGCTGATCCAGACCCTGCAACACCTGCGGGACCTGGGTAATAGCGTGATTGTGGTCGAGCACGACGAGGACATGATACGCACCGCCGACTATGTTATCGATATGGGCCCCGGCGCTGGCGAACATGGCGGTCAAATTACCGCTCAAGGTTCACCCGCAGATCTGGCCCAGAACCCTGACTCTCTAACCGGCCAGTACCTGTCCGGCAAGCGCCAGATTGCCATCCCCAAGCGTCGCCCGGTGGATGACAGCCTGAACTGGCTGCGTCTGTACGGTGCCAGCGGCAATAACCTGAAGTCTGTTGATTTGGCGATTCCGGCTGGGCGACTGGTCTGCATTACGGGCGTGTCCGGCTCGGGCAAGTCCACGCTGATCAACGACACGCTGGCAACCGCCTTCTCGCATTTGCTGCACCGTGCCCATGCCGAACCGGCGCCCTACGATCGTATGGAAGGCCTGGAGCATTTCGACAAGATCATCAACGTCGATCAAACCCCGATTGGTCGTACCCCACGCAGTAATCCAGCCACCTACACGGGCATGTTTACGGCTATTCGTGAGCTGTTCGCCAGCGTGCCCGAGGCGCGTTTGCGTGGCTACGACCCAGGCCGCTTCTCCTTTAACGTTAAAGGCGGCCGCTGCGAGGCTTGTCAGGGCGATGGCGTGGTCAAGGTAGAGATGCACTTCCTGCCGGACGTCTATGTGCCTTGTGATGTCTGCCAGGGCCGTCGCTACAACCGTGAAACGCTGGACATTCGCTACCGAGGCCGCAATATCAGCGAAGTGCTGGACCTGACGGTTGAGCAGGCGCTGGAATACTTTGATGCGGTGCCAGCGGTCGCGCGTAAATTGACTACCTTGATTGATGTGGGCTTGTCCTACATCCGCCTGGGTCAAAGCGCGACTACCCTGTCTGGTGGTGAGGCGCAGCGGGTGAAATTGTCACTGGAGCTGTCCAAGCGCAGTACCGGTCAAACCTTGTATGTGCTGGACGAGCCCACAACCGGCCTGCACTTTCAGGACATTGCTGTCTTGCTGGAAGTGCTGGACAAACTGGTTGAGTCAGGCAATAGCGTGGTCGTAATTGAGCACAATCTGGATGTGATCAAAACGGCAGACTGGATTGTGGACATGGGACCGGAAGGTGGCCAGGGCGGTGGGCAGATTGTGGTGCAAGGCACCCCGGAGACTGTTGCTGCTTGCGAGCAAAGCCATACCGGGCGCTATCTGAAGCCTTTATTGCAGCGCTAAAGGCTGTCTCCCTTAAAAGACCACGCTGTTCAGGCCTCGAGCACCAAAACATGGTTTTTTGGCGCTTTATCAATGAAGAAGAGCTCCTGAACAGCACACGGCTACTGGCTGATAGCAGGTCGCGTAACTCCACCACAGGCTGCAAGAGCTACATCTTGAAGATAGCGTCGTGCTCGCGAATGGCATGGCGGTCCGTCATGCCAGCGATGTAATCAGCAATGGCACGGGCCTGAGCAATCGGGTCTTCACGGCGATGCTCCGCCGCCAGCAAACGAGGATCATCCAGAAAAGCATGGAACAGCTCGCGCACAATGTTCTGCGCCTTGCTCATCATGCGCACCACCTTGTAGTGGCGATACAGATTCGCGTGCAAGAAGCGTTTGAGCTCATCAGCCTGCGCCCGCATATCTGGCGAGAATCCGGCCAAACGAGGCAAATGACGAATCGCATCCACGCTGTCCGGGCGATGCTCTTCCAGCTTGGCACGCGTGGTTTCCGTTAAATCCACCACTAGCGTGTTGATCATGCCGCGGATAATCTCCGCCACCAAACGTTGACCGCTCAAGCCCGGATATTGGGCTTGTACATGCTCGTAATGACTGTTGAACAGGCGCAGTTCCAGCAATTGTTCCAAGCGGATCAGGCCGGAGCGCAAACCGTCATCAATATCGTGATTGTTGTAAGCAATTTCATCGGCCAGATTGGCCATTTGGGCTTCCAGCGACGGTTGGGTGCGATCAATAAAGCGCTGGCCGACCTCGCCCAATTCACGGGCGTGCTTCAGCGAACAATGCTTCAAAATCCCCTCGCGGGTTTCAAAGCACAGGTTCAGGCCATTGAAGGCGGCATAGCGCTCTTCCAGCTCGTCCACCACCCGCAGACTTTGCAGATTATGCTCAAAACCCCCGGCCTCGGGACGCAGGCTTTGCATGCAGCTATTCAAGGTGTCCTGACCTGCATGGCCAAAAGGAGTGTGGCCCAGATCATGAGCCAGAGAGATCGCTTCGATCAGGTCTTCGTGCAAACCCAGATTGCGGGCAATAGCCCGCGCCAGCTGGGCCACTTCCAGACTATGCGTCAATCGTGTTCGAAACAAATCACCTTCGTGGTTAATGAAAACCTGGGTTTTGTATTCCAACAAGCGAAAGGCATTGCAGTGAATGATCCGGTCGCGGTCCCGCTGAAAGGCGTTACGGCCTTGGGGCGCTGCCTCTGCATAACGCCGACCGCGGGACTGTTCAGGGTGACAGGCATAAGCGGCAAGCATTTGCATAGGTTTTACTCCTGTTCCACCGTTGTAAAGCGGGCCAATGCCTGGCGTACCACATCAGGCGCGACCGCCTGCACCTTGGCATGGCCTAATTTATCCAGCAGCACAAAACGCAGCTGGCCACCTTCATTTTTCTTGTCCACCTGCATCAATTCCAGCCAACGGTCCGCAGGCCATTGTGGTGGAGTGATCGGACATCCGCTGGCTTGCACCAGGGCCTTGATACGAGCCACGTCCTGAGCAGGCAAGCCGCAGACCAGGGCGGAGAGCTCGGCAGCCATAATCATGCCGCAGCCCACGGCCTCACCATGCAGCCATTGGCCGTAGCCCATGCCGGACTCGATCGCGTGGCCAAAAGTGTGACCAAAGTTCAAAATGGCGCGCAGACCAGATTCGCGTTCATCCTGGGAAACAACTTCAGCCTTGACCTCGCAGGAGCGGCGAATCGCATAGACGATCTGTTCTTGTTCCAGCGTACGCATGGGCGCAATCTGCTCTTCACACCAGTTGAAGAAGTCCAGGTCGTAAATCATGCCGTATTTGATAACCTCCGCCAGACCGGCGGAGATCTCACGAGCAGGCAAAGTCTTAAGTACGCCCGTATCCACTTCTACAGCGATAGGCTGGTAGAACGCGCCCACCATATTCTTGCCCAGCGGGTGGTTGATCGCCGTCTTGCCGCCCACCGAGGAGTCCACCTGCGCCAGCAAGGTCGTCGGCACTTGCACAAAGCGCACGCCCCGCATGAAGCAGGCCGCAGCAAAACCGGCCATATCGCCGATAACGCCACCGCCCAAGGCCACAATCAGGGCCTTGCGATCCAGGTGACCGCCCAGCAGCGCGTCAAAAATCAGGTTCAGGGATTCCCAGTTCTTGTAGGCTTCGCCATCGGGCAGCTCGATCACATGAACAGGCTTGCCGGTTGCAGCCAGGGCTTCCTTTGCAGGTGCCAGGTACAGGGCGGCCACCGTAGGATTGGTGACGATTGCAATGGCAGACGTATCGGCTGGCACCGTGTCTGCAAGATGCACCAGACGCCCGGCGGCGATATGGATGGGATAAGCGCCACCCTGGGCGTCAACATGCACTACAGACATTTAGCAACCTCGTTCTTTCAACAGGGACAATAAGTGACGCACCGCATGATGAACTGGCGCCGAGCCAGTTTCAAAGCGGACATCTGCCACTTCTTCATAGAGGGGTTCGCGCGCTTGCAACAGTTCCTGGATGCGGGCGCGTGGGTCCGCTGTTTGCAACAGCGGCCGGTTACGGTCTCGGGCCACGCGACGGTACAGCTCGTCTACGGTGGCACACAAGTACACTACGATACCGCGATCTTTGATGATCTGGCGATTGGCCTCGGACAAAATGGCCCCGCCCCCCGTTGCCAGCACAATACCGGTCTGACGCGAACAAATATCGAGCACCGCAGATTCGCGTTTGCGGAACCCTTGCTCGCCTTCGAACTCAAAGATAGTGGCCACTCGCACACCGCTACGGGCTTCCAGCTCGTGGTCCAGGTCCATAAACTCGCGCTTGAGTTCCCGCGCCAATTGGCGACCAATGGTCGTTTTACCGGCTCCCATCATGCCTACCAAAATAATGGGGCGTGGGCCAGTCTGTTGTAAATGGAGCAGCTCGGCGTCTGTTAAGGGATCAGGATGTTCTACAGGCATCAGCTCAGCGGGTAAAGAGTGGTTCATTTGTGTATTATCCCATTAGCCTTCCCTAAGCACAGTCCGCTTGCTTAGTATTATTTTGTTACATTGATACTTGGTTTGAGGCCCAGTCCTGCTGCGTTTGGACTTTAAAATCAGCCCTAATGAGTTCCTCTTCCCGCTCCCCCAATTCTAAACCCGAGCAAAGCTCCGGTTCCTGGCTTGCCCGCCTCATCATCAAGACCTCGGTCTTTTTTGTGGGGCTTGGTCTGTGTGCCGTCCTGCTCGGGTCGCTTGCGCTGGCTTTGGCCTGGCCAAACCTGCCTGACCTTAGCGCCATGATCGACTACCGCCCCCGAGTGCCGCTGCGCATTTACACGGCGGATAAGGTGTTGATCGGCGAATTTGGTGAAGAACGCCGCAATGTGTTGCGTTTTGACGAAATTCCCGATGTCATGAAATCGGCCATTCTGGCGGCCGAGGACGATCGCTTCTACCAACACGGCGGTATTGACTGGATGGGTGTTGGCCGCGCTGCCTTGGCCAACATGACCCATATGTCCAAGACCCAGGGGGCCAGTACGATCACCATGCAGGTAGCGCGTAACTTCTACCTGTCATCGGAAAAGACCTATACCCGCAAGTTCTACGAACTGCTGCTGACCTTCAAGATTGAAGCCACGCTGACCAAAGACCAGATCCTGGATCTGTACATGAACCAGATCTATCTGGGACATCGTGCTTATGGTTTTGCCGCAGCCTCACGAACGTATCTGGGCAAGCAACTGGGCGAAATCACCACAGCAGAAGCCGCCATGCTGGCCGGTATTCCCAAAGCCCCCTCGCGCTTCAACCCCATTGCCAACTTCGAGCGTGCCAAAACTCGCCAAGCCTATGTGCTGGGCCGCATGCGTACCCTGGGCTACATCACTGAGCAGGAATACCAGGACGCGATGGCACAGGAAATCGTCGTGAAATCGGCTCTGGGTACGCCTGCAGGTGGCTACGCCATCCACGGTGAATACGCAGCTGAACTGGCTCGCCAACTGCTGTACGGCGTCTACCAGGACAATGTGTACTCGCGCGGCTTCAATATCTACACCACGATCAAGTCCACCGACCAGGAAGCGGCTTACCTGGCCGTACGCAACGGTATCCTGGATTACACCCGTCGTGCCCCTTACACCGGCCCGCAAGGCCAGGTGGATCTGCCTGCCGGTATTGAAAACGATCACGCACAGCTGGATTCCATTCTGGATGACTTGCAGGACAAGTACCCCGACACAGGCGATTTGCTGACCGGTGTGGTGCTCGATGCCAGCCCCAACCAGATTCGCGTGGCCCGTACCGCCCAGCAAATTATTGATGTCAACGACAAGCGCGCCCTGAAGATTGTCGCTCGTGGCCTGGTGAAAAACGCCAAGGCAGACGTACGCATTCAGCGCGGTTCCGTGGTCTATCTGTTCCGCAATGGCGATTACTGGGAAGTGATCAATATGCCTGCGGTGCAAGCGGCTTTTGTGTCGGTACGCCCGCAAGACGGCGCTATCCAGGCCATGGTGGGCGGTTTCCACTTCTCGGACGGGAAGTTCAACCGCGTCACGCAAGCCTGGCGTCAACCCGGCTCGGCCTTCAAGCCCTTTATCTACGCCTCCTCGCTAGAGCGCGGTCTGACTCCGGCCACGCAGATTTCAGACGAACCTTTTGTTCTGACCGCGGCCCAGACCGGCTCCAAGCCCTGGACACCCAAGAACTACGGTCGCACCTACGAGCCCATGCTGACCATGCGCCAAGGTTTGTATAAATCCAAAAACATGGTGTCCATCCGTATCATGCAGGCCGTCGGTCCCAAGTATGTGCAGGAATACGTGACCCGCTTTGGTTTCGACAAAGCCCGTCAACCCGCCGTGCTGCCACTGGCTCTGGGCGCAGGTAGCGTAACGCCCCTGCAAATGGCCGGTGCTTACTCGGTCTTTGCCAATGGCGGTTACCGCACCGAGCCCTACCTGATCGATTACGTAACCGACAGCACCAACAAAGTCATCATGCGTGCCAAGCCCATTGTGGCCGGTGATGCGGCTGCCCGTGCCATCGACGCCCGTACGGCTTACGTCATGAACGATTTGCTGCGCGGTGTGGCAACTTCCGGTACTGGTGCCCGTTCCTCGCGCGAATTGAAGCGTACGGACATTGGTGGCAAGACGGGTACCACCAACGACTCCCAGGACGCCTGGTTTGCCGGTTACACGCCAGATCTGGTCGGTATTGCCTGGATGGGCTTTGACAAGCCACGCAGCCTGGGTTCGGGTGAAACCGGCGGTGGTGCTTCCATGCCTATCTGGATCAACTACATGCGCGCCGCGCTCAAAGACAAGCCTATCGTCCCTCCAGGCCCCATGCCTTCCGGCCTGTCGCGCATCAATGGGGACTTCTACTTTGACGAATTCCCACCCGGACAAGCGATTGCCCGTGTTGGTCTGCCCGCTCCAGGTGACGGTGCCCTGCAACAAGGCGGTAGCGATCAAAGCGATGGTATTGGCGACCTGCTGCGGCAACTGGACTCTGACTCCGGTTCTTCGGGCACGCAAGCCCAGCCCTTCGTCCCCTTCTAAATCCAGTACCCAAACGCCGGCCTAGCCGGCGTTTTTTATGCTTTGCCCCTCACAGTGGCATAATGTTCTGCATTGTCTGCACTAGCTCAACACCTTATGAACAAACTACGTTCCTCCCGCCTGCTGGCCTTGCTGGCACTTAGCGTTTTTCTTAGCGCTTGCGGCTACAAAGGCCCCTTGTACCACCCTCCTGCGCAGGAAGCAGCGGACGCCCAAACAGCGCCGCGCTGATTTCCGCCCTGCTCGCTTAACCTCTGTTATTTGACGACACCATGACCGTTGCACCTCACTTCCAATTTCAGAACAACACGCTGCACGCCGAGCAAGTTCCCCTGAACAAGCTGGCTGAAGAATTCGGCACCCCTCTGTATGTGTATTCCCGCCAAGCCTTGCGCGACGCCTGGGAGTCCTATCGAGTGGCAGGCCAGGACCGCAAGTTGTTGGTGTGCTACGGCATGAAGGCCAACTCCAACCTGGCTATTCTGCAAGAATTCGCCCGTCTGGGTACCGGCTTTGACATTGTCTCGGGCGGTGAGCTGGCCCGTGTCATCGCCGCCGGTGGCGATCCAGGCAAAGTGGTGTTCTCCGGTGTCGGCAAACAGGTTTGGGAAATTGAAGCTGCCCTGAAAGCAGGCGTGAAGTGCTTCAACGTCGAATCCGAAGGCGAGCTGGAGCGCGTTGCACAGGTTGCTGAACGCATGAATGTGAAAGCGCCTGTTTCCTTGCGCGTGAATCCGGACGTGGATGCCCGCACCCATCCCTACATTTCCACCGGGCTGAAAGACAACAAGTTCGGCGTGCCTATTGATCAGGCTCCCCGCATCTATGCACGCGCCCAAGAGCTGCCCAGCCTGAATATTGTGGGTGTGGATTGCCATATCGGCTCACAGATTACCGAAGTCAGCCCCTACCTGGATGCGCTGGACAAGCTGATCAAGCTGATCCTGGCCCTGAAAGAGCAAGGCGTGAACCTGACTCATCTGGATTTGGGCGGCGGTCTGGGCATTCGCTACACCGACGAAACCCTGGTGACCCCTACCCAGCTGCTGACCGAAGTATTCGCCGCTCTGGACAAGAACGGCCTGGGCCATCTGGAAATCGTGCTGGAACCCGGCCGCTCCATGGTGGGCAATGCCGGTGTGCTGCTCAGCCGCGTGGAATACCTCAAGCATGGCGAGACCAAAAACTTCGCCATCATTGATGCCGCCATGAACGACTTGATTCGTCCCACTCTGTACGACGCCTGGCACGGCGTGGAAGCGGTAGAGCCTCGTCCAGTGACGGAGTCCACTCCCCGCTACGATCTGGTTGGCCCCATCTGCGAAAGCGGTGACTGGCTGGCTCGTGACCGTCAGCTGGATCTGAAACAGGACGATCTGGTCGCTATCATGTCCGCCGGTGCCTACGCCTTTACCATGGCCAGCCAGTACAACACCCGCCCCCGTGCGGCTGAAATTCTGGTCGACGGCGATCAGGTTCATGTGATCCGCCCCCGCGAAAGCCTGGAAAGTTTGTTTGCCACTGAACGATTGCTCCCTTAAAGGCGGGCAAGAATGCAGGTAACAACCATTCAGCCTTAAAGAACTCTCGAATCTGACCGTAAAACAGGCCGGGACTGCGCTGCCATCAGCAGGCATCGCAGTCCCGGCCTGTTGCGTCCTGTCCTAGCCAGGAACGCACAGATTTCGCTGTCAGTGGCCAGACAGTTCGATGGTAAGCGCTGGAGGCTGTACCACCATCATGACCACCCCAGGGATACCGACACACGGCTTTGAGCCTGTTACTTCGGCCAGCGAGCGCCTGATTCGCGGCTTGAGTCTTTACGTCATCCCTTTGTTTCTGATCATGCTCACTTTATGGGCATTACTGTTCCTGCCGAATCGCTACCCTACCGTTCCCGGTCAAAGTTTGGGCATTCAGGCGCTGGCCAGCCAGCAAGAGCATGCGGATCCAGAGTTACTGACGCAATTGGAAAATGCCCCGACCCGGCAACGATTGCACCTGAGCGAGCCCCATTGGCTGCTGCTGACCCTGCCCGCCCCCTTCCCCCAACAGGACCAGGTCCTGCACTTTCCGGCCTCCCCGATTTCCTCGCTGCACTGCCAAGACGCCCGCAGCGGCCAGGCCCTGCGTAACAGTGAGCTGGACCCGCCTACCCCGCTGTCACCCGCCCCGGTAAAAAGCTACACCCTGGAATTAGGCCAGGCGAACCACCCCGACACCGTGCTGTGCCGTGTCGAGACCTCCCGCCCCACCCTCCTGCAAGCTCAGCTCTGGGCCAGCGCTGACGTCACCCACTCCTCGATCCGTCTTAGCCGTGGCATAGGGCTGCTGGAAGGCGGCTTGCTGACCATGGCCATGTTCATGCTGGTGCTGGCCGCCACCAACCGCGCCTGGATCTACCTGCTGCTGTCAGTCTGGCTGATTGGCAACCTGCGCCTGGGTTCGATGGCCATGGGCTGGGATACCCAGTGGCTAGGCCAGATTCTGCCCTCGCAGTACATGCCGGTGCTGCGCCAGGTGACCATCGCCTGCTACTTCATCCTGAGCTATTCCCTGTTTACGGTATTGCTGGGCAACTCGATTACTACCGCCCGCCTGCAACGCTTGCTGCCTACGGTGGGCATACTGGGCCTGATCCTGTTACCCGTGTCCCTGCTGGCCCCGGCGTCCGTGTTCCAGCCCGTCATGTGGGTCAGCACCATCTACGCGCTGTGCTGCGTCTCTGCCGTGCTGCTGTCCGTCCTCCTGCACACCCGCTCGCGCATCTTGCTCTGGCAACTGGTGCTGCTCAGCATGGCCCTGTGCATGCTGATTTCAGCCATCTTTCTGGTGGCCTTTGGTCGCTCCAGCTTTGTAGAGAACTTCAACGGCGTCATCGCCTTCCTGCTCTCCAACCTGATGGTGGCCCTGGCCGTGGGTGAACGCTTGCGAGAAGACCGCAGCGAATCCCTGCGCGCCCGTAACGAACTCATGGCCCACTACCTGCTGACCCCCGTCGGCATGTTTACCCTGAACGAGTCCGGCGTCTTTCTGCGCATCAGTCCCATTCTGGCGCGCATGCTCAACATAGACGCAGACCCGAACGAAAGCACCATACACTGGACCAATTTCTTTCCCGAACAAGACTGGAAAGCTGTCGCCCAAAGCACACAAAATGGTCAGGACGTGACCATTACCTACTACGACGCCGATGCCCAGCCCTGCCAATTTGCCTTGCGTGTGGCCATCGTCAATCAGTGCATCGAAGGATCTCTGCAAGACATCACCGCCCGTGCCGAGACCTACCGCCAACTGCGCCTGATGGCCGACAACGATCCGGTTACCAATGTCCTGAACCAGCGCGGCATCGAAAAAGCACTGGACGGCCTGCTCAGCCGCAGCCAGGACGACAAACCGTGCCTGCTGGCCTACCTGGACCTGAACCACATCAAATATGTGAACGGCACCTTCGGCCATTCCTCGGGCGATGCCCTGCTGCTGAAAGTCTGCGAGCAACTGGAATCCGTCCTGCGCAGCAAAGACAAGATTGGCCGCATCGGCAGCGACGAATTTGTCATCATCTTTGAAGACTGCGAACCCGACCAGGCTCGCACTCTGGCCAATAGCGTGCTGGAATCGCTGAACAAAAGCCCCTTGCTGGCTGGCAACCGCAGTTTCAACCTGCGCAGCACACTGGGGCTGGTCGAAGTCGCCCCCGGCATGGCTCCGCAAGAAGCCATCTCCGCCGCCAGCCGAGCTGCCCGCGACGCCCGCCGCCTGCATCAGGACATGATTATCTACGGGCAGGACTCCAACGTCCTGCAAGAACACGCCGAAGAACTACGTTTATTTGAAGAGCTGGAAGGTGGCTCTTCTCGCGCGCTATACCTGGAAATGCAGCCTATCGCTGCCTTGCGTCGCCCCATGGACAGCCTGAACTTCGAGGCCTTGCTGCGCGTGCGCGACTCCTCTGGCCAGCTCATCCCTACCGGCCGCATCATCGCAGCAGCAGAAGAAAGCGGCACCATCACCATCATCGATAAATGGGTGTTCTCCGCCACCCTGGAATGGATGTCCAAACACGAAGCTCAGTTGAGCAAGACCCAATGGGTCACCATCAACCTGAGCGGCGTGTCCCTGAACGACGACACCTTCATCAAATGGCTCTTCGACATCCTGGCCCGATTCGAACACCTGGCCCGCCGACTGTGTGTAGAAATCACCGAAGGCGTCGCACTGGACGACCTGGAGCACACACGTAATTTCATGCGTCGCCTGCAGAAAATGGGCGTGCGCATCGCACTGGATGACTTTGGAGCGGGGTACACCTCCTTCTCCTACCTGCGCGAACTGCCCGCCGATGCCATCAAGATCGACGGAGCCCTGATTTGCGACATGCTGAAAAAAGAAACCAACGTCGCCATTGTCCGAACCATTGTTGAACTGGCCAACAACCTAGGCATGATCAGCATCGCCGAATGGGTAGAAGACGTCCCCACCCTGAAAGCCCTGCAAGAACTGGGCGTGGACTACGTACAAGGCTTCATCATCTCCAAAGCCTGCACCCCTGCAGACCTGCTCAAAGCCCAAGCCATGACCGACTTGGTCCACGACGCCGCCGCCAGACAGTTCCTGATCGAATCCCAGGACAAGTTCCCGCCCGCCATGTAAGTAGGTAAGCGCCCAAGCCCCACAGAGGGCCTGGGTGGCAAAGGACCGCGTTTCTCACCACATTAATGCGCCTTCATTGCAAATGTCATGGGGAAGCTATAAAAGCCTTCCTGACGCCATCATCACCCCGACACCCTGCCATATAAGAGCCTGAGTCTTCTGGCCCGATCGCACCACTTACCACTGCGTAATACCCAACTCTAAATTTCGCACTTCATATCTGCTACCGCTCCGAGTGCAGGCGCGTATCTAAAGTTGGAGCAGTAAATAGATCTGAAGATAGATACAGACATCGAGCTAGCTTGGGTTTTAGCGGTCTAGATCTGAGTCTGGCTAAGCAAAGCCACCTCAATCCAACAAACTTCCGATTAACGCCTAACCCAAAAACCGCAATCACGCTTCCCCTAAACCCACCCACTATTCACCGAAAAAATTAGGACTGGTCCATAAACAAACACTGTGAGCCGCTGGTGTGCGGGTCGGGGTGTCGGGGCGATTCAGAGTGCTTGCCGCGGGCAGAAGATCGCGTAGGGGTTCAAGCATCCTGCTGTTTGAGCACGACGCTTATGGTTTGTCCGGGGGACAAACCATCGTGCGAGTTCAGGATGCGCCCTACGCGATCTTCTGCCAAGGGCACCGGTGCACAGCACCGGCAAGCGCTCAAGCCCCGACACCCCGACCCGCACACCAGCGGCGTCTCCCAGAGCTTATGCCCCCCCCAAAGCACCATTCAAGCCCCTACCAGGCACCCGCCCCTAAAAGAACAAATAAACAGCCACAAAAAAACCCGAGTCCGGCACTCAGCCAAACTCGGGTTTCTCAATTCTACAACCGCCATTCCGAAGCCCAAACACAAGCACCCCAGAACAGCAGAAACCTTACAGCTCCCCGTAGGAATGCAGCCCCGACAAGAACATATTCACGCCCAGGAACGCAAAGCTGGTAATCAGCAGCCCACCCAGCGCCCAATACGCTGCCATCGTGCCACGCAGCCCTTTAAGCAAGCGCAAGTGCAACCAAGCCGCATAGTTCAGCCACACAATCAAAGCCCAAGTCTCTTTCGGGTCCCACTGCCAGTACGTTCCCCAAGCATCAGCGGCCCACAAGGCCCCCAGCACCGTAGCCACCGTAAAGAAGGCAAAACCCACCGCAATCGCCCGGTACATGATGTCATCAAGCACCTCCAGCGAAGGCAGCTTGCGCGAAATCGGACCACGGAAATACAGAATCGTACCCACGATCACACTACCTATACCGAAATACAGCATCCAGGTAGGCGACAACTCGCGCGAACCAAAAATCATGGGCTCGGCACACAGAATCGCACCCAGCAAAAACACCGGAATCAGCTTGGCACGCGAACGCGTCTCGCCATTTTCCTTAACCAGATACGCAAAACCCACCATGGCCGCCAACGAGAACGTACCGTAACCAATAAAGTTGGCCGGCACGTGCAGCTTCATCCACCAGCTTTTCAACGCAGGCACCAAAGGCTGGATCTGGTGTGCATCACGCGTGAAGGAATACCACAGCAGAAAAATAACCAGCGAGCTGATCGCCAACAGCACAAAGCCACCCAAGGCACGCGTGTTGTAACGACGCTCGTAATACATGTAGAACAAGGCAGTAATCAGCGCCAGCAGCACAAACACTTCATACAGATTGCTGACCGGGATATGACCGATGTCCGGACCCAACAAGTGGCCTTCGCGCCAGCGCACCAGCAAACCGGTCATCCCGGCATAGATCGCCGCCCAGGTCAGCCCCGACCCCATCCAGGCCGCCGTATTGCTGAAAAAACCAGCCCAGTACATCACCGTAGCCAGAATGAACAGCGCGCACATCCACAAAATGGCGGACTGGGAAGAGAACAAATACTTCAGCAGAAAAACCGAATCGGCCTTTTCAATATCGCCGGTGCCCAAACCATCACCCGTGCTGTACAGCCAGACCGCCAGCAAAGCTGTCAAACCAGACAACACCAGCAGCGTGCGCAACGGACGCCACAACCACCCCAGCCAGGCCACAAACGGCACAAAAGCCACCAGAATGATCTTTTCGTAGTAATCCATACTGGTGCTGTACACATTGAGCGCATACGCCGCACCCAAAGCCAGTACCACCAGAAACAGCACATCCGTCCAGTCCGGACGGCCACGGATACCGCGCCGGTCACCACTGGAAGCGATATTGTCTTGCCACATCGAGGGAGTGGCCGAAGAAAGGGTCTGCGCCATAGTAGCTACACCTTGTCAGACAGATAGCCGGTTGAACGCCGCTTTAAGGCGATCAAACTCGAGGTTAAAGTCCAAGTTGCGACGTTGAGATGTCATGGCAGCCATGACACTGCTGCCTTGGTTGTGAGGGCGAATCCAGACCCACACACGGCGATCCCGGATATAGAACATCGAGAACACGCCAATAATCAGAAACAAGCAACCCAAGTACACAATGTACATGCCTGGGCTGCGCGCCACCTGGAATACGCTGGCCTGAACTTGCTCAAAGCTGTCCAAGGTCAACATAACCGGTGCCGGGTAATCAGGCAGGTTGGCAAACGCCAGTACAGCAGACTGAATCCAGCGATTGGCATCGCTATTTTCCTGACTGTAATCCAACTCCGGCAAACCTTGTTGCTGCCTGATCAAGTCACGCAATTCCGACAGTGTGAACTGAATCATGGGAATTGCAAAACCCAGAATACGCTCGCGCTCGGCCTCGGGGACACGGCTGATCAAGCCATCAAAACCGGCACGCACAAACGTCTGCAAAGCGGTTCTGGATGCGGAGAGCATCAGCTCTTTTTGCTCGGGCGACGAAGAGTTACGCTCGGCAAAGCGCTCGGCCGCCTGGGTCACCAGGGCCTCGTTCTGCGTGGCCGCACGCAAATCCATGAATTCCTTCAAGGAACCCTTGTCGTCAGCCGGGAAACGCACATAGCGAAACGGCTCGGCGGGCGAGAAACGCATACCGGCCAGAAACACCAGGGTGCCATCCAGCTCCACCGGCAGCATGTAGTTCACAAACTCGCGGGACTGGCCCTGATCGTCGATCAAGCGATAGTTCACGCTGGGGCCGACGTTCTTCAGATGCTGATCTTTCTTGTTGGCAGCGCTACCAGTAACCGCGGCTACGTGTTCAATCATGGCCTTGGGCTGAGGATCACCCTCAGTCAGGTTCTCCACGTTGATGGGGCGCAACTCGGTCAGCTGAACCGTCAAAGCATGTTCGTTGGGGCTTTCCTGGGCCGCAATGCCTACGGTTTCGCCCACTTTGCCATTTAGCGCAAAGGTCTTGGAACCAGGGCCTACCAAGGGATAGCCCTTCAGGCTGAGGATACTGCCGCCATCGTCAAAACCGGACTGGTAAACCGTGACCCCCTTGTAACGCAGCGGCTCGTTCACCTCGATGGTGCGCTCGAACGTATCGCCCGTGACGGGATCGGTAACTTCCACTTCACTCTTGAAGCTGCTGGGCATGCCGGTTGAGTAGTACTCCACCAGGAAACGCTTGAGTTCCAGGGCAAAAGGCAAGGGCTGAATCAGGACGCCTTCACCGGAATTGACCACGGCAGTAGCCGTACGGGCCCCCTCTGGCACCAGCATATTGGCGCGGAAGCTGGGATTGCCCAAGCCAAGTCGACCCGACTCGGGCACCTGGGAAATCAGCATGTTTTCAGTAATGGGCTGTTTGCCACCCAGCCACACTTGCAGGCGCACGGGCAATTCGCTGTCGAGCAGGCCGCCCACACAGATCACCACAATCGCCAAGTGGGCAAAAATGTAACCCAGCTTGTTGGCGCTGCCCTTCTTGGCCGCCATCATCATGCTGCCGTCGTCATCCTGACGCACGCGCACGGCGTAACCCTGAGACTGCAACCAGCCTTGCACCTGCTCGCGATTATGTTCGGGAGCACCGGCGCTTTCCAGTTCAACACGGTGGGGAAAGGCTTTCAGACTGCCGCCGCGCACATGCTCTTTGAACGTGCGCATTTCACGGATCATCTTGGGGGCATTACGAATGACGCACAGCGTGGTCGAGACCACCAGAAACGTCATGATGACCATGAACCAGCCACTGTTGTAGATGGACCAGATCGAAAAATGGTCGAAAAATTCAAACCAGTACGGCCCGAATTGATCGATATACGTATTGGCCGGCTGATTTTGCGCCAGAACAGTGCCGATCAGACTAGCTACGCAAATGAACATCAGCAAGCTGATGGCAAAGCGCATCGAACCGAGCAATTCCAGAAAATCAGCCGCAAAGCGACGTACGGGGGATACTTTTTTCACAAAGGCTAGCTTAGGAGGTGGGGGGTTTCACCGGAAACATCCAGACTTTGAACGCAGAACGCACACAAAGTTCGATCGCTGGACAAAACACCAACACGAGACCCGGCCCAAATCGGCACTGCCCGTTGTTAAGGCTCCCAAACTGCCATGACTATCAGGAAGCTGGGGCCAAAAAGCGAATGTCAGGCTTCAGACAGTCAGGGGGCCAATGGCCCCCTTGGACTGATTAACGCAGGCCAGCTGCGAAATCTGACACGGCTGCAATGTCGGCGTCCGACATGCGATCCGCGATGTCATGCATCATCGGGCCATTGGCACGGTCGCCGCTGCGGAACAATTTGAGCTGTTCGGCAATGTAGGCAGGGTGCTGGCCAGCCAGACGGGGGAACTGACCGGGCATACCAGCGCCATCAGGCGAGTGGCAAGCGGCACAGGCCGCAACACCGCGCTCGGGCAAACCGCCGCGCCAGATCTTCTGGCCACGTTCCATGGTGTCTTCTTTGGTAGCGTTAGCTGCCTGATCCCAGTTCACGGGCTGTTGGGACAGGAAGAAAGCCACGTTTTGCATGTCTTCTTCGGTCATGCCGGCAGCAATGGCGGTCATCAGGCTGTTGGCGCCTTCAGGGCCGCGACGGGAAGGCACAGACTTCTCGTCCTTGGCACGGAAATCGTGCAGCTGCTTGACCAGGTACTCGTACGGCTGGTGAGCCAGCGACGGGTTGACCGGAATAATACTGTTGCCGCCATCCCCGTGACAGGTCACACAGGCCAGCACGCCACGCGACATCTCACCTTGCAGGTAGAGCTGCTCGCCTTTGGCGGCATCTGGCTTGGGCAGACCAGCTGCATTGGCCACGTTAGCGGTAAAAACCACAGAGCAAGCCATCGTCAGGCTGCTTGCGATAACGACTCGGGAAAGCGCACGCTTCATTTGGACCTCGATAATCGCGAATCAATCGGGGTGCCGCATGCGCCCCGCAAAAGCCACCGTAAGCCGCTGGTCAGTACCCAGTGGACTACGACATTACTGTTTCAAATCGAGAGATTATACAATAGGCGCTGAACCAATATGGAATTACGCTGCAACCATGTCGATACTGCACCGCGCTCACTTCACGATTTCAGCTGCTCAGATCGATCAGCTGCCTCCTCCCGGACCGCCAGAGGTCTGTTTTGTGGGGCGCTCCAATGCGGGCAAATCCTCCGCCATCAATGTGTTGGCCAACCAACGGAAACTGGCTTTTTCCAGTAAAACGCCGGGACGAACACGCCTGATCAATATGTTCGGCATCCCCGACCCGCTCTCGCCGGGCGACTTTCTGGGCCACCTGGTGGACTTGCCCGGCTACGGCTACGCCGCCGTGGCGCGCCACGAAAAGCAGGACTGGGCCGAAATTCTGGGCGAGTACCTGGTCTCCCGCCCCTCGATTGCCGGCATTGTGTTGCTGATCGACATCCGACGCGGCGTGACCGACCTGGATATGCGTCTGGCCGACTGGATTGCACCTACCGGCAAGCCCGTACTGGCTCTTTTGACCAAGGCCGACAAACTGCCGTATGGTCAACGCATCAAGGCGGTGGCCGAAGTGCGCCGCCAACTCCGGGAAATTGGCGCCCTGCATGCGCTGCCCTTCTCCTCCACTGATCGTATCGGCTTGCCCGAAGCGACCGAATGCATCGAAAACTGGATTTCTCCGAAGGTTGTTCCATGACTCGTTTTATTCCTCCTGCCGACTTTCCAAATACTCGCCTGCGCCGTAACCGCCGCGACGAGTTTTCCCGCCGTCTGGTGCGTGAAAACCGCCTGTCCACAGACGACCTGATCTACCCGGTCTTTGTACGTGAAGGCGAGAAAGTTCAGGAGCAAGTGGGCTCCATGCCCGGCGTCATGCGCTATTCGCCTGATGAACTGATGCGCGTGGCCGAACAGTGTCTGGAGCTGGGCATCCCCGTGTTGTCCCTGTTCCCATCCATCGACCCGTCCCTGAAAACGCCGGATGGCAGCGAAGCCGCCAACCCGAACGGCCTGATTCCGCGCGTGGTGGGCATGCTCAAGCAGCAATTCCCCGAGCTGGGCGTGCTGACTGACGTGGCTCTGGACCCCTACACCAGCCACGGCCAGGACGGCATTCTGGACGAAGCCGGTCACATCCTGAACGAAGAGACGGTCGCCATGCTGATCCGTCAGGCCCAGACGCAAGCCCAGGCTGGCGTGGACATTGTGGCCCCCAGCGACATGATGGACGGCCGCATCGGCTCCATTCGCGCTGCTCTGGACAAGGACCAGTTCATCCACACCCGCATCATGGCTTACTCGGCCAAGTACGCCAGCGCCTTCTACGGCCCCTTCCGCGACGCGGTGGGCTCGGCTGCCAATCTGGGCCGTTCCAACAAGAACACCTACCAGATGGACCCCGCCAACCGTAACGAAGCCCTGCGCGAAGTGGCCGCCGATATCCGCGAAGGTGCCGATATGGTCATGGTCAAACCTGGCCTGCCTTACCTGGACATCCTGCGCGACGTAAAAGACGCCTTTGGCATGCCAACCTATGCCTACCAAGTCAGCGGCGAGTACGCGATGATCAAGGCTGCCGCCCAGAACGGCTGGCTGGATCACGACAAGGTCATGATGGAGTCTCTGCTGGCATTCAAGCGTGCTGGTGGCGACGGCATTCTGACCTATTTCGCCATCGAAGCCGCCAAGCTGATGCGCGAGCAGAACTGCTGATTCACATCAATCAGAACGCAAAAAACGCAGCCTGTGAGCTGCGTTTTTTGTTGTGTGTATGCGACGATCTATCGTCTGTTAAGCCCTGATAAGCCCGATTCGGGGCAAATCAGGAACTTCAGGCACCGGCCAGAACCTCATCCAGCACCTTGGAAAAGCGACTGGCATCCTGAAAACCGATCACGCGCAATTGTTCCAGCTGTTTCCCCTTGGAATCGAAAAACATGATGCCGGGAGGGCCAAACAGGCGGAAATGTTTCAGCAACTCCCTGTCCTCGGGAGTGTTGGCTGTCACATCCACCTGCAGCAAATCAAACTGTGCCATACGCTGTGCAACCGCAGGATCACTGAACGTGAAATTCTCCATTTCAATGCAGGACACACACCAGTCTGCATAGAAATCCAGCATGACGGGACGGGTGGTCTTGGCCAGCCGTCCTTCCAGCTCCTGCAAAGTGAGTACGCGCTGAAACTCCACTTTGCTTTGAGCGGCTGCCACCGTACCGGACGATTTCAGCCCTTCCAGTGGACGAATCACGCTAGGACGACCCAGGGCAATACTGATCATCATCATGATGGCCCAGACCGCCAGCATCATGCCTACGCCCTGGCGCAAGCCCGACCAAGGCGTACGTGCAGCCGTGCCGCGCCCAAATGCACCCAACAAGGCCGCGGCCCACAAAGCCAAAACGACCCAGCCAAAGACCGCGATCGTGCCAGACATCAAGGGCGAGACCATCCACCAGGCCGTAGCCAACAGCAAGACACCAAATGCGGTTTTGACACTTTCCATCCAGGCACCGGCCTTGGGCAACACACTGCCAGAACCCGCGCCCACAATCAGCAGCAACACGCCCGACCCCCAGGCCAAGGCGAACAGAGCCGAGCCGCCCAGGACCACATCACCCGTCTGCGAAATAAACAGCAGCACACCCGCCAAAGGCGCTGCTACGCAAGGGCCGACGATCAGCGCAGACAGCATGCCCATCAGGAACACGCCACCCATCTGCCCACCCGGCAAACGGTTCATGGTTTCATTCAGGCGATTTTGCAGCGCTGCCGGGGCCTGCACCGTAAATACATCCAGCATGGACAAGGCCAGCACCACCAGGATCAGGGCAAACAAGCCCAAGACCCACGGATTCTGCAACCAGCTTGCCAAGCCTGCGCCCAGCAAACCTGCCGCCACACCCAGCAAGGTGTAGACCAGAGACAAGCCCAGCACAAAGGCAAAAGCCATTTTCAAACCATGCCAGCGCGATGGCGCAGGCTGATTACGGCCCGCAATGATGGACAGCAGAATCGGCACCATCGGCAAGACGCAGGGTGTAAAGGACAGCAGCAAGCCGAACACAAAGCTCAGCAGCACAATCTGCCCCCAACCTGCTTGCTTGAGATAATCCGCCAAGCCCACATCACTCAGGCTCAAGGCCGACGCGACACCACCTGTGCTGGCAGATGTAGCCGTAGACGTCGTGGCTGTGGTGTCTGCTTTCTGATCCGAGCCTTCACCCGGCGCAGGCACCGACACCACACCAAAGGGGCCTGCCACTTCCCAGCCCTGTCCGGTGGGGATCAGGGTCAAGGTTTGCGTAGAGGGGGAATAGCACAGGCCAGCATCGGCACAACCCTGGCTGACCACATCAATTTTCAGATCCTGGCCCGTACCGCTATCGGCCAGAACAGGCACTCGCAGGGTGACCGAGTTGCGGTAGACCTCCATGACTTCGTCAAAGGTAGGGTCGTACACCTTTTCGCCATCGGGAAGCTGGGGAGTACCCAAATGCTCGGCCTTCTCGGTCGAGATCCCGAAGCGCTTGCGATACATATAGTATTCAGGCGCAATCTGGAAATGGATATCCAACTGATCGGGCTGGCTCATGGCCGCGGTCAGTACAAACGCCTGTTCCGGGTCCAGAAACTCTTCTTCTGCCTGCGCCGTCAATGGCGTTGCCAGCCAGGCCAGCATCAGGACAAAGAAAACAGCAAACCACGCGCCAAGACGCTGGGCAGAAAACGGAGAACGCTTCAAAGACAAAGGCACAAATCTATTCCGGTTTTTTAGGCTGGGCTATCTGAGATTACGCTGGACGCGTCTGGGTGCGGACCCAATCCAGATAAGCGGTGAAACCACCAACAACCGGAAACACAATCAATTCAGGCAGTTCGTAAGGATGCTGCTCTCGCAAGCGATCTGCCAGTTCCGGTAGCCGGGCCACTGTGGTTTTGAAAGTCAGCGTGATTTCCTCATCACCCTGTAACTCCCCTTGCCACATGTACATAGACAAACTGGCGGGCGCAAGGTTCGCACAAGCGGCAATTCCATCTTCAACCAGGTGATGAGCCAGGTACTTGGCCAGCATCATATCGGGCACCGTCGTCTGCACCAGCACCAATTGCTGTGCATCCAGATCGGGCAAGGTCAAGGCCAGTTTGGGTTTGGAACTGGAGGAATTCTCAGAGGACATGCAGGGCTCCTAATCAAGCCCTTAGTGTAGCGCCGGATGCCGGCGCTTAGATGCTGGACCGAGGTCGAGTCAGGCCGCTTAATGTTTCAGAGGGGCGCTCGCCATAGCGATGTCGATAGTCAGCAGAGAACTGTCCCAGGTGGGCAAAGCCACAGGCCAGGGCCACTTCGGTGACTGACATGCCACCTTCCTGCAAATATCGGCGGGCCGCTTCCAAACGCATCTGCTTTAGACGCGCCATCGGTGCGACACCCAAATGTTCCCGAAACCCCGCATACAGACTGCGCACACTAACACCTGCCGCTTGGGCTATATCGCCAATCGTGATGGGCTGGCCGGTCTGACTTTCCATGAAATCCAGGGCACGTCGCAAAACATGCGGCAAGGCTGCCGCGGTCTTATGGGCGGGCTGATTGTGCTGGTGCAGCTCGAACAAGGCATAAATCAGGGTCTGCTCGAATTGGCGTACCTGACGGGGCTGATCAAACAAAGTGCCGTCCGACACTTCGGCAAACTGCCAATCCAGCAAGCGGCGCAAACCGGCTCCGCCAGGCGCATCCAAAGGAATGGAAGGCTGAAACTCCAAGGGGCCGCGTACAGGCTGCGCAAAATAATCCTGATAGTGGCGCTCCAGCCCTTGGCGCCCAATACGCACAAACAGCTTATCGGCCTCCAGACTATGTTCCATGCTGAAGTCTTGAGTCGGGCTGATGATGGAAGCCAGGCGAGAGGTAGACGCGAAACGTCCGTGCGCCGTATGAATCTGCTCTTGTCCCGACAGAGGAATTTGCAAGAGATAGAAGTCGTCCAGTGGCTGGGGCTGAATCTGCACCTGCGCGCCATAGCGCAAACGACCATAGGCCACATCCTGGCCTTGGCGTAGATACAAGCGTGCATTCAGACGCTGACGCGTATCCGCCAGGGTCAGACTATGCGGGCAGAAAACCTGGGAGATATAGTGCTGAACGCAGTCCACATCCTGCGAATGCAGCTGGGCATAGCGATTCAGTATGGTGGTCATGAGCGTCGCAACAAGCGATAAAAAAAGCTGTGCCTTAGTGTGGCACAGCCTCTTGCACTGCAACATCGAGACTATCCCTAGGCCCGGTTAAGGTGCCAAGACAGAGACAGCGATCCCGACGATTTACTGGCCCTGAAAACGGCCAAAACGTCCCTGCCAATACAGCAAAGGCGAATCCTGTGCCTGCTCGGCATGGTGCACCTGCAAGACACGGCCCAATACCAAAGCATGGCTATGACGTTCAATTACTTCCACGATCTGGCAGGCCAAAGCGGCAGGAGCTTGTCGTGCCAACCAGATACCGTGCTCGGTACGCAGCCAATCATGTCCGGCATAACGCGCATCGCCTTGCTCGCCTTTGAAACCGGCAAACTGCAAAGCCATGCCTGCCTGCTCGACACCCAGAATATTCACACCGAACAGGCCACTGTCACGCATTAAAGGCCAGGACGAGGAGCTTTGATTCACACAGACCAGTACCTCTGCCGGATCTGCGGCTACCGAGGTGACCGACGTTGCCGTCAGGCCGCTACGCTGGCCCTGGTGTTCGACCGTAATCACATTGGCCGTGCCACCCAGATGGCGCATAGCAAGTTTGAACTGCTCGGCAGAAACTCCAGGCGCGTGCAGCGCTTGGTCTGTCGGCAAGGAAGCCAATTCCACAGGCATGATTCACCCTTTTTTAATCTTATGGGCAGCACAGTCATCAGGACGGTGCTGCCTGCGTGGCGTACGTGAACTGGCTATCCCCCAGAGCAAACCCAAGCCTGCCCGATAGCCAGAAAATCGCTCTTAGCGAATGCCACGCTGCTGCAACAAAGGCAGCACAGTATCACGGAAATAAGGGAATTCCTTTACATAGTCCACAAAGGACAAGGTTGTTCCCCGGAAACCGGCTTCGTGCAACGCACACAAACCGTCAGCCACTTGCTCGGGCGTACCCACCAGCGGGAAGCCACCATGGCCCGCGGCCATACGCTCGCGAATCTGCTCCAGCAGCTCGTGCGGGAAGGAATGGGCGTGGGCAAACTGCAAATTCATCAGGTTATCCACGGCACCATTGTCGATATTGGCCATGATGCGTTCCCACTCGGCCTTGGCCTCGGCTTGCGTCGGACGGCAAACCACGTGCGAGAAGGTCATCACATCAACCTTGCGGCCTTGCGCTTGGCCTTGTGCCTTGAGTTCAGCCACTTCTTTCCTGGAGCGCTCCAACTCCATGGCAGGCGTGAACAGGAAGTTCGCGTTGCGGCTGGCGAACTCGCGGCCCTGACCGGAACCAGCCGCGTTAAAGATAGGTGGATCAAATTCAGGGCGGGGGTTGCCGTAGACGCCTTTGGCCTGAAAGTACTTGCCATCCCAATCGAAGCGACCGTCGTGGTGCCAGATCTTCTTGATCAAATCGAACCACTCTTGTGCATAGCCATAGCGGGTTTCGTGATCATCAGGTAACTTCACCCCCAAAGCGTCGTACTCGGGCTTGTTCCAGCCAGCCACAATATTCAGACCGACACGGTTGCCGCTCATCTGAGCCATAGTGGCGATCTGCTTGGCGATCACAACGGGGTGGTTCGCAACGGTGTGCACAGTGGCAAACACGCTGATATTGCGAGTATTGGCCAGCAAGGCCGTCGCCCAGGTGACAGTTTCCAGTACATAGCCGTGGAAATCGGTTTCGCCACCGTAACCAATCCAACGGGCGATAGGCAGCATGAAGTCGATGCCAGCATCGTCCAGCAGCTTGCCCAACTTCAGATTGTTTTCCCACGTAGCCTGCCAGCGATCGGGCAAGGTCGATACCGTCATGCCACCACCGCAGTTGGTAGCAAAGGTTCCCAGCAGAAACTTATCGTGTGTGAGCAATGTATTCTGTGCCATCGCCAGTCTCCTGAAAATCGTTGTTCTTTACAGCTCACCACCATGGCGAAGCTGACATAGCGCAGATTTTAGGGATTGGCTTTACGGCCCACTATCGGATCACTGCCGGTTTTATCAATTGCCTGCAATTATTTGAACTTTAAAGCTCTACAGGCCACAAAACCTAGCAAAAACCCTTATATAACAGCGGCTTGTCGTGTTTTCAGAACTTTTTTCAATAGTCAAAGCACCCTGCTTTACACCTTCACACTGTACTGAAACGGAGTCCACGCTCTGGCTCAAGCCCACGCTTGGACTTATATGAGGGGTAGGCTTAGCACTAAGCCTGGGGCAAAAGCGAAACGAAAGTGGGAAACAAGGCCAGCAGCAACAGCAGCAACAAGGTTAAGACCTTCCCAAAAACGCCCAGCCCGTGATGAACAAGAGACCATACTCCGCCAATAAAAAAACGGACTCCTGAGAGTCCGTTTTCAATACTACTGTAGAAACAAGCGGCGCTTATTCAGCAGCGGCTTCTTCCTGAACTTCTGGACGATCCACCAGCTCCATGAATGCCATAGGAGCGTTGTCACCCTGACGGAAACCCATTTTCAGGATGCGGGTGTAGCCGCCGTTACGCTCTTGGTAACGTGGGCCGAAAACTTCAAACAGCTTGGTCACTGCATCGCGGTCGCGCAGACGGGCGAAAGCCAGACGACGGTTTGCCAAGGTTGGGTTTTTAGCCAAAGTGATCAGAGGCTCAACCACGCGGCGCAGCTCTTTAGCTTTAGGCAGGGTGGTTTTGATGGCTTCGTGAGTCAGCAGGGACACGGACATGTTGCGGAACATGGCCAAACGGTGGCTGCTGGTACGATTCAGTTTACGTAGACCGTGACGGTGACGCATGATGATTTTCCTAAATAATGAATCTAATTGGCATGCCGCTTATGCGACATGCGTAAATCCGGTTCTTCTATCAGCTAAGCTGCGGACCAGATGGACAGCGCAAAACAATAGCACATTTTCAGACGCCACCTACACTTTTTGCAGGTGTACAACACCAGAAAAAGTGTAAGCGGCGTCTAAGTACGTCTGTCTTGCTTACTACTTATGGACGCTCAAGACCCAGTGGTGGCCAGTTTTCGAGCTTCATGCCCAAAGTCAGGCCACGTGCAGCCAACACTTCCTTGATTTCGTTCAAGGACTTGCGACCCAGGTTTGGAGTCTTCAACAGTTCGTTCTCGGTACGCTGGATCAGATCGCCGATGTAGTAGATATTTTCGGCTTTCAGGCAGTTTGCGGAACGAACCGTCAGTTCCAGATCGTCGACAGGACGCAGCAACACAGGATCGATCTGTGGAGCGCCACGCACTGGAGCTTCGTAGGCATCGCCCACACCTTCCAGAGCAGCAAACACAGAGATTTGATCCATCAGGATGCGAGCGGACTGGCGCACGGCTTCCTCGGGCGAGATCACGCCGTTGGTTTCAATGTCCAGAACCAGCTTGTCCAGGTCAGTACGCTGTTCCACACGGGCGTTTTCGACCGCGTAGCTAACACGACGCACTGGGCTGTAGGAGGCGTCCAGCACGATACGACCGATCGTGTGGGTGCGATCATCAGCCAGGGCGCGCACGTTACCAGGAACGTAGCCACGGCCTTGCTCAACCTTGATTTGCATTTCCAGCTTGCCGTCGTCGGTCAAGGTGGCAATCACATGATTGGGGTTGATGATTTCAACGTCGTGCGGCAATTCGATGTCGCTGGCCAGAACTTGGCCGGCGCCTTCCTTGCGCAGGATCAGGGTAACTTCTTCACGGCTGTGCAGCTTGAAGACCACGCCCTTCAGGTTCATCAAGATATCAACCACGTCCTCGCCCACGCCTGGCAGCGTGGAGTACTCGTGCACCACACCGGTAATCTGCACTTCAGTGGGTGCATAGCCGGTCATGGAGGACAGCAAGATACGACGCAGTGCGTTGCCCAGAGTGTGGCCGTAGCCGCGCTCGAAAGGCTCCATGATCACCTTGGCGTGATTTTTGCTGATCGGTTCAACTTCGATGGAACGGGGTTTCAAAAAACCTTGAGACATTCGATTTCCTTTTCAATACCCTCGGCTCGTTACACCGATAAGGCTGACGGAAACTGGCAAAGCCAGCGGGATAGTATCGCAAAGCCCACTTGCCGAAAATCGGGAAGTGGGCCTGCGATTACTGCATTGCGTAAGAGGTCTTCGCGTACAAAATTAACGCGAGTACAACTCAACAACCAGCGATTCGTTGATGTCTTGAGCGACATCAGCGCGATCAGGAGCTTGCTTGAACACGCCGGACAGCTTGGCGGTGTCAACTTCTACCCACTGAGGCAAGCCAATGCCCGTAGCCAGATCCAGGGATTCCTTGATACGGCCTTGGGATTTAGCTTTTTCGCGCACGGAAACAACGTCACCAGCCTTGATCAGCATGGAAGCGATGTCAGCGGTGTGACCGTTGACTTCGATTGCACGGTGGTTCACCAGCTGACGTGCTTCTGCACGTGTAGAGCCAAAGCCCATGCGGTAAACCACGTTGTCCAGACGCGATTCCAGCAATTGAATCAGCGTTTCACCGGTGTTGCCACGACGGCGGTCAGCTTCAACGTAGTACTTGCGGAACTGCTTTTCCAGCACGCCGTACATACGCTTGAGCTTTTGCTTTTCGCGCAGCTGCAGACCGAAGTCAGACGTACGAGCACCGGAGGTGCGGCCGTGCTGACCAGGACGCGATTCCAGTTTGCACTTGGAATCCAGCGAGCGACGGGCGCTCTTCAAAAACAGATCGGTACCCTCGCGACGCGAGAGCTTGCATTTTGGTCCAATATAACGAGCCACTTCGCTTCCCCTTAGATGCGACGACGCTTGGGCGGACGGCAGCCGTTATGCGGAACCGGTGTGATGTCTGCAATGCTGGTGATCTTGATACCCAGAGCATTCAGAGCACGCACAGACGATTCACGGCCTGGACCGGGGCCCTTGATGCGAACTTCAAGATTTTTAATACCGTATTCCATGGCAGTACGGCCGGCTGTTTCAGCGGCAACCTGCGCGGCAAACGGCGTGGATTTACGAGAGCCTTTAAAGCCCGCGCCACCCGACGTAGCCCAGGACAATGCGTTGCCCTGACGGTCAGTAATGGTGATGATCGTGTTGTTAAAAGAAGCGTGGACGTGAGCAATCCCGTCCGACACGCTTTTTTTGACTTTCTTGCGTGCGCGTGAAGCGCTGCTAGAAGCTTTGGCCATCTTCTATTCCTCGATTATTTCTTCAGGGACGCGGCGGCGCGACGCGGACCTTTACGGGTGCGAGCGTTAGTGCGTGTACGTTGGCCGCGCACTGGCAGACCGCGACGATGACGCATGCCACGGTAAGTTCCCAAGTCAGCCAAACGCTTGATCGAGAGCTGAACTTCACGACGCAGGTCACCTTCTACGGTGAACAGGCCGATCTGTTCGCGAATGCGCTCGAGTTCCGCGTCGGTCAGATCTTTGACCTTCTTGGAGTATTCAATACCCGATGCTTCGCAAATCTTGCGAGCGCGGGTGCGACCGATGCCGAAAATCGCGGTAAGACCGATTTCGGCGTGTTGATGCGGCGGGATGTTAATGCCGGCAATACGGGCCATGGTTATTCCTTGTTAAATCGGTTGCGTTTCGGCAACTTAGCCTTGACGCTGCTTATGACGTGGATCGGTGCAGATGACACGCACCACGCCATGACGTTTAATGATTTTGCAGTTGCGGCAGATCCGCTTTACTGATGCCATTACCTTCATGGTTTGACTCCTAGTTTCCTGTAACCGGCCGCTTATTTGGAGCGGAACACAATTCGTGCTCGGGATAGATCATAGGGCGTGAGCTCCACAGTGACCTTATCGCCCGGCAGAATCCGGATATAGTGCATACGCATTTTGCCTGAAATGTATCCGAGCACTACGTGACCATTTTCCAGCTTGACGCGAAAAGTTGCGTTGGGAAGGTTCTCAAGAACCTGTCCCTGCATTTGAATGACGTCGTCCTTTGCCATTTTCGTGAATTACCGCATCGGCAAGCTCGAGCCTTTGAAGTTAGCCTTCTTGAGCAGCGAGTCGTATTGTTGTGACATGACATAGGCCTGGGCCTGCGCCATGAAGTCCATGGTTACTACAACAATAATCAGCAAGGATGTGCCGCCAAAATAGAACGGTACATTCCAGCGCATTTGCAAGAACTCTGGTACCAAACACACCAAGGTAATGTAGATCGCACCGGCCAAAGTCAGACGCATCAAAATCTTGTCGATATAACGCGCTGTCTGATCACCGGGACGAATCCCTGGTACGAAGGCTCCACTCTTTTTCAGGTTGTCTGCAGTTTCGCGGCTGTTGAACACCAGGGCCGTGTAGAAAAAGCAGAACAAAATGATCAGCGCGGAGAACAAAGTAATGTAAAGCGGCTGACGCGGCGACAAAGCAGCCTCGATTTCACGCAACCAACCCAGACCGGGTGTGCTGGAGAACCAATTAGCAATTGTCGCTGGCAACAGAATGATGGACGAAGCGAAGATCGGAGGGATCACGCCAGCCATGTTCAGTTTCAGCGGCAAATGCGAGCTTTGACCACCATAGATACGGTTACCTACTTGCCGTTTGGCGTAGTTGACCGTGATACGACGCTGACCACGCTCGACAAAGACGACGAAGTACGTGACGGCGGCTACTAAAACGAGGATAAACAGTGCCGATAGAATCGACATGGAATCCGTACGCACCAGATCAAGCATACCGCCCAAAGCATTAGGCAGACCCGCTACGATACCGGCGAAGATCAGGATGGAAATACCATTACCCAATCCACGTTCAGTGATTTGTTCACCCAGCCACATGACGAACATGGTGCCAGTGACCAGTGTTACCACTGTCGTGAAGCGAAACAGCATCCCTGGGTCGATAACCAGACCGGGCTGCGATTCTAGAGCGATGGAAATCCCAACTCCCTGGAACAAAGCCAAAAAGACCGTTCCGTAACGGGTGTATTGCGTGATCTTGCGACGACCCGACTCACCCTCTTTCTTGATTGCTTCCAGCGTGGGCACCACAGCGGTCATCAATTGCATGATGATGGACGCAGAGATGTAGGGCATGATTCCCAGTGCGAACACTGAGAATCGCTCTAAAGCACCACCGGAGAACATGTTAAACAAACCCAGAATACCACTCTGGTTTTGAGTAAACAGTTCGGACAAGGCATCAGGATTGATGCCTGGTACCGGAATGTGCGTACCCAAGCGGTAGACAATCAGGGCGAGCAACAGGAAAACGAGACGACGTTTCAAATCGCCGTAGCGCGGACCCGACTTACTCTGTGCCTGAGCTTTTGCCACCGTGACCCCTTTTTATTCCAGCGAGCCGCCGGCTGCTTCGATCGCGGCGCGAGCGCCGGCCGTTGCATTAATGCCTTTCAGCGCAACTTTACGGGAAAGTTCACCGGACTTGATGACTTTAGCGTAACGCACCATTTGGCCAACCACGCCAGCCTGCTTCAGTGCCTGGACGTCGATAACTTCGGCATCCATTTTTTGCAGTTCGGACAGACGTACTTCTGCGTACAGGTGGTCGTCCAGGGTGGTGAAACCACGCTTGGGCAAACGACGTTGCAAAGGCATTTGACCGCCTTCGAAACCGACTTTATGAAAACCACCCGAGCGGGATTTCTGGCCTTTATGACCACGTCCGCCGGTTTTGCCCAAGCCGGAACCGACACCGCGACCAACACGACGTGCTGCGTGTTTGGCGCCAGCGGCGGGCTTGAGATTGTTCAATTGCAATTCAGACATCCCGATTCCTTTCAGGCTTCCGAGACCGTAACCAGATAATCCACCTTGCGGATCATCCCACGAACCTCAGGAGTATCAACCAATACACGGCTGGTGTTGACTCGGCGCAGACCCAGGCCGCGAACGGTGTCGCGATGGCTTTGCTTTGTGCCGATGACCGAACGCACCAACGTAACTTTGATTTGTTTCTGTGCCATGACTTACCCCAGAATTTCTTCAACTGTCTTGCCGCGCTTGGCAGCAATGTCAGCAGGTGTCGAGCAAGCACGCAAACCGTTCAATGTAGCGCGAACCATGTTGTATGGGTTGCTGGAACCCAGGCTCTTGGCTACGACGTTGCGCACGCCCATCACTTCGAAGATAGCGCGCATTGGGCCACCGGCGATAACGCCAGTACCTTCAGCTGCGGGAGAGATCAGAACGGTGGCTGCACCGTGCTTACCAACTACGGTGTGATGCAAGGTGCCGTTCTTCAGAGGCACTTTGATCAGACCACGACGGGCCTGTTCCATTGCCTTCTGAACAGCAACGGGTACTTCGCGGGCCTTGCCCTTACCCATGCCGATGCGACCATCGCCATCACCGACCACGGCCAGCGAAGCAAAGCTCATGGTGCGACCACCTTTAACGACTTTGCTGACGCGGTTGACCGCAATCATCTTTTCTTTCAGGCCGTCATCGCGCTCTTGCTCTGGAGCCTGTCTGCCTTGTGCTTTAGCCATTTGATAATTCCTTTAGAATTTCAAGCCGGCTTCACGCGCGGCCTCGGCCAGCGCTTTCACGCGGCCATGGTAACGGAAGCCCGAGCGGTCAAAAGCAACCGTCTCGATGCCCGCAGCCTTCGCCTTTTCGGCGACGCGCTTGCCAACCAGGCTGGCTGCCGCTACGTTGCTGCCAACGGCCAATTCTTTGCGAACTTCGGTCTCGACAGTGGAAGCACTGACCAGAACGCGGTCGCCTTCGGGCGAGATGATGCTCGCGTAAATATGCGTATTCGTGCGATGCACCGACAGGCGGTGTACGCGCAGCTCGGCGATCTTGCGGCGAGTAGCCACTGCACGACGCATACGGGATTGTTTCTTGTCCATGATTCGTCCTTGCCTGCGGGCTTATTTCTTCTTGGTTTCCTTGAGGATGACGCGTTCGCCGACGTAACGTACACCTTTGCCTTTGTAAGGCTCTGGTGGACGATAGCCACGAATTTCTGCGGCAACCTGACCAACCACCTGCTTGTTCGAGCCCTTGATCACGACTTCCGTCGGAGTTGGGCACTCGGCTTTGATGCCTTCAGGCAGGTCGTGCACGATGTCGTGCGAGAAACCCAGTTGCAACTTCAAGGCATTACCCTGGACGGAGGCACGGAAGCCCACGCCAACCAGACTCAGCTTGCGTTCGAAACCGGCGCTCACGCCAACAACCATGTTGTTGACCAGTTGGCGCACGGTGCCGGACATTGCGTTTGCGTGACGAGTTTCGTTCGCAGGCACAAAAGACAGCTGACCGTCTTGAAGTTCAATAGTGACGTCGCCAGTCAGAGTTTGAACCAAAGTGCCCAGAGGGCCTTTGACCGTGATCTGATCAGCGGCAATGGTCGTTTCTACGCCTTTAGGCAGGGAAACGGGATACTTAGCGATACGTGACATATGATGTTCTCCTTATGCCACGTAGCACAGCACTTCGCCACCGACGCCAGCTGCACGTGCTTTGCGATCGGTCATCACGCCGCGAGACGTGGACACGATAGCAACACCCAAGCCGTTCATGACTTGAGGGATGTGTGTGCTGCCTTTGTAGATGCGCAGTCCAGGACGCGAAACGCGGTCGATGCGCTCGATGACTGGCTGGCCGGCATAGTATTTCAGGGTGACTTCCAGTTCTGGCTTGGCTTTTTCGCCAACGATACGGAAATCTTCGATGTAGCCTTCGTCTTTCAGCACAGCAGCAATAGCTGCTTTCAGCTTCGAGGAGGGCATGCTGACCGATGTCTTGTTGACCATTTGCGCGTTACGCACGCGGGTCAACATATCGGCGATTGGATCGCTCATGCTCATGTGTATTTCTCCTACCAGCTGGCCTTGGTCATACCGGGGATCTCGCCGCGCATTGCCATTTCGCGCACTTTATGGCGAGTCAAACCGAATTTCTTGAAAACACCACGAGGGCGACCGGTGATAACGCAGCGGTTGCGTTGACGGGTCGGGTTCGCGTTGCGTGGCAATTGTTGCAACTGCAAACGAGCTTCGTAGCGCTCTTCGTCAGACTTGGACTGGTCGTCAATGATCGCTTTCAGTGCTGCACGCTTGGCGGCGAATTTCTCAGCCAGCTTGGCGCGCTTGATGTCGCGATTGATGAGGGAAAGTTTAGCCACGTTGCGCCCCTTAGTTGCGGAACGGGAAGCTGAACGCGCTAAGCAGCGCCTTGGCCTCTTCGTCCGTCTTGGCAGAAGTAGTGATGCTGATGTTCAGACCACGCACTGCGTCGATTTTGTCGTACTCGATTTCGGGGAAAATGATTTGCTCTTTAACCCCCATGTTGTAGTTGCCACGGCCGTCAAACGCACGACCCGACACACCACGGAAGTCACGAACGCGTGGCAGAGCCACAGCGACCAGACGATCCAGGAATTCGTACATGCGTTGACCGCGCAGGGTCACCATACAACCGATCGGGTAATCTTCGCGAATCTTAAAACCGGCAATAGCTTTGCGGGTTTTCGTGATAACGGGCTTCTGACCAGCAATTTTGGTCATGTCCGATACCGCGTTCTCGATAATCTTCTTGTCAGCAACCGCTTCCGAGACACCCATGTTCAGAGTGATCTTGGTGATGCGGGGTACTTCCATAATGCTCTTGTACTCGAACTGCTTTTGCAGATCGGCAACCACTTTTTCGCGGTAGAACTCTTGTAAACGTGCCATGTTATCCGCCCCTTAAGCCTTGGCGCCAACGGCTTTGCCGCTGGAACGATAAACACGCGTCTTCTGACCGTCGATCACCTGGATACCAACGCGGTCGCCCTTGCCGGTTTCCGGGTTGAACAGTGCAACGTTCGAGATGTGGATAGGCATGGTCTTGTCGACGATACCACCCTGCGTGCCAGCCATAGGATTGGCTTTAACGTGTTTTTTGACTACGTTGATGCCTTCCACGATGACGTGGTCTGCATCGACGCGTTGCAGTACTGTGCCACGGCGTTTTTTATCACGGCCGGTCAGCACAATAACTTCGTCGCCTTTACGAATTTTTTGCATTTTTTCGCGCTCCTTACAGCACTTCGGGAGCCAAGGACACGATCTTCATGAACTTCTCGGTACGCAGTTCACGCGTAACGGGTCCGAAGATACGGGTGCCGATGGGTTCCAGCTTGGCATTGAGCAATACGGCGGCATTGCCACCGAAACGAATCAGCGAACCGTCTTTACGGCGCACGCCCTTAGCGGTACGAACCACTACAGCGTTGTAGATTTCGCCTTTTTTGACGCGTCCGCGCGGGGCCGCTTCTTTAACGGTAACTTTGATGATGTCACCAATTGCGGCATAACGGCGCTTCGAGCCGCCCAGCACCTTGATGCACATTACGGAACGCGCACCTGTGTTGTCGGCCACGTCCAGCGTGGTCTGCATTTGAATCATGATTTTTCCTGTTCCAACTTAATTGCAACGATCCAGTCAAAATGACTGGGTCACACAACCAGTTTTGGTCCCGTCAGATTCGGATCCAGCCAGTTCGATACCGTAAACCCGATCTCGATCTGGTCCGGCAAGCCGAACCCTAGGTTGAAATCTTGCGAGAGACAAAACGTTGTATTACCAACTTCAATCCGGATAGGCGACTAAGCCTCTCCGGTCAAAATAAAGAGGTAAGCCACATATACTAGCAAATAAGCCCCAGAAAAACAAGGATTTATTTGCTAAGGCCTTGGCACGACGGCGTTTTCGCGCAACAACTCGTCCAGCTGGGCACTATTGCTGCCTCGGGTTACCCGGCGCAAACCTATCCCCAATTCCTGCAGGCTCTGCAGGAACGCTGTCAGCAAATGTCGGCCACCCACCTCGGCCTGCAGCGTCTGGGCGCGCTCATCGTCCAGGACAATATATTTGAGTGCCATCATGTGCAACCACAGAATCGATTCGGGCTGCTCCAGAACACGACGCAGACCAAATTGCACACCCAAGGGCCGCAATTTATCCACGAAAGCGACCGTTTCCACATCGTGCTCACTCAGGCAATAAGCATCCAGTTCGATAATCAGACGCCGGGCCTTGTCACCAGCCTTGGTCAGAACCTCTGCCACCTGATCTGCAAATCCAGGCTTGATCACCGATGCCCAGGAGACACGGACACTTAAACTGCCCTCGTTATCGGCTAACCAGTCGCTTGCCAGCTCCATCGTACGCAAGTCACACTGCCACGACAGACCCAGACGCACCGCCACCGGAATGAACAAATAGGCAGGCAAACTGGCCTGTCCCGGTTGCTCGGGCAACAAATTCAGGGTTGCATCGTGAATCTGGCCCGCTTGCCCCCAGACTTCAACGCCCGGCTTCACACTCAATTCAATCCGGCCTTGCTTCAGACCACGCTCAATACGTGAATGCCATTCCTGCTCACCAATGGAAGAGCTCGCCTCGGAGTGAACCCCTTCAGACGGACGGTATTCCACTTCCTGATGCCCTGCCCCTTCGGCGCGCATCAAGGCATTATCCAAACGCGTCATCACGGCGCTGAGCGAGTCCTGACCTTCATAGTTCGTCATCGCCATGGACCAGCGGCACAAACTGCCATCGGGTAGAGGCTGGCGCAATTCCTGCAAGGCAGTACGCAGTTCCTGGGCAAAGCCCATCACTTGAGGACCCGTCTGGCCCTTGAGCAGCACAATAAAATCAGAACCATTCAAGCGCGCCAGATTGCCCGCGTCCATGCCATTTTTCTGCAATAGCTCCGTACAACGCTGAGTCACCAGCTTCAGCCAGGCATCCACCGCGTCACGAGACAGGGAGGTATTCAATGGCAGCAAGTCCCGCTGACGGAATAACAGCACATGGCCGCCCTCTTCCTGTTGCAGCACCTGACGGAACATATTCACGAAGTACTTGCGATTGGCCAGGCCCGTGACCGGATCGCAGTTCAACTCCAGCTGTAACTGCTCGATTCGGGCATTTTGCTCCTGGCTGCTGACACGAATACGTTTTTGCACCGTGCTTAAGGTATGTGTGACGGCT
This sequence comes from Alcaligenes sp. Me129, assembly GCF_050487245.1. Classification (NCBI taxonomy): domain Bacteria; kingdom Pseudomonadati; phylum Pseudomonadota; class Betaproteobacteria; order Burkholderiales; family Alcaligenaceae; genus Alcaligenes; species Alcaligenes sp. Me129. The sequence continues at coordinate 87,246 of NZ_JBKQGX010000017.1, forward strand.
TCCAGCTCGGGGATCGTGCGCACTTTCTTGCGGCTGGGTACAGACTCGCTTTGATCCATCTGTTGCAGCTCGAACTGGACGTGTTCGCGCAAAGCCCGGCGCAACCAGGCCATGACCATCAATACAAACACACCCCAGGCAACCCCGGCGCCCAGCACCAACAAAGTGACGCGCACAAAACTTTTCCACAAACTGGCGCGGGCGTACTCGTCAGCAGGTTTTACTTCGATCGTACCAATCTGATTCCAGCCATTACTGACATGAGCCGAGGCCACGGGTACATCAATCGGCAAAGAGTTGGCGAACCACGCGGGCGAAGATCCGCTGATCTGTGTTTCTTGCTGAGCATTACGCTCCACCAGGACCGTATCGGAGGTGTCAATAAAGCGGATACGCTCAAACTGCCCGGTATCGTACAAGGCGGCAATCAAAAGCTCCTGCGTCACCGGGTCCTGGTTGCTGGGCTGGGACAAGGTCAAGGCCAGCGAAGTCGCGGCCGACTCACCCTGAGCCTGCAACTGACTGCTCAAATACTGCCTTGCCGAGTCGACGCTGAACCACAGCGTGCCAATCAAGATAGCAAGAATCGCGCACGAGACACTTAGCAGGAGCTGTTTAAGTAAAGACATAGCGCTTCCGTATATTCCATAAATTCTGGTCTAGCCCACCCGACAAGGGTGTCCTGAGGTCTGTTTCCATTTGGTGCTCTAGCCCAAGGACCGGCACATCATCAAGGAACAAAACCTTCCTTACGCATTTTTTCCAGCAAACCACGCCACCGGCTGATACTGTCCACCGAACCTTTCTGGGCATTACCCACATACACCCCTTGCGAATTGAAGCTGAACACAGGGGTCAAATCAGGACGCTGGCTGGCGGGGCGAATCGAGCCACTTAAATTATCCAGCAGCAAAGGCTCGGCCTGGGGCGTGGGATAGTAGCCCAGAACCATGTGCGCAATGCTTTGCCCACCTACTTGAGCCCGCACGTAAATCAATCGCAGTTTTTCATTGGGCACACCCAGGTGCAACAAGGAAAAATACTTGCCAATAACAAAGTCCTCACAGTCGCCCGCCGCCTTGCCCAAAGTCTCGATAGGCGTGGCCCAGTAATCCAGCTGGCCCCAAATATGAATGTCCTCGCCAGCCATCACATTCATATTCCAGAAATCATTGACGGCATCCAGCTGACGACGCTCACTTAAACCACGGGCGGACTCCAGATTAGCCATCCACCGATCCACGGCAGTCCCAGCACGGGCGCCAAAGCGGGAAACGGCGGTCTGGCGAATCTTGCTGACCTCGAACTGCAAGGCAGGCGCCGACAAGGGCAGCCACACCACAACCAGCAGTGCGACCAGCACAAACAGTGCAATCCTAGATCGAAGAAAAAGGCGTAGCCAGGCAAGAGACAAGAGCACGTCAATCCCAAATAAGCAAACCCTTATAACGGCGTTATAGCTTGCCTATTTAGTGAACGCTTGGCAATCGACAAAGCGTCTGAACCCTCTATATATAGAGCAGGCTGTTAAACGGTCTCGCATCACCCCAGCAAAAAGAAACAGCTGGTCTACAAAACCGCAGAGCCAACGCCTACCAGCTCAGCCTGGCCAGCCGTTCTGCTGCATGCACCCTCTTTCCTGCAGCCACATCAAGGATCATAGTCACAAATGCCAAGCACCCACTATTGGCGCTGACGACAAGCTGCAGACATAAAAAAACCCCACAAACCCAAAAAGGCTTGTGGGGCTTGGGCACTACCCGCAGATAGTGCCTATCCGATGAACAGCTTAGAAATCAGAAGACTTCAAAGTACCGTCTTTGAGCGAGTTGGCGATCTGGGCTGCCTTCTCTGCGTCAAAGTCGATGTTGTCCAGAATGATCTTCTGATCGATCTGGCCATTACCTTGAGAGCTGATACCGATTTCCATCTTGCCACTATCCGAACGGCTTACTGTCAGGTACTGGCTCAGATTACCGTCGTTGATACCGTGACCCGACAGCAGATCAGAAATATCCAGGGTGTCCGTACCAGCGCCACCGAAGTCCATTACATGATCCACAGCCGGTTTGTTTGTAGTGCCTTGATCACCCTTGTTCCACACGAAAGTGTCATCACCCTCGCCGCCGAACATGATGTCGTCGCCGGCACCACCGATCAGGGTGTCGTTGCCATCTGTACCAACCAAACTATCATTGCCATCGGTACCGACAACCACTTCAGAACTATCATCTACAGCCAACGCCGTGCGGAATGCCCCCTCCTCAGGAGCGTTGTTAGGCTGGCCCTTCAGGGTGATCGTCAAATCAGCCACGGCACTATCACCATCCTGGTCTGTGACAGAATACTTAAACGTCATATCCTTCAGATCGTTCACTATCATCTTGTCACGCGCATCACGGCTCATCTCGAAGGTGTAGGAGCCGTCCGACTTGCCAATGAATGTACCGAATTCATTAACAATCTTATAGCTGCCATCCCCCTGCTTAACAGCATTTTCCCAAACGACGCCCTGACCACCAGTTGCAGCACCGTCCGCACCATAGCTGTACACATCACCATCCAACTTGCCTTCGATCTTCGGCATGTCATCAACAGCCGAAATTGTGGCGTAAAGATCAAAAGTGTTGACCGCGTTTTCCCACGTCAGGACCGTGGACACAGGGTCACCATATTCGTGATTTTTAAAACCGTCGATAGTGAACTCGAAGGTACGATCACCAACAGTGAAGGTCTTCGTCAGTGTCGCAGCATCAATTTCAACGATATCCCTATCATTAAGATCATTACCATTATTCGGTGTTTCCGTATGCTTCAGTTTGATCGTATGTTCAATCTGATGAACTACGCCATCAATCGTAACGTTGAACTTCACGACCAAGTCAGTAGAAACCAAGGTCTTACCGTAGCTGGGGAAGTTAATATGCTTAAATTCACCCAGCTTAAAGGTTGAACCCAGCAAGTTGTCTGAATTATTGCGGTAAACGCTATTATCAAAGTAATCATAACCAGACGGCTTATCCGCCAAGTTTGACGTCGGATTACCAAGCCAGTCTCGCTTGGCCCCCCAACGCAACTCCTCATAATACGAATCAGTGTCTTTGTTTCTGCTGGCTGTTGCGCCTTTTTGATCCTGGAATTTCGGATTAATAAATCCGCCCTGCAAACCATTAACGACGATTTCACTGACAGGTACCGTCAAGGTCTGCGATACATTAGTCGCTGCTGGAGAGTCATCCTCAACAGTAACAACAATCTTCGAATCCACCGTTGAGGTTTCATCGGAGACCTGCACACCTATATCAAAGTCCAGTGTATCCTCCTGCCCCTTGACAGGATGGTCCACAGGCGCTTTCAGCTCAACCTTGTAGCTGCCTTCGTTATCGATGCTTACCTTAATAACTTCGACGTTCCCGGCCTTACCGACAAGAGTGCCATCAGCCTCAAAAGCCCACTTCACCGCAACACCACCGGACTTGATATTGCCGTCCGCAGGCGCAACCAGCTTGACTGTCAGATTGCTGCTATCCGGATCGCTAATGGCCAGCTTCCCGGTCACCAGCGTCTTATCAGTGGTATCAGATGTACCTTGACTGTCTTTAATTCCGCCAGGCAGCCCCTCTTCGGAAACCACAGCCTTGCCTTCACCAACCGTTGGGGCGATATTGGTGACATTAAGGTCAATCGTGCCAGTTGAAGTCAGATTTTCAAATTGAACATCGCCATCAACCACAACCGAATTAATACCATCGGTCAACGCGCCGGCCTGAGTCAATTTAAACGTGATACTACCTATCGATTCGCCAGCAGGGATCTCGATTACCTTGCCGCTGTCCAGCGTCACTGTAATCTTGCCGTGCTTATCAATTGGTAGGTTGTCCTTATTGGTCAAAACAACTTGGTACGTAATATCAGCACCCAAAGTTGGCTGACCAATTGCCTTCAGGGTCGCGGTCACAGTATCGATCGTATCTACCACTTTCGCTGTCGCTGCATCACCCAGCGTTAGATTCTCAAAC
>NZ_JBKQGX010000018.1:0-87242 GCF_050487245.1 Alcaligenes sp. Me129
AAAGCTCCTTACGGCTTGTTGATTATTGATCTGGTGAATGGCTTTGCGGATCCTGCCGTGTTTGGTGGCGGCAATATTCCTGAAGCCATCGAGAACACCCAGAAGTTGCTGGCAACGGCGCGTGAACAGGGTTGGCCGGTGGCGCATACGCGTATCGTGTATGCCGATGATGGCGCTGATAACAACATTTTTAGCATCAAAGTCCCCGGCATGCTGGGTCTGACCGAAGACGCCCACAACAGCCACATCGTGCCGGAACTGGCTCCTGCACCCGGTGAGTTTATCGTTCGCAAGAACGTGCCGTCGGCGTTTTTCGGTACGCCTTTGGCCGCTTGGTTGACCCAACGTGGTGTGCAAACACTGCTGGTTGCTGGCGCCGTGACCAGCGGTTGCGTGCGTTCCAGCGTGGTCGATGCGATGCAACTGGGTTTCCGTCCCTTGGTGGTATCGGATTGCGTGGGCGACCGTGCGATTGGCCCTCACGAGGCTAACCTGTTCGATATGCGTCAGAAGTACGCTACCGTGGCAACGCGTGAAGAAGCGATGAAGTTGATCGGACTTTGATCGAGTATCGGTAGTCTGCCGCTTGGGGGCAGGCTGTCGGACCTGTGCCCCTGGGAGTCGAACGACTCTCGGGGGCTTTTTTATAGTTGCTGTTCAGGTCCGTGTGAGGCCATCTGTTTTTAAAACGCCCAGCGCAGATTCATCTGTCCTTGCAGCGATGAATACCCGCCGCCGAACTGTGAACTGATGCTGGTGCCAATCGACAGACGCTCACTGTGTTGCCAGGTCAGGCCAGTTCGCAGGCTCATCGTGTCGCGGGGCAGTACGCTATTGCGGGTATTGAACGTCGTATCTGTGGATGCAATGGCGAAACGGGCAGCTTGAGTCAGGTCGCGATCCAGCCATTCGTGATTCCAGCCAATGTCAACGTTCACGGCCAAGTTGCTGCCATCAGCCAGGGCGCGCTTCCATTCCGCCGTCAGCCCCAGGCTGGAGCGCAAGGCGTCTACGCGCTTGCTGTCCAGATGAAGTCGAGTGGCCGCATTGCCAGATTCGTCGACCGATGGGCGGGACACCAGGGCATAGTTCATGCTGGCAAAGGGGCCGACAGACAAGGATGGGTTCAACTGCCACAGGTAGCCTGTGCCGGCGTCAATCGACAGATTGCGTCCTGTCCAGTCGGACGAGTGCGTGGCCTGGTAGTCTCCGATGGCAATTTGTCTGCGCATATCGGCTTGTTCCAGACCCAGGCGCAGCCCGCTGAATGCAAAAAGACCGTCCCGAGCACCGGGCCGGTATTGTAGATGGGCAGCCAGACCAAACGCGGTGGCTTTGCTCTTGCCGGGGTAAGGGGCATCTGGTTTGACCGACAGGTCTGAAATATCCAGCTGCGCTCCCACGGCGAAGTCGGGGGCTGACTCCAGGGCGCGTCCGGCTCCAACGATCAGGCCATAGCTGTGGGCATCGTAGCCAAGCATGGACCCGCGCGTGTTTTGATCGCCACTGGCACCGAATACCAAGGCGTAGCCCTGCCAGTCAGTACCGGGCCGCAGCATACTTTGGCTCAGGCCTTGGCGGGCGGTTTGCATGATCGAGCGCTCATGCATCAGGGAACCGGCCATTGCAGCGCTGTAGCCTGCCGGTGAGATCTGGTCCAGGGCGGCGGATATTTGTGAACCGTCGGTAGCGGAGAAGTCGAGCGTCTGGAACAGGCCTTGTGCGGATGCTGGCCCGGCGGCGGCTAGTTTGAACAAGGCTTGGCCGGCTTCTTGCTGGTTCTCGTCGCGGCCATACTGGCTATAGGCATTGTTGGCTCGCGTGGCCGACAAGTGATAGCGCTCATTACCCAAAGGAGCAACGTCAAATTGCAAGGTGGGCGATACGGAGGCGATTTGAGTGGTGCCGAAGCTGCCGCTGTAGCTGGTTGCTTCAACAAACGAGCCTGTGTCGACGGACCAGGCGTTTTGATACCAGTCGGCGGCGGGCGTCAGTTGCAGCGTGCCGGCCAGGTCAGCATGGCCACTGACGGCAAGGGTGTCGTGGCCGCCTTTGCCATCAAACTCGGCTAACAGGCGGCCCGTTGCTGTTTGTTGAAAGTCGCCATTTACATTGATACGCCCGATGGAGTTGCCAGGCGCCAGGGTGCCAGCATTAATCAGAGCATTGCCGCTGGCCAGATCAAAGCTGGCATTCCCGCCCAAGGTTGCCGCTTCCTTGATGGTGGCGCTGTGAACCTGCAAGGTGCCGTTCAGTTGCGTTGTGCCGCCGTCAAATGACAGGGTCAGATTGTCTTTGCCGGTGATGTTGCCGGCGTAGCTCAAGTGGAATGTGGCATCGGGCTGATCAATGCTGCGGCCCATCTTGTTGGCAGCCTGACCAAAGGACAGCGTAGTCAGACGCAGCTTGTTGTTGTCGTCGCGTTCTGCGTAATGCGACACTATATCGCCTTCAATTTGTGCGCCTTGCATCAGGTTGATGCGCCCAACGTAGGCATTGTCAGAGATCAGGATGGCCGCTTCTTGACCTGCAACTCGCCCGCTGATGTCGGCTTGTTGAACCAGGGGGCCGTTCAGTTCGGGGAGCAGGGCTTCATTGCTGCCCTCGCTGCTACGGATGTAGGATCCACGTCGCTCGGTCTCGTTGCCTAGCGAGTTGGTGCCAAAATCGAAACGCAGGCCTACACCCTGAGGGCCAGTAGCCTGGATATCGCCACGATGAACCAATGTGTGTCCGCGTCCGTAGGCAAATTGAATGCCTCGCCCGTTCAAACCATCTGCGTAGATTCTGACGCCTGGGTCGATGACAAGGGTGTTGTTCTCGCCATCGACCCGTATGCCTGCACCGCCTGATCCTGCTGCCAGCAGGTCAGCGGCTTGTCGGACCTGATTATTGCTGCCATAGATATGCAGGCCCAAGCCTAAAGTGGATTGGTTGTACTGACCTGGAAGGTAGTGGGTGCCCTGGGCATTGCGGGCAAAGAAGCCTTGTGTATTCACCAGTTTCAGGCCATCGCCGTAGATCGAGCGCCCGAAGAAGTTGCCCCGGTCAATAGTGTAGCCCAGGTCTTGCAGAACGGCCAGTTCAGCTTCCATGAAGCCCGAATAGTTACGGAAATTATGGTGGCTCATGACGCTGTTTCGAAGTTCGATGTGGCTCATGAAGTTGTCATCTACGTCGCCGTTTTCCCCCAGTATCTTGACGGGCACGCCCTGCAGGCCTCCAGCCAGGACTTGCTCGATATTGGCGCCGACCAGGAAACCCTTGTCCTGCCGCAGATCGAAGGCATCAGGGTCGTAAGAGGTGTTGCAGCCATTGCATAGAACTTTCTGTCCTGCCTGTGCTGGATTACCGTTGTCGTCCCTTAGCAGTTGCGTCCAGCTACTCAGCTGGCTTGCGAAATACGGTCGTATGTCCTGTTTATTGCCTCTGTTTTCTACGCTGCTCAAAATACCCAGCCCATGAGCAACCTCGTGAATGGTCGTCAGGAGTACGCTGTCTTTACCGGTCTGGGGTGTTTGTGTAAACGCCGGACTTGTTGCGTAGTCGTCTGTGCCCAGGCCAAACAAACCATGTCCACCTAACGGTAGCGAGCCGGCGGCAGGCGACAGGCCGAAGATATTTTGCTGCATTTGCGTGAACGGACTTTGGCCGTCATTGGCTTCGGGTGAGCCACCGTAGGCGTTGCCCGACACATTACTCGTACCGATATTGACGATGGTTGGGGGATTGTTACCTTGGGTCTGGAGTATTTCAGCCCAATAGCCCAAGCCGTCAACGATCTCGTTTTTGTAAGCTTCATGACCTTGCCAGCTCCAGGAGGACGTAGTGCCCTCGTCGTCGAATGGACCATCGTCAATTTCAAAAAAACGCGCGATAAAGACGGGGCGTCCCGAGGCGTTTTCTATGATTCTGTCTTCCAGGGCTTGAGCAGACAGTGGGGCAATGACAAGCGCCAGGGCGGCACACAGTTTTGTTGGTTTCATTGTTAAGCAGGTGTTGAAAGCGCGAGATATTGTTTGCACTGGCTGGCCCCTGAGGTAGAGGAAACAGTTTGATTAGAGTGGGGCGTTCATTGTTGCTGCATCGGGGCAGGGCTGATGAAGGGTGGTACCTTGGCCTGTGTCGGAAAAATATAGCAGATGTGTCAAATTGATATCGTTGGTTTTAAACCCTTGGTCTTGGTTTTTAAACGGCGTGTATCTGCTTTTTTGAGCTTTGAGTTTTGGGTTAAAGGGTTGCGGGTTGCCGGGGAGTCGTTTTTTTTGGGGTGGCTTTCTTCTGGACGTGCCGTTTGGGCTTTGCGTGAGGCCTGTGGATGGTTTTCTTGTGTGGCCCGGGTACGGCTTGTCTTGGCGGGTCCCTTGCCCACGCTGCGCGTGGGTGCCCTTGTCAGAGTGCTGGGGCGGGCGGGTCGTGAACTCGGAGCGCGGTTTGTCCCCCGGACAAACCGCAAGCGTGCTCCTCAAACAGCACGCCCCTTGCATCCCGCCCCAGCACTCTGCCGGCGGCAAGAGCCCTGACTCGCCCGCCAAGCCGTACCCGGGCCTCACAAGAAAACACGCGACACTGCTTAAAGCCCAAACGGCACTGGCAGAGGAGGGTGAAAGGAAAGAAGCCCTATTTTTCAAGGAATTAACAAGGACTTGGTAGAGAAAAAGCCTTTGTGAGTCGTTCAGTCGGCCTGCTGGGGTGTCAGGGCGGATCAGAGTACTTGCCGCGGGCAGGAGATAGCGTAGGGGTGCAAGCATCCTGCTGTTTGAGCGGGACGTTTGTGGTTCGTCCGGGGGACGAACCACCCCGCGAGTTCAGGATGCGCCCGTAGCTATCTCCTGACTAGGGTACCGGTGCGTAGCACCGGCAAGTGCTCAGCCCGGACACCCCAGCAGGCCGACTGAATGGCGTTTTCACAGAGACTTCTTTTATCCACTAATCAATGTTCTTTCACCCAGCTTGTTCCTCCACGCTTCTTTCTATTAGTCTAGTGAGCGAAGTAATAAGCATTTTCGACGAGGCACCACATCGTTCAAAAGGAGCCAGGATGGCAGGGCAGCAGCATGTATCTGGAGTGACGGGCATTATTCTGGCGGCGGGCCTGGGTAGGCGGTTCGATCCGTCGGGCCAGCAGTTGAAGCTATTGGCCAAGACTGAAGATGGCAGAACGATGGTGCGCCGCGTCTGTGAGACGGCTTTGTCCGTGCTTGATGAAGTGCTGCTTGTTTGTGATGTCCATGAGCAGATTTTGCGTCGGGAGCTGAGTGGCTTGCCGGTCAGATTTGTTCAGGCACCTGAGGCCATCCGCGGTATGGGTGTCAGCCTGAAAGCCGGGATCCACGCTTGCAGTCCCCGTTATGGTTATGTCGTTCTGCTGGCGGATATGCCTTGGTTGCGGCCAAGCACCGTAGCGGCGGTGGCTCAGGCGGTGCAGGATGGGGCCGGGATTGTGCGTCCCGTTTTGAATGGCCAGCCCGGCAATCCTGTGGGCTTTGGTCTGGAATGGCGTCAGCCGCTTTTGAGGCTTCCTGACGAGCAGGGCGCGCGTGGCTTGTTGCAGGCCAACAAGGATCAGACCTTGTTTGTGCCTTTGGTGGACGAGGGGATTTTGCGCGATGTGGACACCCCCAGCGATTTGAGGATGCCCTAAGCATCGAATTAGCCGTGACCGCGCTGTTTGGCGATCTGCTGGCGTTCCAGGCGGCTGATGTAATGCTGAATTGCCATCTGCGTGGAGGCAGACAGGTCAATGAAGGTACAGCCCAAACGTTGAATCTGTTTGCCATTAGGCAGTTGCTGCGTTTCCGTACGCGCTACTTGTAGCGCCACAACAAAAGAACCGGCTTGCGGCAGTTCCAGCAGGGATTCGGTTTTATGCGTGCCGATCACCTCTGCCAGGGTTTGCGATTCGTCCACCAAAGACAAGCCGCCACCACTGATGTCGTGCAGCAGAAAGCTTTTGGACTCGTTATTCAAGCGCAAGATCACCATGGCCGGTTCGCTGACGGGTACGTTGACGCGGAAGAACTCACGTCGCTGCAAGCGGCGAATGGATTCGGGGATCGGGATCGCCAAGGCTGGCTGACCTTCGTAGGACACGACCTCTGGGGTGGGGCCCTGAAACGTCACCTTGATCTTGTCCAGCGAGGTCTCGAAATGGGTGTGTTCGGACTGCAGCAGATTGCGGGTTTTTTCTTCTTTGTTGGCGGTATCAATCACCACCACGTTATTGTCCAGATCAATATCCAGAATGGTGGTGACAATCCGGTCATTGCCCTGATTGGCTTCCATGTGCAGTAACAGGCCCCCTTTTTCGATAGCCCGTAAAACACGCAGAATTTCAAACTTGGACTGGATCTGATACGGATCGTCTTCGGTGGGAGGGCTCGTAGAAGTCATGGGTAGGGCGGCAAAAAGAGATCGGTAAGTGACTGTAAGGGATTGTACGCGCCAGAGTAACACTCTGGGCGCGCTTTGGCGTGTGAAGTCAGCTAGTTAACAGCCTAAGTATTTAGGCTTGGTTTAAATGATGCAGGGCACAACGTGCTGCTGCCAAATCCCACGCAGCCGAGCCTACTGATTTGAAGAACAAGGGCTTGTCTTTGGGGGCTGGGGTACGCAGCGCCTGGTGAATGCTGTGGACTTGCTCCCAGTCCACGTCGGCCTGGATCAGGTCGCCTGCTTCCTGGCGGGCGCCGGCGACATCATCGGCATATAGACGGCTGGCCAGCAAGGTGTGGGCCTCGAACTCGGCCATATCTGGTTGAAAGGCTCCCAAGCCAATCAGCAAGCGATCAAGGCGTGCGGGTTCGTGATACACGGGTGTCAGACTGGAGGTCAGGGCGATCAGTACATCCGTTTTTTCCGGAACAGCCGTGGCGGCCTGGACCCGGTCCCCGAATCTGGCTTGCAAGGATGTGGCCACAGCCTGTGCACGGTCTGGGTTACGGCCTGTCAGGGTGACGCGTGCTTTGGGGTACAGCGTCATGATGGCATCGCAATGCGCGACAGCCTGTTGTCCGTACCCCAGCAAAGTGATGTGCTCCGGCCCTTGGGGCCACAGGGCTTGAATACCCAGCATGGATACTGCTGCAGTACGGCGTTCGGATAGGGTGGGTGCATCCAGAATCAGTAGTGGCAAACCGTTCTGGGCATCGTAGACGCTGACCAGGCCCTGGATACTGCCCAGTTCCTGCTGCTGGTTGTCCAGCATCACATTAGCCAGTTTATGAACACCTATATCGTGTGAGACCGCTGGCATGGACAGCATTTGCCCCGTTTTGGGATAGTCCAGAACCTGACGGGTTGGGGCGACGATAGTACCAGCAGCATACTGGGCCATGGCCTTGCCTAGCTGGGCGACCAGTTCAGGATAGGGCAGAGCACGAGCAGTCTCTTCAGAGGACAGGACGGTATAGGAAGCTTGCGTCATTCCAGGGTCTCCATGGAGTCGGTCTGTGGGGGATGCCGGACTATTGAGAAACCAGTGTAGCGTAGGCCCAGCCCAGGGCAATAGGGCCTTTCCGCCAGTGATCTATTGACCCACCTTGACAATTAATCCGCCCCGCCTGGTGGCCTGTCGCGGCATAATGAGGCCTGATATCAACACCTGCCCACGCGCGGGGCCGTGCATTGGGGAGAAAAATAATGAGTTTGCTTAATTCTGTTGTGTCGGCCTTGTCGGCTACGGATTCCAAATCCAAAGAGCAGGGCGCTTTGTTGCCCGCCCTGATTCAAGTCATCAGCAGCTATCCAGGCGGTTTGAGCGGCCTGATCGAGCGTTTTCGCTCGGGCGGGTTTGGTGATGTGGTGTCGTCCTGGATTTCGCAGGGCAGCAATCAGGAAATCGGCCAGCAGGATTTGCTGGGCGTGATGGGGCAACCGGCCATCAAGCAATTGGTGGATCTGTCGGGTTTGAATCAGCAAAGCGTGCTGGATAATCTGAAGATCATGCTGCCGTCCCTGATCAATCAAGCCAGCCCCAATGGTCAGTTTGACCCATCTCACATTACCGACGCCAGCAGCCTGCTGGGTGGTTTGACGCAGTTGTTTCGCAAGTCCTGATTCTCTTGCGTCCGTGACACGGTCTGTCTGACGGCCGTATTGCCAAGAATGAAAAAAGCCTGGAGTCGGTGCAATACCGATTCCAGGCTTTTTTGCTTGATGCAGAAAAACCTGTACAGCAATTCCGGCCTGTACAGGTTTTTGGGTCTTAGCCGCGTGCCGCTGCTTCCAGAGCTTGTTCCAGATCGGCCAGAATGTCGTCGATATGTTCCAGGCCAACGGACAGACGCACCATGTCTTCGCTCACGCCTACGGCGGCCAGTTCTTCGGCATTGAGCTGACGGTGAGTTGTGCTGGCAGGGTGGCAAGCCAGGGATTTGGCATCACCAATATTGACCAGACGCAGCACCAGGTTCAGCGCGTCGATAAAGCGAGTACCGGCTTCAATGCCGCCTTTGATACCAAAGGACAAAATCGCCGCAGGCTTGCCACCCATATAGCGCTTGGCCAGTTCATGATCCGGATGGTCAGGCAAACCGGCGTACTTCACCCAGGAAACTTGTGGGTGCTTGTTCAGATACTGGGCTACTTTCAGGGCGTTTTCTGTATGACGCTCCATGCGCAGAGGCAGGGTTTCGATGCCTTGCAGGATCTGGAAAGCGCTCAAGGGGGCCAGGGCAGCGCCGGTATTGCGCAGCGGAGCCACGCGGCAGCGGCCGATGAAGGCGGCTGGGCCAAAGGCTTCGGTATAGACCACGCCGTGGTAGGACGGGTCAGGCGTATTCAGGATGGCAAAGCGATCTTTGTGCTCGGCCCAGGGGAACTTACCGGAGTCCACGACCATGCCCGCAATGGTGGTGCCGTGACCGCCCATGTATTTGGTCAGCGAGTGCACGACAATGTCGGCACCGTGCTCGATAGGACGGCACAGGGCAGGCGAGGCCACGGTATTGTCTACAATCAGGGGTACGCCATGACGGTGAGCGGCATCGGCCAGTGCACGGATATCGATGATGTTGCCAGCCGGGTTGCCGATGGTTTCGCAGAATACGGCACGAGTGCGGTCGTCGATCAGGGCTTCCAGTGCTTCGATATCATTGGGTTGGGCAAATTTGACGGTAATGCCCTGGCGCGGGAAGGAGTGCGCGAACAGGTTGTAGGTGCCGCCGTACAGTTTACTGACGGACACAATGTTGTCGCCGGCCTCTGCAATCGTTTGGATAGCATACGTGATGGCTGCCATGCCAGAGGCTACTGCCAAGCCCGCAATCCCGCCTTCCAATGCTGCAACACGCTCTTCAAGCACGGCATTGGTGGGGTTCATGATGCGGGTGTAAATATTGCCGGGCACCTTCAGGTCAAACAGATCCGCGCCGTGTTGCGTGTTGTCGAAAGCGTAGGAAGTGGTCTGGTAAATCGGAACAGCAACGGCTTTTGTGGTCGGATCTGGCTGGTAGCCAGCATGAATGGCAAGAGTCTCTAGTTTCATGGTTAATTCTGGAATTGATGATCAAGTGGCTTATATAAGACAAAGCAAGCATAACCCTTGTATGTAGAGAAAAGCATCTAAGGGCGCAGACATTAATACTATGCCTTTATTTCTTTTGGTAATAATGACGAATTACTGACAACAGGCTCTGCTTTTTAAAGTGCGGGTGGATATTTCTTATTTTCGTTACTTCGCAATGGCCCGACATGGGTTAGCATTTCGTATCCGGGCAGATGGCGTGTTGCATCCTGCCCCGAGGTCCTAGAGGCTTACATGAAAGTATGGTTTAAGCGGGGCTTATTCAGCCTCGTCGTTTTAGCTATTGTCACGGTGGTAGGCGGGGCGATTTTCCTGCTGACATTCAATCCCAATTCGTACAAGCAGAAGCTGGCTGACATCGTCCAGCAAAAGTATCAGCGTACGCTCAAGATTGACGGTGATATCGAACTTTCTTTATTTCCCCGCATTGGCCTGTCCGTGCAGGGGCTGTCCCTGTCTGACCGTAATTCGGAAGATCCTTTCGCTTCTTTGGAAAGCGCCCGGTTTGCGGTGGCCTTGTGGCCTTTGATCAATAACCGCCTGGTAGTGGACCACGTTGCTGTTACCGGCTTCAAAGCCTGGATTGTGCGCGATGAAGAGGGCAAGCTGAATTTTGACGACTTGCTGCAAGCCCCGCCGGCTGGCCCTCACCTTCCCCTTGCCCGCTCGGGCGTATCCTTGTTGCCCGCAGCACAAGCTGCCGAGGCGCCTCAGACAGCCGAGCCTGCACCCGAATCCTTGCCTGTTCCTGAATTGATTGCCAAGCGCTCGGGCAGCGAAACGGATTTCCAGATTGATATTGCAGGTCTGAGCCTGAAGGGTGGTGAGATTCATTACTTCAGCAAACGCAGCAATGTAATTGGCCGTTTGTTGCAGCTGGAAGTGAACACGGGCCGCATGACCTTTGGTCAGCCTTTTGATGTAGCTTTCAAGAGCCGCTTGTCGGGGGACTATCCCGTGGCGGATGGTGTGCTGGAAGGGCAAGGGCAACTGAGTCTGGACCCTGCTTCCAAATCCTACGGTGCGCAAAAGCTGAACTTGAGTTTTATCGGTGATCTGGACCAGCTGCAGGCACAAAGCCTGACACTTAAGGGCAATGTGGCCTACAAGTCGGCCCAACGCCAGTTCAGCGCCACCAATCTGGATACCCAATTGCAAGGTCAGTGGTTGGGCGCTTACCCGGTCAGCGATCTGAATGCCACGCTAAATACGCCCAAGATGGAAATCGACAGCGTCAGCGACCTGGTGTCTTTCGAGAAGCTGGCTCTGCGTGTTCGTGGCAAAAATGAAGATCAGAATCTGGATCTGGCCCTGGATGTGCCTCGTATCCAGGTATCGCCTGCCCAGGCTGAAGGCTCGCCTGTCGTTGCCAGCCTGAAAGTCAGCGGCCCCAAGGTCCTGGGTTTGGGTTTGACGTTGCAAGGCTTGTCCGGTAACAGCCAGGAATTGATATTTGAGCAGGCCAAGCTGGACGGCGCCATCAAACAAGGCAGCCGTGTGGCGCAATTGAAGGCCAGTTCCCCCATGCAGTGGCAACCATCGAATGAGTGGCTGCGTCTGCCCGAGATTCAAGCCAATATCCGCGTGGAAGACGAGGCCGACGCAGGTAGCCGCTTCGAGATGCCGCTGACGGGCCAGGCAGACCTGAACAAAGGCAAACAAGAATACAGTGCGCAGCTAAGCAGTAGCACCGAGCAGGCTCAAGGCAGTCTGGATGTGAGCTTGCAAGATAAGGGTAAAGGGCCGTTGCTGAACGCGGTACTCAAAGCGGACAAGCTGGACCTGGACGAACTGCGTTCGATTTTCTGGGTGACAGCCCCCGAAGTGGTGACCCCACCGGAGCCGGAGCCAGAGGCTGAAGTGCCGGAAGCCGCTGCCGAGCAGGAGCCGGGCGCAGAGGAAGCTGAACAAGTCGAGCAGCCCAAGGCAGAGCAGGCAGAGGCGGCTCCCGCAGCCGAAGAAGTGGTTGAAGAAGCTTCCTCTTACGCTTGGCTGGATACGCTCAGCTTTGATCTGCGTTTTGAAATCGAAAAGCTGCGCAGCCTGGGTGTGGTGATGGATCAGGTGAAAGCTCAGGTCAAGAACCAGGGCCAGTTGATCAATTTGTCGCAGTTCAATGCGCAGGCGTATGAAGGTCAGCTTCAGGCCAAGGCCAAGGTTGAGCCCGGCAAGCGCTTCGAATTGGGCCTGAAGCTGCAGCAAATGCAGGTCGGTTCGCTCTTGCTGGATGCGTTCGGCAATGACTACCTGGCCGGCAAGGGCAATGTGGATCTGAACCTGAAGGCTCAAGGTGCCACAAGCCAGGAGCGTCTGAATGCTCTGGAAGGCGGCCTGACGGTCGATTTGCATGACGGTAGCTGGCGCAGCGTTGATCTGGACCAGAGCGTGCGCGATATCAACGAAGCCGTGCGCAATGCCTTTGGCGGTCAGATTCCTTTGCTGCTGCCCCAGTCCGATCCTTTGCGCCGCACGGTGTTGAACCGTTTGCAGGGCAGTCTGGATATCAAGAAAGGGCAAGCGACTTTCCGTAATTTACGGGCCACCACCCCGATTCTGACGGTGACAGCGGCTAAAGGCGCCACGCTGGACCTGGTAAATCAGCAAGCAGATGTGACTTTGCAGGCTCGCCTGAACCACAACAATCTGGCCGTGGAAGAGCGCAAGTCCTTCCAGGACCTGCGCAATGTGCTGATTCCTATCCATATCTCCGGCCCCTGGACAGGGCTGTCCTACCAGATTCAGTGGAAAGACATTGCCAGCAACTCCATCAAGAAGGCACTGCAAGACGGTTTGCTGGATTTGTTGAGCCAGCAAGCTTCAGAAGCTAAAGCAGAGTCCACCCCCGATGTGAAGTCCGAGGTGAAGCAGATCATCAAGGAAGAGTTGGGGGCCAAGGTTCCACAAACCGTGGGCGAAACCATGAAGCAGTGGTTCAAGCCATGAGCACCAGTTCAGCGTTAAGTTCGCCTGACCAGACGGTTTGCCTGTTGCAAGGCGGCCCGTCCCTTAGTGACGGCAAGGCACTGGCCTGCAAGGGGCGATGGGTGCTGGGGAACGATCAGGGGCAGGTTCTGGCCGCCGATGCGCTGCCTGCTTTGGCCGAGCTCAGTATGGAACTGCGTTTTGGCCAGCTGGTGTTGCGCGCTCCCGGTATGTTGCGCCTGGATATTGAAGTGGATGTTATTGAAGACGATCCGGATTCCTTTTCCCTGTGGCAGGAAAATGGGCAATCCGTGCAATTGGTAGACGAAGGGGATTTGCCTGCCCAGTGGTTCAGCCGCTATACAGGCCAGTCGCTGCGTCTGTTAAAGCGTTTGCCCCAGGCTGAGTAAGCTGTCTGCGCGGTGATCCCTATAGAACAAGCCCTGCTCATGGCAGGGCTTTTTTTATTCTATTTATGTCGTAGGTTCGGACTGTAGCCGGTGATAGCGGGCAAGCAGCGTTTCCTGGCTTTCCTGGTGCTGGGGGTGAACCTCGATACATTCGACCGGGCACACTACCACACACTGCGGCTCATCAAAGTGGCCGACGCATTCTGTACACAGGTTGGGATTGATCTCGTAGATCTCCTCGCCCATGTAAATAGCCAGGTTAGGGCACTGCGGCTCACAAACGTCGCAGTTAATGCATTCTTCAGTAATGTGCAGTGCCATAGCGCAGTGTCCTGATAAGCGTGGTCCTTGGATTTGACCAGTCGGTCACCCTACAGTGTAGTACGGACTGCTGCGCAGGGCGAGTTCAGGTGGCTGAAACCGTTTGCTGATTGCGTTCCTTGGCTTTGGTTTGTAGCCAACGCTCCACGGACGGGAACACAAATTTGCCTACATCACCGCCCAAAATGGCAATTTCGCGCACGATGGTGCCGGAGATGAACTGGTACTGATCCGAAGGAGTCATGAACATGGTCTCGACTTCGGGCAGCAGGTGACGGTTCATGCCCGCCATTTGAAATTCGTACTCAAAATCGGACACGGCGCGCAGGCCACGTACGATAACGCGACCATTTTGTTCGCGTACAAAGTCCTTGAGCAGGCCGGAAAAGCTTTTCACTTCCACGTTTGGATAGTGGCTGAGCACTTCGGAGGCGATCTCAACACGCTCTTCAACGGTGAAGAAAGGGCGCTTGTTCTGGCTGGAGGCCACACCGACCACAACGTGATCGAAAAGGTTGGCGGCTCGCCGGACCAAGTCTTCATGGCCTCGTGTCAGGGGGTCGAAGGTGCCGGGGTAAACAGCTGTGATCATGGTGCATCCGCGTAAGTGGTTCAAGTTGGCAGGTCGGAGTCCGGGGGGAGCGGTGCAGGCGTCCCGGAAAATTCGGCATTATTGACTGTTTTTTGCATCGCAGCAAATCGCAACAAATGATAATGTACCTGCCCTGCCTTATCCTGTCGTAGTATCCCGTATTGATCTGGGGCTTGTATAGGGGTTTCGGACTCAATGTAAACCAGTGCGTCCGGTGCCAGCACATTGGGCAGCAAGGGCCAGATACGTTCCATCCAGTCCTGCGCAAAGGGCGGGTCTATGAAGACCAGATCGTAGCGCATCTGGCTGCGCTCCAGAATATGGAGGGCGTCGCCCGCATGGATACGGACGTGGTCTGCCTTGAGTTTGGTACGCAGGCTGCGCAAATTGCTGACAGCGGGTCCGTGGCGTTCCACCATTTGTACAAAGGCGACACCGCGCGAGGCCGCTTCAAAGCCCAGGGCTCCGCTACCGGCAAACAGATCCAGCACGTTCTTGTTGCTGAATTGACCGCCCCAGAAGTGGTTAAGCCAGTTAAACAGCGTTTCGCGCACACGATCCGGGGTGGGCCGCAGACCGGGTGCATCGACGACTGAAATCGGTGTGCGGCGGTAATCACCACCTACAATACGGACAGCATGTTTTCTCATTAGCGCTTTGATCGGATAATGTGGTCATTCAACAGAATTTTCTAGTGTAAATCGTATGTTCAGTTTTTTTAAAAGAAAGAAGGCCAAGCCAGAGCCACAAGTCACTCAAACGGAGCTGACCGAGCCGCTTTCTCCTGCCCCGTCTCAGCCCCAGGCTGACGCGGCAGATGCATCCCCCGCTGTATCGCAGGAGCAAAGCACGCCGGTTCAAACGCCGGTGGCCTCGCCTGCTGTGGCTTTGGATAGCCAGGCAGCCAGCCAGGCTGAACATCGCGCTGCTTCCGAGTCTACGCCCACGCAGCCAGAGGTGCCACAACCCGCCCCGGCCAGTGTCCCGACCCCAGAGCCTGCCCGCGTCCACGAGCCGCAAGTGCAGCCTGTACCTGAACCCGTTCGTATTCCCGAGCCGGAGGTGCAGCCTGTGCCGGAGCCAAGCCGTGCTCCGGAGCCCGAGGTCGAGCCAGTGCCTGAACCCGAGGTGCAGCCGATTCCCGAGCCGGTACCGCAACCGGAACCCGAGATACAGCCGACTCCTGAACCGGAGCCAGAGATTGTTCCAGTTCCTGCGCCACAGCCTGACCCAGCACCTGCCCCGACGCCAGAGCCAGAAGCCGCCGCACCTGTGGTGAAAACTTCCTGGATGGCACGCTTGAAACAGGGCTTGTCGCGTACCGGTCAGAGCTTGAGCAGCCTGTTCGTCGGTGCCAAGGTTGATGAAACGCTGTTCGAGGAACTGGAAGACGCCTTGCTGATGGCAGACGCGGGTGTTGAGGCTACCGAGAAACTGATTACCGCCTTGCGTGCTCGTGTTCGCAAGGAAAAAATCAGCGATGCAGCCCAAGTCAAACAAGCCCTGTGCGACATCCTGACCGATCATTTGAAGCCCCTGGAGAAATCCTTTCCTCTGGAATCGAGCAAACCACTGGTAGTCATGATTGCCGGGGTGAATGGTGCAGGTAAAACCACGTCTATCGGTAAGTTGGCCCACACCTTCCAGGAGCAGGGCGCAAAAGTCTTGTTGGCCGCCGGTGATACCTTCCGTGCCGCCGCTCGTGAACAACTGATTGAGTGGGGCACCCGCAATAACGTCAGTGTTATTGCTCAAGACGGTGGTGACCCCGCTGCGGTGGCGTTTGATGCCGTGCATGCAGGGCGTGCCCGCGATATGGGCGTGGTCATGGTGGATACCGCCGGCCGCTTGCCAACCCAGCTTCACCTGATGGAAGAGCTCAAGAAGATCAAGCGCGTCATCGGCAAGGCCGATGGTCAGGCTCCTCATGAAATTCTCTTGGTTGTGGACGGCAATACCGGCCAGAACGCCATTTCGCAGATCCGTGCCTTTGATGCAGCCTTGGGTCTGACTGGCCTGGTGGTTACCAAGCTGGACGGTACGGCCAAAGGCGGTACGCTGGCTGCCGTTGCTGCCTGTGCGCAAGGCGTACGTCCTATTCCGGTTTACTGGATTGGCGTGGGCGAGGGCATGCAGGATCTGCAGGCCTTTGTGGCCCGTGAGTTTGCGTCGGCCTTGTTGGGCATGAACGCTTAAATCCAAGTTTGGCTGTCAAAAAAGCGGCGATGCCTGTAAAGACATCGCCGCTTTTTTATCCCTGGGCCGACCAGGAGAAGAGCGCTACGTAGTGGCAAGCAAAGGCTCAGTGCACAGTGGGCTTTTCAGTGCTTTTGGCGTTCAGCGTCGCAGAAGCTCTGTTTGCGGCTGATGCTGATCCAAGGCATTGAGCGCATGCTGTGCATGGGCGGCACGACCTTGACGGGCATGCGTCAGCCAGTCCCGCGCAAACTGCGCTTGTTCGGGGTTGGCCGCATGTTGGGCATACCAATCCAGCGCCACGTCCACGTCGGTGACTGCACCAATCAAGGCCTGACATTCGCGCAGCACTTTGTGCAGCCCTTGCTTGTCGGCTGCGCTGGGCAAAAACTCCAGGCAGTAGCGCAGGCTCTTGATACGGTTGCGCAAACGATGCTGCTTGTCCTGGCTGATCTGCGCAAAGCGTTGGCTGCGTAGTTGAATTGTCTGGAACCAGCGGCTGATACGGGCTTCGATCAAATGTTCG
Organism: Alcaligenes sp. Me129; assembly: GCF_050487245.1. Lineage (NCBI taxonomy): Bacteria > Pseudomonadati > Pseudomonadota > Betaproteobacteria > Burkholderiales > Alcaligenaceae > Alcaligenes > Alcaligenes sp. Me129. The sequence continues at coordinate 16,494 of NZ_JBKQGX010000018.1, forward strand.
GGCTGAGGCACACCATTCAGTTCCAGCGTAGGGCCGCAAATCAGGCTTTGCAGATTACTTAACAGCAGGGACTGAAACTCGGCTGCACTGGCCAATTGGACCGGGTCGTGCTCCAGATGGGCGGGAGTAGGTTCAGGTGCGGGGCCGGGCATTCCCGCCTGCAGCAGCAAGGGGGTGATTTCCAGGTGTACCAGGTCATGGTCGCGTGCCTGACCAAACAGACCAAAATAATGTGTCAGGCGCGTATTGGCATACCCTTCGCTAGCCGATAGCCACATTTTGAACAGCTTGCGGCAGGAGCGCAGACGGCGTAGACCCACGCGCATCAAGGCCAGATAGTCGGCCTGACGGGAGGAGTCCGGTCGTATGCCATCCACGCCCGCCAGCAAGGCGGCATTGCGAATGACCTGCTCCAGGCTCATGGTGGCACTCAGGCTATAAAACTGTTCCAGATCTTCGGTGTCAACAAAATGCGGTTTGGGCAGGTCGTAGGCTTTGCGGGTCAGGGCCGCAGCTACCTGTTCGGGCGTCAGATCCAGACTTTCCGATTTGGCCCGGCGGCGGTCCGCCAGACTGGCCAGGGCATCACCACGCTCGGACTTGCTGCGCATCTCCAGAATCAGGCCATGTTTGTACAGCCAGCGCTGGCCAACCTCAAACATGGTCAGGCTCTCGCCCTTGATCAGCTCAATTTCCAGCTCGTTGACCAGCAGCTTCAAACCATTGGATTCGATATGACCCACATCGTAGGCCAGCTCCAGTTCAGACTGGCCTTGCTTGATCAGGGCCAGCTCGCGCTGGATGCGGGTTTGATAACGCGCTTGAATCTGATCCGCGTAACGAGCCAGCGCAGCGTGGGCGGGTGTGTCCTGATACAGACTCAGGTCCAGTTCCGGGCCGGGACGGGGGTGATTGATTTCAATGCGGGACAGGGTATCAGGACCGGGCAGTTTGACGGTCTGAACCCATTGCTCGCCTTCCTTGCGCAGACGCAAGGCGATACTCGAGCGCGCCAAATCGCGTTCGGGCGTATCAAAGTAAATGGCATTTAAGGTAATGCTACCCGTGCGTACGGCGTCAAAGGCGGTCAATAAACCGGGACGGGCACTCTCGGGTACAAAAAATTTCAGTTCTTGTTCTAGCACAGCATCGCACTCGAGAAATCACCCACAACAGGTGGGCGGATAAAACGATTATTTTGCATGTAAACCAGCCAAACTTGAAGTGTCGACACCCGTATAAGTGTGTGTAGTCATGTCAAGTTTTATAAAGGGGGAGTACCTAGTGGCTCGCGCCAGCCCAACTGGTGTGAAATGCTGTTGGCGCACTGTCGCAACTGAGCCAGGATGGGGCTGTTGATACTGGCATCAAACAGCGTACTGGGGCCCAGACTTGTCAGGGCCAGCACAATCTGGCCGGAGTGATCAAATACGGGGACGGACAGGGCATCAATACCGGGCAAGGGGTTGCCCAGTGCCTGTGCCACACCTTGTTCACGGATTTTCTCCAGCATGGCAGCCAGTTCTTTGGGGCTGGGGCGCAGCGGACTGATACTGGTGACAACCGCGCTGTCACCTGCCTCGCGCTCAATGTAGTGGCGCGCCACTTCAGGGGGCAGCCAGGCGGCAAAGACGTGGCCGGTGGCCGTGTGCAGCATGGACATGACCGTGCCGCAGCGCATGTTCACATGGACCGGGTAGCTGGCCTCGCTGATATGAACCATGGTGGGTCCGTGTGAGCCCAGCACCGCCAAGCCCAGGGTGTGCCCGATGCGCGAGGCCCAGGCTTGAACCAGGGGCAGGGCAATCTTCACCGGGTTCTGGCTTTGCAAGCTGACCAAACCCATCTGCAAGGCAAACGGCCCCAGCTCGTACAGGCCGGTAGCCGGAGCCTGCTGCACCAGTCCTACGTTGGTAAAACTGACCAGATACGGGTGGGCTTTGGCCGAACTCATCCCAGCTTGCGTGGCCAGATCTCGCAACATCATGGGTTGTCCGCTATCTACCAGCACTTTCAACAGGCCAAAACCCGTTTCAATGGATTGGATACGGCGACGCTTTTCGTCCATAGCAGGCAAAATGGGTTCGGTCATAGGGGTTTGGAGCGGTTTGGCACGGTCTTCAAGTGTACCGACTAATGAAGCTGCCCGCCGGGCCTTGGGTGTCGTAAAATGGCCTTAATTATTATCTGTCTGAGCAAAGAGCACGATGAATCAAGAAATTCAGTCCGACGCTGGTCAACTGGGCGCCAGTCCAATCGCTCCCGTTCCAGAGATTGTTGAAGAGCTGCGCGCCGGTCGCATGGTTATTCTGGTTGACGAAGAGGACCGCGAAAACGAAGGCGATCTGGTCATGGCCGCCGAATTCGTAAATGCCGAAGCGATCAACTTCATGGTGACGCATGGCCGCGGTCTGGTTTGCCTGACGCTGACCGAAGAGCGCTGCCGCCAGCTGGACCTGCCTTTGATGGCCACCCGCAACGGTACCCGCTTTGGCACCAACTTCACGGTGTCGATTGAAGCGGCTGAAGGCGTGGAGACCGGCATTTCCGCTGCTGACCGCGCCCGTACTGTGCAAGCGGCCGTGGCCCGTGATGCACGTCCGATTGATCTGGTGCAGCCTGGTCACATTTTTCCCTTGAAGGCGGCCAAAGGTGGTGTGCTGGTGCGTGCCGGTCACACCGAAGCGGGCTGCGATTTGACGGCGATGGCAGGCTTGACCCCGGCTGCTGTCATTTGTGAAGTGCTCAATCCTGACGGCACCATGGCGCGTTTGCCCGATTTGTTGGTGTTCGCCCGCGAACACGGCATCAAGGTTGGCACCATTGCGGACCTGATCCAGTACCGCAGCGAACACGAGTCCATGATCGAGCGTTTGCACAAGAAGTCCGTCAAGACTCCTTATGGCGAATTTGAATGCCACGCTTACCGCGATCTGTCTTCCGGTGGCTTGCATCTGGCACTGGTGCACGGTGAAATCAGCCCGGAAGTGGAAACCCTGGTGCGTGTACATGAACCGACTACCGTGCTGGATGTTCTGATCGAGGGGGATGTGGGCCACAGTTGGACCCTGCCCACTGCGTTGCGTACCGTGGCCAAATCCGACAGCGGTGTTGTCTTGCTGATGAACTGCCAGAGCTCCGAAGAAGAGAGTTTCGAGCAGATTCAGGCTTGGGCTGCAGACAGCCCGGCCCAGGCGCCACGCGGTCGCCCTAGCCGCAACGATCTGCGCACCTACGGAATTGGTGCACAAATTTTGCGTGACCTCAATGTTGGTAAAGCCCTTTTGATGTCGCGACCACGTAAAATGCCAAGCATGGCCGGGTTTGCATTGACCGTGACGGGTTACCATAGCGAACCAGACTCTCAATCCTAAGCGGAGCTTCCAACATGAATCCTTACATTGTTACCCCTGACCTGAATGGGGAAGGTCTGCACATTGGTATTGTGCGTGCGCGTTTTAATGAATCCATCGGTCTGACCGAGTTGGAAGCCTGCTTGAAAGAGCTGGAAGCTTTGGGTGTAGACGAGCGCGACGTGACCGTTCTGTCCGTCCCCGGTGCGCTGGAACTGGGCATTACCCTGGGCCAGATGGCTGAAACCGGCGAATTTGATGCCCTGATCGCTCTGGGTGCTGTTATCCGCGGTGACACCTACCACTTTGAAGTGGTCAGCAATGAAAGCGCTTCGGCCATTACTCAAGTCTCCCTGGCAACCGGTATTCCTGTTGCCAACGGTGTACTGACCACCAACACAGATGAACAAGCCGAGATTCGTGCTGCTGAAAAAGGTCGCGATTGCGCCCGTACAGCGGTCGAGCTGGGCAATCTTATCGCCGTCCTCGAACCCGAGCTGGACGACGATGAGGACGAAGATTACGAGGACGAAGATCTTGACGACGACAAATAAAGTCCCGGCCAGCAAGGCCAACGGACGATCCGCGCGCCGCCGCTCGCGCGAATTTGCCCTGCAGGGCATCTACTCCTGGCTGTTGCGAGGTGCTGATGGCCTGCAGGAAGCCACCTCCATCGACGCTCATATCCGGGGCGACGAGGAGTTTGGCGAAGCCGACGCAGCCTGGTTCAAAACCTTGCTGTTCGGCGTCATGCGCGAAGCCCCTGTGCTGCGCGAACGCTTTTTGCCGTATGTGGATCGTCCTTTGGAAGAGCTCTCTCCCATCGAACACGGCATCTTGCTGATTGGCAGCTACGAACTGGTGCATCACGTTGAAGTGCCTTACCGCGTAGCCATTAACGAAGCCGTTGAACTGGCCAAGTCCTTTGGCGGTACCGACGGTTTCAAATTCGTGAACGGCGTGCTGGACAAACTGGCCGCCGACGTACGCGCACCTGAAGTTGCCAAGCAGGCCCGCCGCTAAAACGGGGCGTGCCGTGCTGAACGAGTTCGGTCTTATCCAGCAGTATTTCAATCGTCCCGCTCCCGAAGGCTATTTGGGAGTGGGCGACGACTGCGCCCTTTTTACTCCAACACCCGGCTGGCAACTGGCCAGCAGCGTGGATCTATTGATCGAAGGGCAACATTTCTTTCCCGATGTGGACCCCTTTCTCTTGGGGCACAAGGCGCTGGCCGTGAACCTGTCGGACCTGGGCGCCATGGGGGCCAAGCCACGAGCCTGCCTTCTGGCTTTGTCCATGCCCGAAGTCCGGCCCGAGTGGCTGGCCGCATTCTCCAAAGGTTTGTTTGAACTGGCCGATCAGGCGCAATGCCCCTTGATCGGTGGCGATACCACGCGCAGCAAGCAAGGGGTGGTCATCAGCATTACGGTGCTGGGTGAAGTCCCGGTGGGGCAGGCCTTGCAACGCAGTGCGGCTCAAGCTGGTGACGACATCTGGTTGACGGGGACGTTGGGGGCGGCTGACATTGCCTTGCGCCTCTTGCAAGGTCGACTGGCTGCGGACCCGGAACGTCTGGCTGCCAGCCGCCCAGCCTTGGAACAACCCTGGCCGCCTTACCGCCTGGGCCATGCCCTGGCAGGTTTGGCTCATGCTGCCATTGATGTGTCTGATGGCCTGGTTCAAGACCTGGGCCATATCGCCAAAGCCAGCCAATGTGCCGCCCATCTGGATTGGGACGCCTTGCCGCTGGATCCTTCCTTAAATGGGTTGCCTGCCGAGCTGCAACGCGAAGCGGTTCTGGTTGGTGGTGACGTTTTTCAATTGTGTTTTACGGGGGCTCCCCAACAACGGGAGTCCATCATGGCGCTGGCCCAGCGCGAAGGCGTGCAGCTTAGCCGTATTGGCTCCATGCACGCTGGTAGCGGGGTGTACGTGCGTGATCAACAGGGTCTGCATCCTGCCCCTGCCCAGGGCGGTTTCGATCATTTTGGTGGCTGAGTCTGTGTCATGAGCACATTTCCTGATCCTTCCTTGAATCCCATTCAACGTCCTACCCTGGATTGGGTGGTGAAAAAGCCTTGGCGCCTGATTGCCTTTGGCGGCGGTACCGGCGTATTGCGTCCGGGGCCGGGTACCTGGGGCACGGTGCTGGCCTGGGTCTTGTGGGTCTTGGGTCTGCATGTGCTGACCGACACGCAAATGGCCATTTTCTTGCCGCTCACCTTTTTCATTGGCTGCTGGGCTTGCCACCGCACGGGCTACGACCTGGGCGTGTCCGATCACAGCGGCATGAATTGGGATGAGATGGTCGCCTTCTGGCTGGTGCTGTGGCTGATTCCGCAGACCTGGCTGGCACAGGGCATCGCATTCGTTTTATTTCGTTTCTTTGATATTCTCAAACCACCGCCAATCCGCTATTTTGATCGTCGTCTGCATAATGGTTTTGGCGTTATGTGGGACGATCTCCTGGCGGCAGGCTATACCTTGTTGCTGATGGCTGTCTTGGTACGTTTTGGAGTTTTCTCATGAGCGATTACGAGCACGGCAATGCCGCCCTGGCCCTGGGGCGAGCCCTTAAAGATCGCGGCTGGATGGTGGCCTGCGCCGAGTCATGTACGGGTGGCCTGCTGGCTGCTGCCCTGACGGACCTGCCCGGCTCCAGCGCCTGGTTCGAGCGCGGTCTGGTCACTTACAGCAATAAGGCCAAGGTTCAGGAACTGGGCGTGAACCAGGACACCCTGGATCGTTTTGGCGCGGTCAGCGAGGAAACCGCCATGGAAATGGCGGCGGGTGCGCTGGAAGCCACTGCAGATGCGGAACTGGCTATTTCCACGACCGGCATTGCCGGTCCGGATGGAGCCACGGCGGGCAAGCCGGTTGGCCTGGTGTGCTTCGGTTTTGCACAGCGCCGGGGTGATGGCATTGTGACCCGCGCCTCTGCTCGTATCTTTGATGGAGACCGGGCCCAAATCCGTCAGCAGGCCGTGGAATACGCCTTGGCCAGTGCGCTGACCATGCTCAATCCCGCCTGATTGCTCAGGCCGGCAACATCAAACCCAGCTGCCTGGCGCTCGAACGTAGTTCGGGCAGGCAGCGCTGGATCAGTTTCTCTTCCGTATCCTGCCAGTCCTTGATGCTGATGCTCATCCCGGCCACAACGCGTCCGCTGGCACTGCGCACGGGTACGCCAATTGCCGTTAGACCCAGCTCCAGTTCTTCCTTGATCAAGGAATAATCCTTTTCCTGTACCTGCTTCAATTCGCGCAGCAAGGCCTCGCGAGTATGGGCGGTGTATTGCGTCATGATCTTGAAGGGAGCCAGCTCCAGGTAGGCATCCAGCCTGCTTTGCGGCAACTGCGACAGCATCATTCGCCCGATAGAGGTGCAGTGAGCAGGCAGGCGGCTACCCAAGCCTAAAGACACAGTCAGTACACGCTGTCGTTGGGCGCGTGCCAGATACAGAATTTCGTCTCCATCCAGCAAGGCCAGTGCACAGGTTTCACCGACGCGGTCACTCAGGTCGTCCAGTATGGGCTGGGCCAGACTGACGATGGAGGTCGAAGAAAAGTAGGCATGGCCCAGCTGCAAAATCGCCGGACGCAGTTTCCAGAACGGACCTTCCTGCTCTGCATAGCCCAGGGCTTGCAACGTGTAGAGGCAGCGCTGCACCACCGCCCGTGCCAGACCCGTTTTCAGGGCAATTTCTGCGGCCCGCAATGGCCGCCTTCTGTCTGAAAAAGCCGTAATCACCTGCAAACCACGGGCTAGCGATTGCATGTAGTCCGGATCGCCTTTGTAGCTGCTGGCGGTAGGGCTTGTCTCTTTATTCGTCGTCATTGCTCAGTAAGTGGCAAGGTCTAGTTTTGTTCGATTAGCGAACTCGATGGGATTAACAAGAATTATCGATGATAAATTGTAAAAAAAACAAGACTTAGCAATTTAATAATCAAGTTCGATTATCGGACAAAATAAGTTTGGAGTGATTCATGAAAAAAATTCTAGCCCGTAAAGTGGCTCCTCTGCTGGCCGGAATGGGTTTGTTGTTTTGTTCCTTGGGCGCGCAAGCCGCGTATCCGGACAAGCCTATCCGTCTGGTTGTGCCCTTTACGCCGGGCGGTGTGACTGACGTGATTGCCCGAGGTGTCGCGCAGCAACTGTCCAAGGATCTGGGCCAGATCATCATTGTGGAAAACAAGCCCGGCGCCAGCGGCATTATCGCTACGGACTTCGTCGCGAAATCTGCCCCCGATGGCTATACCGTCTTGCTGGCCGCGGTTGGTCAGGCCGTGGTGAACAACCACCTTTACAAGAAACTGCCTTACGATCCGGCGCAGGATCTGGCTGCTGTTTCTCTGGTGGCGGAAGGGCAGAACGTGCTGGTGGTGAACGCCAAGCAAAGCCCGTTCAATACGGGCGAAGAGTTGATCAGCCATGCTCGCGCCAAGCCCGATGATCTGACTTACGCTTCCTTTGGTAATGGTTCGTCCTCGCACCTGTCGGCCGCCGCCTTTACCACGATGGCCAATATCGACGTCATCCACGCTCCTTACCGTGGCAGCGCACCTGCCATGACTGATCTGCTGGGTGGCCACATCTCCTTCATGTTCGACAGCATGGGCACCGCAATTACGCACATCAACGCCAATACTGTGCGTCCCCTGGCTGTGTCCGGTCCGGAGCGTTCCTCCTTGTTGCCAGAGGTTCCAACCTTTGCAGAGTTGGGCCTGAACCAGGGCTATAACGTGACAGCCTGGTTTGGTTTCCACGTCAGCAGCGGCACGCCTACTGAAATTATTGATCGCCTGAGCCAGGCCATGAAAACCGTCAGCGAGAACAGCGAGTTTGTTGAAACCTTCCGTCGTCAGGGCGTGGACATCATTTCCTCCACCCCTGCCGAGTACGCCGAGTTCCTGCGTCAGGAAGACGAGAAATTGGGCAGCCTGATCAAGCAAGCCAATATCACGCTGGACTAATTGTTTTTGAATGGAGCACTGTAACGTGAGCGATCAGCACGCCTCGCAGGCGACGCGTCCTGCCCCTTTGGATGGTATCCGGGTTCTGGATCTGACACGCATTCTGGCTGGCCCATGGTGCACACAGAACCTGGCCGACCTGGGGGCCAATGTCTACAAGATAGAGCGACCCGAAACCGGCGATGATACCCGCGCCTGGGGCCCGCCCTTTTTGCAGACACCTGAAAAGGAAGATACGGCGGAAGCGGCCTATTACTTGTCGGCCAACCGTAATAAGCAGTCGATCAGCCTGGATATTGCCAGCCAGGAAGGGGCGGATGTGGTGCGTGCCATGGCACGGGAATGCGACATTCTGGTGGAGAACTTCAAGGTGGGGGGGCTGGCTAAATACGGCCTGGACTACGCCAGCTTGAAAGAGATCAACCCTCGCCTGATTTATTGCTCGATTACCGGCTTTGGCCAGACAGGCCCTTATGCCGAGCGTCCGGGTTATGACTTCATGATCCAGGCCATGGGCGGCATGATGAGCTTGACGGGCGAGCGTGATGACAAGCCCGGCGGTGGTCCCCAGAAAGCGGGGGTTGCCGTCGCGGACTTGATGACGGGCATGTATGCCACCAGCAGCATTCTGGCCGCCTTGTTTGAACGCTCACGCAGTGGTTTGGGGCAGCATATCGACATTGCCTTGCTGGACTGTCAGGTAGCCATGCTGGCGAACCAGAACATGAATTATCTGGTCAGTGGGCAGGCACCGAAGCGAGCCGGTAATGCCCATCAGAATCTGGTGCCCTATCAGGTGTTCCCGACGGCCGATGGCCACATCATTGTGGCTATCGGCAATAACCGTCAGTTCGCGGCTTATTGCGAAGCAATTGGACACCCGGAAATTGTTGAGGATTCGCGTTTCAACATTAACAGTCAGCGGGTCAAGCACAGGGATGAGCTGGAGCAGATCCTGAGTGCCGCGATGCAACAGCATCCTAGCGCTTACTGGCTGGAAGCACTGGATAAGATCGGTGTGCCAGCTGGACCTATCAATGATCTGCACGGCGTGTTCTCGCACCCGCAGGTTCAGGCCCGGAATATGCGTATCGAGCTGGACCACAGCCAGGCCGGCAAGGTCAGCATGACGGCCAGCCCCATGCGCTTCTCTGACAGTCCGGTGTCCTACCGTATGGCTCCGCCACAATTGGGCGAGCATACCGAGCAGGCGCTGGAGAGTTTGCTGGGAGCGGATAACCCGGAGCTGAAGCAGTGGCGCAACCGGAACCAGGCTTGACTAGGGTTAAAAGCCAAAGCCAAACCAGAATTTGAACCAGTGTCAGAGTCGAGGCGCAGGCCTAGTTTAGCGTTTGGACTTGTGGCAGAAGTAGTGTCTGATTGACACCGCCCCTGCTACCTGAAATACAGGTCAGACCCTGGCCTAGGCCTCGTGACTCAGTAGGGGGGAAGCTGCTCCCACGCTTAAGGCTCAACTGAGCCTGAGCGGGTCCTATCGGTCATAGCTTAATAAATAAGAAGCCCCACTCACTTTGGTTTGAATCCAAGTGAGTGGGGCTTTCTTGTATCTACACTAATTGCTGTCGCTGTCGCTGTCGCTGTCGCTGTCGCTGTCGCTGTCGCTGTCGCTGCCGCTGTCGCTACAAGCTTGGACTCTGTATCCCCGGTCTGTTTTCAAACCGGGGAAGGGCAGTCAATTAGCGCTGCTTGTTTCGCGCATCATTAATCGCATTGCGTGTAGCAATCGCTGCAGCTTGTGCCGCATCACGCCAGTCATCGCCTCGGCTGGCGTACAGAATGGCACGCGAAGAGTTGATCATCATGCCGTTACCTTGCGAGTCCATACCAGCAGCAACGGTGGCGACCACATCGCCACCTTGTGCGCCAATGCCGGGCACCAGCAAAGGCATATCGCCAATACGGGCACGTACCTTGCCAATTTCCTCGGGGAAGGTTGCGCCCACCACCAAAGCACATTGGCCGTTTGTATTCCATTTCTCTGCCACCAGGCTGGCTACGTGCAGGTACAACGGGGTACCGTCGGCCATCTCCATGAATTGCAGGTCCGAGCCACCAGGGTTGGAGGTGCGGCACAGCACGATCACGCCCTTGTCCTTGTGCTCCAGGTACGGCTCTACCGAGTCAAAGCCCATGTAGGGGCTGACGGTGACGGCGTCTGCGCGGTAGCGCTCAAAGGCTTCGCGTGCGTACTGCTCGGCTGTCGAACCCACGTCGCCACGCTTGGCATCCAGAACGATGGGCAGGTGAGGGTAGCGGCTGCGAATGTAGTCGCACAGGTCTTGCAACTGATCCTCGGCACCCTGAGCGGCAAAGTAGGCAATCTGTGGTTTGATGCCGCAGGTGTAGTCGGCGGTGACGTCCACAATCGCTTTGCAGAACTCATAAATCGCGCCGGGTTTGCTGGCCAGCTCCAAAGGCAGGCGGGCAGGGTCTGGGTCCAGACCCACCATCAGCATGGATTGGTTATCCGTCCAAGCACGGTTCAGTTTTTCTATGAATGTCATGGGAATCAGGAAAGTAAACGGCTATACAAAAAGCTGAGCCAGACGGCACCAGCAAAAATAAGGGACAGCAGCACGGCAGCACTGGCCAGATCCTTGGCCCGCCCGATCAAGGGGTGGTGCTCCAGGGTAATCGTGTCGGCCAGGGCCTCCAGGGCCGAGTTCAGCAGCTCCACCACCAGCACAAAAACCAGTGTGCCCAGCAGGACCAGAATCTCTGCCGGGGTTTGCCCCAGCCAGAATGCCAGTGGCGTCAGGATGACAGCCAGCGCCAGTTCCTGGCGAAAGGCAGCTTCATGGCGCAGGGCAGCGGCCAGGCCCTGGCTGGAGTAGCGCAGGGCATTGAACAGGCGGCCAACACCGCCTTTGCTTTTGAATGGAGAGTCTGACATGAAGGACGCTGCAGATTGAAGTGCCCTGATTATAGGGGTTTGCTTGGGCGAAAAAAAACCGGATGGAAAAATCCATCCGGTTTTTGTACTAAAAGCGTGGCGATCAGGGCAGAAGTGATCAATTTCCGCCCGGATCGGGGTGCTGATAAGTGGCTTAGAAGCCGCCCATACCACCCATACCACCCATGCCACCCATGTCAGGCATGGCTGGAGCAGGTTTGTCTTCCACGATTTCGGTCACGGCCACTTCGGTGGTCAGCAACAGGCTGGCGATCGAAGCTGCGTTTTGCAGGGCAGTGCGAGTCACCTTGGTTGGGTCCAGAACGCCTTGCTCGACCAGGTCACCGTATTCGCCAGTAGCAGCGTTGTAACCGTAGGTGCCGGTGCCGCTGGCCACTTGGTTAACAACCACGCTGGCTTCTTCGCCGGCGTTGGAAACGATGGTGCGCAAAGGAGCTTCGATAGCACGCAGGATCAGCTTGATACCGGCGTCTTGGTCGGTGTTGTCGCCTTTCAGTTGGGCAACAGCTGCGCGGGCACGAATCAGTGCAACGCCACCGCCAGGAACGATACCTTCTTCGACGGCTGCGCGAGTAGCGTGCAGGGCGTCTTCAACGCGGGCTTTCTTCTCTTTCATTTCGACTTCGGTGGCAGCGCCAACGCGAATCACGGCAACACCGCCAGCCAGCTTGGCCACGCGCTCTTGCAGTTTTTCACGGTCGTAGTCGGAAGTGGACTCGTCGATCTGAACGCGGATTTGTTTCACGCGAGCTTCGATGTCGGTGCCGTTGCCAGCGCCGTCGATGATCGTGGTGTTTTCTTTGGCCACTTCAATGCGCTTGGCCTGACCCAGGTCGTCCAGAGTCGCTTTTTCCAGGGACATACCGGTTTCTTCGGAGATCACGGTACCGCCAGTCAGGATAGCGATGTCTTCCAGCATGGCTTTGCGACGATCGCCAAAGCCAGGAGCTTTAACGGCGGTAGTCTTCAGAATGCCACGGATGTTGTTCACAACCAGAGTAGCCAGGGCTTCGCCTTCCACGTCTTCAGCAACGATCAGCAAAGGACGGCTGGTCTTGGCAACTTGCTCCAGTACGGGCAGCAGGTCACGGATGTTGGAGATTTTCTTGTCGAAAATCAGAACAAACGGATCGTCCAGAACAGCAACTTGCTTGTCAGCGTTGTTGATGAAGTAAGGGGACAGGTAGCCGCGGTCAAACTGCATACCTTCGACCACGTCCAGTTCGTTTTCCAGGGATTTGCCGTCTTCAACGGTAATCACGCCTTCTTTGCCCACTTTGTCCATGGCATTGGCGATGATCTCACCAATGGAGTGGTCGCTGTTGGCGGAAATGGAACCGACCTGAGCAATTTCTTTGCTGGTGGTGCAAGGACGGGACAGTTGACGCAGTTCATCAACCACAACGCCAACGGCCTTGTCGATACCGCGCTTCAGGTCCATTGGGTTGATGCCAGCGGCAACAAACTTCAGGCCTTCTTCAACGATGGCTTGAGCCAGAACAGTAGCGGTAGTGGTACCGTCACCGGCGTTGTCGGAAGTTTTGGAAGCAACTTCTTTAACCAGTTGAGCACCGATGTTCTCGAACTTGTCTTTCAGTTCGATTTCTTTGGCAACGGACACACCGTCTTTAGTAACGGTAGGAGCGCCGAAAGAGCGGTCCAGAACAACGTTACGGCCTTTGGGGCCCATGGTGGTCTTAACAGCGTTGGCCAGAACGTTGACGCCGCGCACGATGCGGGTACGTGCGTCGTCGCCGAAGTAAACTTGTTTTGCGGTCATGGTTTGAATCCTATTGAATTTTCGTTGGCGGTACTTATTCGATCACGGCGAAGATTTCTTCTTCGCGGATCACCAGCAGCTCTTCGCCGTCGATCTTGACGGCCTGGCCGGAGTATTTGCCAAACAGAACTTTGTCGCCGACCTTCAGATCCAGCGCCAGAACCTTGCCGTCCTCGGTTTTCTTACCGGGGCCAACGGCCAGGATTTCGCCTTGATCGGGCTTTTCAGTCGCGCTCTCGGGGATAACGATACCGGAAGCGGTGGTGCGTTCGTTGTCCAGACGCTTGACGATCACACGATCGTTCAAAGGACGCAGTGCCATGGAGAAACTCCTGTTTAAAGATGACTTTAGTTGTTGGTCCGATTGTGGGGGCGAGGCGTTTTAGCACTCAACCCCTTCGAGTGCTAATTATAGGGACGACTTTTCTAATTTCAAGAGCACCAGGGTCAGGCTGTTACATATTTGTCCTGGGGCGTGAAGTAGGGGGGAGGGAAACGCCGGATTCTGGTGCGTGTCTGGACTTGGACTCACATTAATAAGGCAAGCTCAGTTAAGCTGGGCGCTTTCGATCATGAGCGGTCGGGCATGATCGAACGCCAGGCTTTCTTTTGCCTAAAGAGATTTCCACGAAAACCAGCGCAATGTCCAACTTCAACCTATTCAATGTCTTTCTCCAACGCTGGGGGGCGCAGGCCGCTGGCAAGCCTTTCAGCACGGCGACCAGCGATCTGATGCCCGTGCGGCTGACCGGGAAGTTGGAGGGGCAGCCGGCGATGATCAAAATCACACGAGATCTTGATGAGCGCATCGGTGGCCAAGTGCTGCAATGGTGGGCTGGTGATGGCGCGGCGCATGTATATGCGCTGGACCCAGACTCTGGAGCGTTGCTGATGGAGCGTGCAACGGGCTCCAGGGATCTATTGCGCATGGCTTTAGAAGGGGAAGATGATGCAGCGACGACCTGTATCTGCCGTGCCCTTGAGCAATTGCATTCAAACCGACCTTCGGCCCCACCTGACAATTTGCGCCCCCTGAGCGATTTTTTTGAATCGCTGGCACCGATGGCGCAGCAAGAGGGCGGTTTGATGGCCGAATGCGCACTAGTGGCCAATGAGCTGCTGCGAGATCAGCGTGATCAGGTCGTTCTGCACGGGGATGCGCACCATAGCAACATTCTTGATTTCGATCAGCGTGGATGGCTGGCAATAGATCCCAAGCGCGTCACTGGTGAGCGCTATTACGACTATGTAAATGTGCTGTGCAACCCTGATCTTAAAACGAGCACCGATCCAGCGCGCTTTGCACGGCAGTTGTCGGTAGTCATCGAGGTTGCAGGGCTGGAGCGTCAACGCTTGCTCAGATGGGTCATGGCGCATGCGGCCTTGTCAGCTGCCTGGTTTCTGGAGGATGGATTGCGCACCGAGGCCAATAAAGAGTTGGCCGTTGCGGCGCTGGCTCGACGGGCCTTAGCTTGAGGGGTTCATCACTATTTCATTACCCGTACTCAAGGCGATCAGCTTGCTCATGGTGTTGAAGTTGCGTGTCGTCGCAACGACCTTGAGCTTTCTCTCGATGAAATTATTGTTGGCTTTCAGGTCTCGATACCGGGTCGCGCACACAATATAGGCGATGTCATCAATGACGCGGACCTGATCCGGTGCGTGCTCCAGGGCGTGGAAGGCATGCAGCAAGACGCTATCTGCTGGGGAGCGCAGCAGGGTGAAATATAGCTGGCTGGGGCTTTCGTCCTTGAAAGGATTGTTCGCCATCACCCGCATGAAATAAGTCGGTGTTCGGGCGATAACCTGAATATCTCCGCCCAGCTTGTTCTTGATAGTGTGGTGAACCAGTTGCTCCAACTCCGGCTGTTCCAGCTCTGTGGACACAATCACATTGCCGCTTTGTATATAAGTCCGGACCTCTTTCAGACCCGCTGCTTCCAGGGCTGCGCGTAGTGGTGCCATCAAGACCTTGTTCTTGCCGGTGGGCATGAGGCCGCGCAATAAAAGAATCTGTGTATTCATGGTGTGTGCTGGCCGTGAAGTTGGGGTGTTGCCGTGCAGGCGGGAGTTTCAGTACGCCATTTTATGCTGTGTTAAAAAACAGTAGTGAGTTTAGTTTTCAAGGCTCGTCAGTCTGCACTGTGTGAGCATCACGGCTGGTTGGTGCAGATGTGGCGTCGGCGGTTTGGCGGTAATACGGACCCGGGCGCATGACGCCTTCGTGAGGAGCCTCATCAAAAAAACAGGCCGATTTCCCTAGGAATTCGGCCTGTTTCTTGTTGGGCTGATGGCATTTGGATGTGGCGAGTTATTCAGCCTGGTGCAGTAGCCTGCAGATTGCTTAATCCGTCTTTACGTCATTTAAGCCCGTTTGCCCAAATCCGGTGCCGGTGTCGTTGGCAGCAAAGGATCAATCGCACGGCACAGAGCCAGCAGCTGATCATCTGCACCGATACCCGCTTCAATCAGCATCCCCACTGGCAGACCACCTGACAGACCGATAGGCAGTGAGATGCCCGGTGCGCCCAGGTTCGAACCCAAGTCGGTACGAGAGATGTAAGTGTTGAAGGTAGGTACTGCCTTGCCGTTCATCATGGTGGTTTCATCATCGCCAATCGGGCAGGCGGTCAGCGGGCTGGTCGGGAAGATCAAGCCACTGACATTGGACTGGCGCAGCAGGTCTGCATAGGCCTGTTGCATCAGGGGGCGGTCTACATTCAGCGCTTCTTCGTAGGCTTCCTGGCTGATGGTGTAGTCGCCCGTAATGGCGTCGAAAATCTCTTTCACATCGGGGCTGTGAATGCCAGCAATCAACTCGTCCAAGCTAATGTCGTACTTGTTTTCGGCCAGGTACAAAGGCAGGTTCTGCAAGGTTTCATACAGCACAATCGGCATGCCGACGCGGGCATTGATCTTCAGAACCGGAGACAGGTCTACATCGACCAGCGTGACACCGGCTTTTTGCAAATCATCCAGAAACGCCAGGGTCACGTCGGCCACACCGGCATCCATATCCTTCCAGAAGCTGTCACGGGGTACGCCCAGACGCAGCTCCTTCAAGGAAGGAGTGGCAATCACAGTGGGGGCCTTCTGGCAGAGCAGGCTGTCCAGCAAGCTGATGTCAGCCAGACTGCGAGTCATGGGGCCTGCTGTATCGCGGGTAGGGGACAAGGGCACAATGCCCTGGCCTGAATAACGGCCCACTGTAGGACGGAAACCGTACAGGCCGCAAAGCGCGGCAGGTAAACGCACCGAAGCGCCCGTATCCGTGCCCAAGCCAGCTGGAAACTGACGAGCTGCCACAACCGTTGCAGTGCCACCGGAAGAGCCGCCGGGAATACGACTTGGATCATAAGGGTTGCGACTGGGGCCCGTAGTGGCGTTATTGGTCGTAATCCCAAAAGCCAGTTCGTGCATCACGGACTTGGCGGGCAGCACGGCACCGGCCTTGCGCAATTGTGCGACTACATCTGCATCTTTCAGCGGCACGCGACCTTGCAGGGCGCCGGTGCTGGACGTGGTGGGCATGTCCGTGGTGTTCAGGTTGTCTTTCATCACCAAAGGCACACCGTCCAGCGCCGAGGCTTCGCCACGGGCGCGGCGTGCGTCAGACTGATCGGCCTGCTGGTAAAACAGCTCTGAATCCAAATGTGCCAGACCGCCCAAATGGGCCATTTCTTGTGATTGTTTGAGCAGCTCGTCGGCAATCTCTCGGGCGCTGAACTGGTTTTTTTCCAGACCTGCCAGCAGTTCGCTGGCGCTAAGTTCGGTAAGTGACATGGAGTCTCCTGGGGAGGCGTGAACGCCCCCGGCTTTTGCTGTGATAGTCCTATCAATCAGCCTCTAACGGGGCTGTCTTGAAAAAAGAGACTGTAAGGGTATCAGCAAGCAGGAGGAATAACTCAGGACGCCTTCCAAACGACCTTGTTGCGGCCAGCATGCTTGGCTTCGTACAAAAGCCGGTCAGCTTGCTCAATGGCCTGGTTGATGTCGCCATTGCTGTTTAGCTGAACCACACCGAAACTGGCCGTCAGCGTATGCGCCGTGGCCGGGATATGCAGATTCATCACACTGCTGCGCAAACGCTCGGCAACCAGCACGGCGGTATGCAAGCTGGTGCTGCGTATCAGCAAGACAAACTCCTCGCCCCCAAAGCGGGCTGCCAAATCGTCCTGGCGAACCGTGCGAGCCAGTAAGGCCCCGAACTCCTTCAAGGCCCGATCGCCCGCCACATGGCCCCAGGTGTCATTGACCATCTTGAAGTGGTCCAGATCGCAGGTCATGACCGCCCAGCCGCTATGTCCATACAGCTCCAGCCGTTTTTTGACCTGCTCGAAAAAAGCACGACGGTTCAACAAACGGGTCAAAGGGTCCCGGCTGCGCTCATGATCCAGCGTCTGCACAATCGACATGGCTGTACTGGTCAAAATAGCCAGCGCGACCCAAATGCTGATGAACATATTGGTCGCCAGCATCAAGAGCCAAAAACCGGAGCGGGTCAGCTCTGGCTGCATCTCGCGAGGGATCAGTGTGGCCAGCGCAAATACACGAACAAAGGCATAAAGCAAGGCTGTCAGGTAAGAGGCCCGCAACAGCGTTGCTAAAGGAATCGTGCGTGACCTGCCGGACAAGATCGACTTGATGGGCAAAGCAACCAAAAAGGCCAGGCCCCAGTTCAGAATTTGTAAACGCAGCCAGAGATCATCATCAATCTGGGAAAAATAAAAAAGCAGCCCCAGCGTGACGAGGACGATTGCTCCAGCCAATCTGGGATGAGCACGTCCGCCAAAACGTAAAGCGACCCCATGAGACAAAGCCCAGACACCATATAAATACATAGCCGACAAGGGCAGAGTCCAGCGGGCGAGTTGCTCATTGGGCATCAGGCTATGGATCCCCATAGGAATAGCCGTGGAGATATACCCCGAGGCAATCCAGAGCAGGTAACGGTGATCGCGTAGACGGCTCCAGCAGTAAATCATCGCGATGCCCAGCAATGCCGCGCAGGCAGGGACGATCAGAACGAAATACTGGTTGGGAGAGGACACGGTGTGTTCGCGTGCATTAAGAAGAGTTGAAAACTGGCGTTACAACAATTGTAACGATATTGTTGCAGGGCAGACGCTTATCGATTGAGAACAAACAGTTTAATCAGAGAAAAGAAGAAGTTTTGATCTGCTTTATGAGCCGGTTTCCGTTAAGGGAAGGCTGCGCAGAATGAGAAGGACAGACAAGGGGAAGGATTGTTTACCTAAGCTAAACAAAAAATCAGGAATACTTTTCAAAACCACACCGAAAACAGACAGTTGAGACAGCCCACCTCCAACTGTATTTTTCATGGCAGGAAATTGAGCCACGAAAAATACCCCTGAATCCATCATCAATTAGCTCATAGGGCGGCATCACAGTTACGTTTCGCCCTTAAATTGCTCATGATGCCAGCCACTTGGAGCCCTGCCTGGGTGTCGGGGCGATTCAGAGTACTTGCCGCGGTCAGGAGATAGCGTAGGGATGCAAGCGCCCTGTTGTTTGACCGGGGCGCTTGTGGTTCGTCCGGGGGACGAACCACCCCGGGAGTTCAGGGTGCGCCCGTAGCTATCTCCTGACAAGGGCACCGGTGCGCAGCACCGGCAAGTGCTCAGCCCGGACACCCAGGCAGGGCTCCAAGTGGCGTCTTTCTGCCAAGGTGGAGTACTGAACAAACAACATTACGCCAGCAAACGGCAAGGCAACCCAAGCGTTCTATTGGGTTGTTTAATTTCCGAGCTGACATATGACCTTAAAAAGACATATATCTTCTCTTACCTGCGTTTATTTTCAGAGCACCAGAACAGCAAAAAGAAGCGGGGGGAGCGCTCAAACGGCCCCCCCCCATCTTCAAAACAGCCCTTCCGCAATTACTGCGCCGTCTCAACCAGCACCAGCTCCGCATCCTCCAGCGCCTGAATTTCCAGCGTCGTTTCATTGCGAATCGCCGCCCCATCACGGGCATTCAACTCCAGACCATTTACCGAAACCCGCCCTGTGGCAGGCACCAGATAAGCCAGATGCTCGGCAGGCAAAGACAGAGTCGTGCTTTGACCTTTCTTCAAGGTCGCTCCCAGCACACGGGCCTGGGCACGAATCGGCAAAGCCTCTGCGTCACCTTCAAAACCACTGGCCAGGGCCACAAATTGCCCCGAACGCTCATCCTTGGGGAAAGGCTTGGCACCCCAGGCAGGTGGCAAACCACGACGCTCTGGCTGAATCCAGATCTGGAAGATCCGTGTCGTCCCGCTTTCCAGGTTGTACTCCGCATGGCGAATACCCGTGCCGGCACTCATCACCTGCACATCACCGGCTTCAGTACGACCCTTATTGCCCAAACTGTCCTGGTGGCTGATCGCCCCTTCACGCACATACGTAATGATCTCCATATCGGCATGATCGTGAGGTGGAAATCCGGTGTTGGACGCAATCGTGTCGTCATTCCAGACACGCAGGGCACCCCAGCTCATGCGAGCGGGATCGTAGTAATTAGCAAAAGAAAAATGGTGCTTGGCGTCCAGCCAGCCGTGGTTGGCGCCGCCCAGTTCATTAAAAGGCCGATGTTCAATCATGATGCGCTCCTTAATATTGGATACTAAAAAGAATTCTAGGCGTCTTGCTGATTGAATAAAATAGAATCAATAGCATAGAATTCATTCCAAAAACGACATGAAAACATTACCGGATCTACAGGCCTGGGCCATCTTTGCCACTGTGGCGGAAACCGGCTCCTTTGCCCAGGCAGCCGAAGTTCTGGGCCTGTCACAACCTACTGTCTCCAAGGCAATCACCCGGCTGGAAAAACAGCTGCATGTGTCCCTGTTCCACCGTACCTCCCGACGCCTGTCCCTGACAGAAACCGGGCAGGCCAGCCTGGAACAGGCCCAAGCCGTTCTAGCTGCCGGACAAAACGCGGAAGCCCTGGCACGCGACCAGAAAGAAAGCCTGCAGGGACGTATCAAGATTGCTGCCCCCATGTCCTTCGGGCTGGAGCATCTGGCCCCTTTGCTGCCCGCCTTCATGGAAAAGCACCCGGCCGTGCTGCTGGATCTGCACTTTAACGACGCTCAGGTCAACATCGTGGAACAAGGTTTCGACATGGCCTTGCGTATCTCGACCATGGATGATTCCAGCCTTCTGGTGCGCCGTCTGTGCAATTTGCGCCTGCGGCTGGTTGCCGCCCCCAGTTACCTGGCCAAGTACGGCAGACCCTCACACCCCAGCGACCTGGCTCAGCACATGAGCCTGCGCTACGCCTACGAGCGACGCGGCAGTGTCTGGCGCTTTCAGCAAGGGCAGGAGTATTACTCCCAAACCGTGCCCTGCGCTTTGCAAGTCAACAATGCCCAGGCCTTGATCCCACCCTTGCTTCAGGGCCTGGGGCTTAGCGTGCTGCCTCAATTCCTGCTGGGCGATATGGTCGAGCAAGGCCAGTTGGAAATCGTGTTACCGCAATGGGATTTGCCCAGCCTGACCTTGCATCTGCTGACGCCTCCGGGCCGCTCGCGCTCGGCTCGTGTGCAAGCTTTTATCGATTTTCTGGTCGCGGGATTTGAACAGGCCGCCTGGGCCGATACCGGCCAGTAAGAGACTGCTTACGTTTTGCCGCTAGACTGTCTGGTCCACTCTTGTTTTCTAGGAGATCACTATGGATACACGTCCTCCCTTGCCACCTTTCGATCTGGAGAGTGCCCGCCAGAAAGTGCGTGCCGCCGAGGATGCCTGGAATAGTCGTGACCCGGTCAAGGTTTCGCAGGCATATACCGTGGATACGCGCTGGCGCAATCGCAGCGAGTTTCCGCAGGGGCGAGATCAGGTTCAATCTTTTTTAGAACGCAAATGGCAAAAAGAGCGTGAATACCGCTTGATTAAAGAAATCTGGGCCTGGCATGAAAATAGAATTGCCGTGCGCTTTGCTTATGAATGGCAAGATGAATACGGTCAGTGGTGGCGCAGTTACGGAAATGAAAATTGGGAATTTGACGAGCATGGCTATATGGCGGTGCGCCATGCCAGCATTAATGATGTGGCAATTACAGAATCCGAACGCAAGTTCCGTTGGCCTTTGGGGCGGCGCCCCGATGAGCATCCGGGTTTGAGTGATCTTGGCCTTTAATTAGACCTAGGTGGCCGATCCTGGATACGCTCAGATTGCGGTGGTTCGGGACGAATACGCCACCACGGAAATAAAAATCCGGTTTGCACTTGGCTAAACCGGATTTTTTTTAATATTTAATCTTTATGCTTCATTCTTCATGGTCTGGAAAGAATAAAGGGCGAAATATTGAAGTTTCCCTGTTCGCAATCAAAGACACACGCTTGGATAAATGGTTTAGTGTTGGGTTAGCCTTCGTTCATCTCCAAGGAGTCTTCTATCATGAATCACCCTGCTGGCCCGGATACGGCCGCCGTGGATCGCACTGGGCCTTCCAGTCATTATTCCCGATTGATCGAGCAAGCTCGCAAAGAGCACAGTCGAATTTGTGTGGTGGCTCATCCCTGCGATGATGTGTCCCTTGGAGCCGCCTTGCAGGCACGGGCCCAAGGCCTGTTCGAGATCGTGCTGGTTGGCCCGCAGGCCCGTTTGCATTCCGTAGCGGCAGAGCATGGTTTAAGCCTGGAAGGGGTCACCTTGATTGATACCCTCCACAGCCATGCCTCGGCAGAGCGAGCCGTAGAGGAAGTGCTGGCCGGCCGTGCCCAGTTGCTGATGAAAGGCAGCCTGCATACGGATGAACTGATTCAGGCCGTGCTGTGCACCCAGGGCAAGGGCTTGCGGACTGGTCGCCGTTTGAGCCATGTTTTCATCATGGATGTGCCCAGCTATCCGGAGCCCTTGTTTGTGACGGACGGTGCCATCAATATTTTCCCCGATCTGAGCACCAAGGCGGATATTGTGCAAAACGCCATTGATCTGCACCACGGCCTGGGCTTGGGCAAACCGTTGGTCGCCATCCTGTCTGCGGTCGAGCAAGTGACCGAAAAAATCCCGACCACGCTGGAAGCGGCGGCCTTGTGCAAGATGGCTGATCGCGGCCAGATTACGGGCGGTGTGCTGGACGGCCCCTTGGCGCTGGATAACGCTATCAGCCCCGAGGCGGCGCGCATCAAAGGAATTGTGTCGCCCGTTGCGGGCAAGGCGCAGATTCTGGTGGCCCCCGATCTGGAGGCCGGCAATATGCTGGCCAAAAACCTGACCTTCCTGTCCGGCGCCCAGGCTGCCGGTATCGTGATGGGGGCTCGTGTGCCTATCATTCTGACCAGCCGAGCCGATAGCGCCCAGACCCGCATGGCCTCTTGCGCCGTTGCCAGCCTTTACGCGGGCTATCTGGAACGTAAAGTTGCTGTGGAGGCTGCGCACTAATGAGCGAGCAGATTCTGGTCATTAACGCAGGCAGTTCCAGCCTGAAGTTTCATATGTACAAGGTCCAGCCGGGCGACCATCTGGATTTTGAGTTTGGCGGTCAGGTTTCGGGCATTGGCAGTAGCCAGCCAGCCTTCAAAGTTAAAGATGCCCAGGGCCAATCCATGGTCAAGCAGGATCTGGATGGCGAGCAGGCCAAGGACCTGCATACAGCGCAGGCTTTGGTGGCGCGCTGGCTGCTGGTGCATGTGGATGGTCGGCCTATTGCCGTTGGCCACCGTATTGTGCACGGGGGCGCCCGCTACGACAGCAGCGTACCCTTGACCCCGCAGGTGCTGGAGTATCTGGACAGCCTGTCACCCTTGGCACCACTGCATCAGCAGAACAATCTGGCTCCTGTTCGCGTGATCTTCGAGCACTACCCGGAAATCTTCCAGGTAGCGTGTCTGGATACGGCCTTCCATCAAGGACATGCCCCGCATTTGCAGCATTTTGCATTGCCTGGTCGGTTCTTTGAACAGGGCGTGCGCCGCTACGGTTTCCACGGCCTGTCCTATCACTATATTTCCCAGCACCTGCGTCGCGAAATTCCCGAACTGGCTGACGGGCGCGTCGTCGTTGCCCATCTGGGTTCAGGTGCATCGGCTTGCGCCTTGAAAGAAGGCCGCAGCGTTCATACCACCATGGGCTTTACGGCGCTGGACGGCTTGCCTATGGGGACTCGTCCGGGGCGTCTGGATGCCGGTGTCGTGCTGTGGATGCTGGAGCAGGGCATGGAGCACGATGAGATCCAGTCCGTGCTCTACACCCAATCCGGCCTGAAAGGCTTGTCCGGCGATCAAGCGGATATGCGAGCGCTGGAAGCTTCCGATGATCCTCGTGCCAAGCTGGCGGTGCAGTACTTCTGCTATCACACGGCAGAGAATCTGGCGGGTTTGTGCGTTGCCTTGAAGGGGCTGGACACCTTGGTCTTCACGGCGGGGATTGGCGAGCACAGCCCGTCTATTCGGGCAGGCATCGCCAGGCACCTGGAGTGGATGGGAGTGGAGATTGATCCGGCTCGTAATCAGGCAGGGGAAACCGTGATTTCTACCGACAGCAGTGCCGTGCGTGTATTGGTGATTCCAACCAACGAGGAACTGATCATTGCTGAACAGTCCCTCGCCTTGGTGCGTGCCAAACAGTAGGCCCGCTACACGTTTTTAGGCGGTTTTTTGAACCAGACCGGCAGCCACGGTCTGGTTCGTACTGGGGTCGATCAAGATAAAGGAGCCCGTGCTGGAGTGATCCTGATAATCGTCCAGCACCAGCGGGTCACGGCTGACCAGACTGACACGACCAATATCATTCAGGGATAAGCTGCCAGTGGCTTGCTGCTCTTGCAAACTATGCACATCGCGCAAGGCATGAACGGTTTGCACCTTGGCTTGGGTCAGGCGTGTGCCTTGTTTTAACCAGTAAGAGCGGGTGGTGTTCAAGGCCTGCTCGTCCAGCCAGCACAGCTGCGCATCAAAGTGTTTGCTGGTGCTTACTTCTTCATGGGCCAGTGTCAGCAAATCGCCCCGTGAAATGTCCAGTTCACGATCCAGCACTACAGTCACGGCGTCCCCGTCGCTGACAGAAGTTTGTTCTGTGCCCGCGCGAAACAGCTGTGTGATCACCGCCGTTTTTCCGCTAGGCCATACCTGAACGCTATCGCCCACCTGGATGCGGCCGCCACTGAGCTGACCGGCGTAGCCACGGAAGCCATCAGCACGGCTGCCGCCATGCCGCGCCACCCATTGCACAAATAGACGGGCAGGGCGCTGAATGTTCTCGCGCAGATCCAGCGATTCCAGTAAAGGCAACAGCGGCAAGCCTTGATACCAAGGCGTGTGTGGCGAAGCCTGGGTGATGTTCTCGCCCTTCAGTGCCGAGAGTGGAATGATATGAAAGTGTTCAATCCCCAGCTGGGTAGCCAGTTGGCGATAGGCTTCATGGATGCGGTCGAACACGGCTTGGTCCCAATCGACCAGGTCCATCTTGTTCACTGCCACCACGATATGGCGTAGGCCCAGCAGCTTGGCAACGGTGCTGTGGCGCTTGGTCTGGGTCAGCAGTTCACCGTCCTTGGCGCGGTGCGCATCAATCAGAATGATGGCGGCCTGGGCGGTGGAGGCGCCCGTAATCATGTTGCGGGTGTACTGCTCGTGACCGGGGGTATCGGCCACGATGAATTTGCGTTTGGGGGTCGCGAAGTAGCGATAGGCCACGTCAATCGTGATGCCTTGTTCGCGCTCGGCTTCCAGGCCGTCGGTCAGCAGGGCCAGATCGGGTTCGGCGTCCTCGCCACGCTTGTATTTGGAGCGCTGGATGGCCGCAATCTGGTCGGCAAACACGCCCTGGCTGTCTACCAGCAAGCGGCCAATCAAGGTGGATTTTCCGTCGTCCACGGAGCCAGCGGTAATCAGGCGTAGCACGCCTTGATCGGCAGCCTGCAGCCAGGCGTCATTGACTGTGTTCATTAGAAATATCCTTGTTTCTTGCGGTGTTCCATGGAGGCTTCGGACGTCTGGTCATCCATGCGGGTCGCACCACGCTCGGTAATGGTGGCCAAGGCGGTCTCAGCAATAATGTCTTGCACCGACGCGGCAGTAGAGAGCACCGGGCAGGTGCAGGAAATATCGCCTACGGTGCGGAAACGCACATCGCGCCATTCAGAGGTTTCCCCATCCAGCAGGGGAGTCAATGGCGTGATGGGTACGATCAGTCCCTGACGCTCCACCACTTCGCGCGAGTGGGTGTAGTAGATGGATGGCAGATCAATGGCCTCACGCTGGATGTATTGCCACACGTCCAGCTCGGTCCAGTTGGAAATCGGGAAGACGCGCAGGTTCTCGCCCTTGTGAATACGGGTATTGAACAAGTGCCACAGCTCGGGGCGTTGCGCTTTGGGGTCCCATTGGCCGAATTCGTCGCGAAAAGACACGATACGTTCTTTGGCGCGGGCTTTTTCTTCATCACGGCGGGCGCCACCGAAACAGGCATCAAAGCCAAACTCGGCAATCGCTTCCAGCAAGGTGACGGCTTGGGCACCGTTGCGGCTGGCGGTTTCATTGCGCAGCACCACGGTGCCGCGCGCGATGGAATCCTCCACGCTGCGCACAATCAGTTCGGCGTTCAGCTCGGCGGCGCGGCGATCCCGAAATTCGATCACTTCCGGGTAGTTGTGGCCGGTGTCCACATGCATCAAGGGAAACGGCAGCGGGCCGGGCGCAAAGGCTTTCTGGGCCAATTGCAGCAGCACAGCGGAGTCCTTGCCGCCGGAGAACAGCAGCACGGGTTTTTCAGCTTCAGCCGCGATTTCACGCAGAATAAAAATGGCCTCGGCTTCCAGCCAGTCCAGATGAGTACGGGTAGAGAGTGGTTCGCCCATGGGGTTCCTTCAGGTGTTGACACTGCTATTCAGATTGCTGGCATGCAGGCCGCATTCCAGGCTGTCGCGCTGTTCCCACCACCAGCGCCCGGCGCGCACGTCCTCACCGGGGCGAATGGCGCGCGTACAGGGCTCGCAACCTATGGAGGGGTAGCCCTGGTCGTGCAGCGGGTTGTAGGGGATGCTCAAGCCACGGATCACGGCCCAGACATCGTCCTGAGTCCATTCGATCAAGGGATTGAATTTCTGCAGCCCAAAGACGCTGTCGTATTCCTTGCTGGACAGTTCGGTGCGGCTGGCTGTTTGTTCGCGGCGCTGACCGGTAATCCAGGCTGATCGGCCTTGCAAGGCACGACGCAGTGGCTCCACCTTACGGATCGCGCAGCATTCTTTGCGCAGCTCCACGCTTTCGTAAAAAGCATGTGTGCCATGCGCGCTGACGTGTTCCTGCACCCGGTCCGGATCCGGGTGAAAAAACAGGATGGGGCGTTCGTAGTGCTGCTGGATGTCCCGCCCCAGCTGCAAGGTCTCTTCGTGCAGACGACCAGTATCCAGGGTGACAGTTTGCAACTCGGGGGTGTAGATGGACATGGCGTGAAACAGCACCATGTCTTCCGCAGCCAGAGAACTGGCCAGAACGGCATCCGTGTGTTCGCGCGCGATGTATTGCAGATCGTCGCGCAGCTGTTTCCACAGCATCAGTGGCCGGGCGCTCAGGGCAAGCGCGGCAGGGGCTTGGGCGGGCATGATCAGATGTCCTTGCGGCAATACCAGTACCGGCCCTGCTCAAAACGGAGTCACGTGGGCCGCGCTATCGCCTTTACATGGTTCATGAAGTGATGAGCCAGTGTGCTTGCGCGAGCCCTCGCTGGGAACGAAGTATTAGTTAGGTGAATATGCCCTTGCTGTATTTAGCCGCCTTGTCATTGTGTTTTCAGGCCCGTCGGCTGGCGGCAATAATGGCGATGATGACGATGCAGGACAGCCAGGTCAGCAAGTCCACTTGCTCGCTTAACCATACTGCCGAAATCAGCACGGTCAGGAAGGGTTGGGCCAGTTGTACCTGACCAATACGGGCCACACCACCCATGGCCATGGCCTTGTACCAGGGGAAGAAACCCAGCAAGGAAGAGAACAGGGCCAGGTAGAGCAGAGCCATGACAGATTGGGAAGAGGGCATTTCTGTCATGGGAAAAGTCAGCCACAGGGTGGCAGGAATGGTCAGCGGCAAGCTGGCTGCCAGGCACCAGCAGATGGTGCGCCAGCCACCCAGGGTACGGGCAACACGCCCCCCTTCGGCATAGCCTACGCCAGACATGAATACCGCCAGAGCCAACCAGATATCGCCGGTTTGCAGGGCGCCTTCACCGATATAGAAAGCGTAGAGCAGCACCAGTACGGCACCCAGCAGGCTCAGCATCCAGAAGCGGCGGCTCAAGGGTTCACCGCTGCGGGCGGAGGCAACAATGGCGGTGGCCAAAGGAATCAGCCCGCTCAATACGGCCCCGTGCGAGGAAGGCACGGTCTGCATGGCAATCGAGGAAAACACGGGCCAGCCTACGATCACACCTGTACAGGACAGTGCAATCCCGCGCCATTCCGACGCAGTGGGGCGACGGCTGCGGGTTGCCAGCAAGATGATGGCCGCAAACACCCCCGCGATACTGGCTCGTGCCATTCCGACCAGCCAAGGGTCAAAGCTTTGCACCGCCAGCCGTGTCATGGGCAAGGTGAAGGCAAAGACGGTAACCCCGATAAAAGCGTAGAGATAGATCAGCAATGCTGGGGCGGTACTGGGCATGGGAAGACTGGTGCTGCGGCTCATGAAAATCACCACGGATGAGAAATAGGTTTATCACAGCTTTGAGCTTAAAATAAATAAACAATACAGTTGCGATACAGTTCATCAATCAGTCGGTCAAGCTGTACTGGTCAAACTTCCGCTACAGTTGGTTTTCTCGCTTGGAGCTCAGCATCATGGAATGGTTGGATTGGCAGCCCGTGCGCGGTTCGGACGTGACACTTAGCGATCAACTGGTCGCCTGGGTGCAGCAGGCCCTGCATTTGCGGTATCGGGGCGGCAGTCGCTTACCCTCTGTGCGCCGGTTGGCGCAGTCTGCCGGGGTCAGTACGCATACTGTTGTGGCCGCGTACGACAAGTT
Organism: Alcaligenes sp. Me129; assembly: GCF_050487245.1. Taxonomy (NCBI): domain Bacteria; kingdom Pseudomonadati; phylum Pseudomonadota; class Betaproteobacteria; order Burkholderiales; family Alcaligenaceae; genus Alcaligenes; species Alcaligenes sp. Me129. Next base: position 44,507 of record NZ_JBKQGX010000018.1, read on the forward strand.
GATGGCCTTGGGCTTGGTGGAGTCCCGGCCCGGTTCCGGTTTCTTTGTGCGGGTGCGCAGCCCTCGACGCCTGCGTTCCGAATCCCTGCATGTAGAAAAGAATGAGCCGCGCAAAATAGATGTGAACTGGATGTTGAACAGTTTCATGGGGCATAGCGACAGCGCGGGCATTCCCAGTCAGTGGCTGGATAACGAGATGATTCTGGCGGCCTTGCGGCAGGTCAGCCGTAGCGCCGGCTCCAACTTGCTGGGCTATGGGCATTCGCATGGCTACCGGCCCTTGCGTCAGCACATTGCGGGACAGCTGGAAGATAGCGGCATACAGGCAGATCCTGATACGCAGCTTTTATTGTGCAGTGGTGTTACGCAGGCGTTGGATTTGCTTCTGCGCCATTGGTTACGGCCTGGTGATGCGGTTGTTGTGGAAGATCCGGCCTGGTATCTCTTGTTTGCTCGCCTGGCGGTGGTGGATGTGCGAGTGCTGAGTGTGCCACGCCGCGCAGATGGCCCGGACCTGGCGGTACTGGAGCAGCTGGCGCGCGAGCATCGTCCACGTCTGGTTATTTTGAATACCGTGGTGCATAACCCCACCGGCTTTAGTTTGAGTCCGGCGGTGGCGCACAGCATTTTGACTTTAGCCCAGACCTGGGACTTTCACATTATTGAAGACGATACCTATAGCGAGCTGCACGCCAATCCTGCCTGCCGTCTAGCGCAATTGGATCAACTGAACCGGGTGACATTGGTGGGGGGCTATTCCAAAGTCATGGCAGCTGGTTTGCGGGTGGCGTATATGGCAGCAGCTCCCGAACTCCTGCAGTCTTTGGTGAATCTGAAAATGCTGGCAGGGCTGACGTCACCGGAGCTAGGTGAGCGGGTCATTCACCGGGTGCTGGTAGATGGACCCTATCGCAAACACCTGGAGCGGTTGCGCCGTCACGCCAACGCCGACAGGCATAAAACCCTGGAGCAATTGGCGCATGTAGGCCTGGCGCCGGACGCACCACCCCAGGCGGGCATGTTTGTCTGGGTGGATACGGGTGTGGATACGGAAAGTCTGGTGCGTGCTTTGGGGCGACCAGGGCATTTATTGGTGCCGGGGGCCTTGTTTTCCCCGCAACAGCAACCATCTACATATATGCGTATTAATGTTTCTTTAGGCGACGATGCGCAGTTTTGGCAGGATTTTGCCCGTTGTTTGTTCAACGCCAAGCAGTCCTCCAGCCCCGTGCCCAGCGAAGTAGCCTTATAGCTTGAACGCTGATAGTTGCACTGTCATCTAGCTCTGTTAGCATAAGTCTGTGCGACGCATAGAAAGAAGTTTTTATGCGACGCGCGATAGCTAATAGCAATGAACGTTATTGCATTAATCAATTTTACTAATCGGCAGTGGCTTCCTATAATGGCTTTACTGTCAATGATTAATCACTCACCGGAGCAAATATGTCTTTGATCAACACCGTCATCAAACCTTTTAAAGCACAAGCTTTTCACAACGGCAAATTTATCGAAGTCAGCAACGAAACCGTTGCCGGTAAGTGGGCTGTTTTCGTTTTCTACCCAGCCGACTTCACGTTTGTTTGCCCAACCGAACTGGAAGACCTGGCTGACCACTACGCCGAATTCCAGAAAATGGGCGTAGAAATTTACTCGGTGTCCACCGACACTCACTTTGCTCACAAAGCATGGCACGACACTTCGGAAGCCATCAGCAAAGTTAACTACCCAATGATCGGTGACCCAACTCATCAGCTGTCGCGCAACTTTGATGTGCTGATCGAAGAGGAAGGTATCGCTCTGCGCGGTACGTTCGTGGTGAACCCAGAAGGCGAAATCAAGGTCCTGGAAATCCACGACAACGGTATCGGCCGTGTGGCTTCCGAACTGCTGCGCAAAGTTAAAGCTGCTCAGTACATCGCCGCTCACCCCGGTGAAGTTTGCCCAGCTAAATGGGAAGAAGGCGCCAAGACGCTGACTCCTTCCCTGGATCTGGTTGGCAAGATCTAAGACCTTTTAAACACGGGTCTTTAGCGGTGGTCGGCGCGCTGCGCCGCCACCCCGGTGCCTGACCGGTTCAGGCACCTCAAGTTGTTTCGTTCAGTACAGGATAAAGGGCGTTTCACATGTTAGATGCAAACATCAAAACTCAATTGAAGGCATACCTCGAGAAGATCACGCAACCGATCGAGATCGTTGCGACGCTGGATACTGGCGCCAAGTCCGTCGAGCTGCGCGAACTGTTGCAAGAAATTGATGGTCTGTCCGACAAGACCAGCTATCGCGAAGATGCGGATGCGCAAGAGCGCAAGCCTTCCTTCCAAATTAACCGTCCCGGTACCGACATTAGCGTGAGCTTTGCGGGTATCCCGATGGGACACGAATTTACCTCTTTGATCCTGGCCCTGCTGCAAGTGGGTGGCCACGAGATCAAACTGGATGCCGCTGTGATTGAGCAGATCCGTAATCTGCCCGGCGACTTTGTTTTTGAAACGTATTTCTCGCTGTCGTGCCAGAACTGTCCTGACGTGGTGCAGGCCTTGAACGCCATGTCCGTGATCAACCCACGTATCAAGCACGTGGCGATTGACGGTGCCCTGTTCCAGGACGAGGTTCAGCAGCGCAACATCATGTCGGTTCCGGCCGTGTTCTTGAATGGCGAAATGTTCCATCAAGGCCGTGCCAGTGCTGAAGAGTTGCTGGCCAAACTGGATACGGGCGATAACTCGGCTCGTGCCGAAGCCTTGAACGCCAAGGACGAGTTTGATGTGCTGATTGTGGGTGGTGGTCCTGCAGGTGCTGCCGCTGCTGTGTACGCCGCTCGCAAGGGTATTCGTACGGGTGTATTGGCCGAGCGTTTTGGTGGTCAGGTTCTGGACACCATGTCGATCGAGAACTACATCTCGGTGGTCGAGACCAATGGTCCTGCGTTTGCAACGGCGCTGGAGCAGCACGTCAAAGCCTACGATGTGGACATCATGAATCTGCATCGTGCCCAAGGCATCCGCCGTGAAGGCAAGCAGGTCATTGTGGATGTGGATGGCGGTGCTCAGCTCAAGGCCAAGTCCGTGATTCTGGCTACTGGTGCCCGCTGGCGCGAACTGAATGTGCCTGGTGAGCAGGATTACCGTAACCGTGGTGTGGCGTACTGCCCGCACTGTGATGGTCCTTTGTTCAAGGGCAAGGATGTGGCGGTGGTTGGCGGTGGTAACTCCGGCGTTGAGGCGGCAATTGACCTGGCTGGTTTGGTCAAGCATGTTACCTTGATCGAGTTCGGTGATGCCTTGCGTGCTGACCAGGTCTTGCAGACCAAGCTGCGCAGCTTGCCTAACGTGACGATCATCATGCAGGCTCAGACCACTGAAGTTCTGGGTGATGGCACCAAGGTGGTGGGTCTGAATTACCTGGACCGTGCTACTCAGGAAGCCAAGAGCCTGAAGCTGGATGGTGTATTTGTTCAGATCGGTCTGGTGCCCAACACGGAATGGTTGAAGGGCAGCGATGTGGGGCTGTCGCGTCATGGCGAGATCGAGGTTGATGCTCGCGGTGCGACTTCGCTGGCTGGTGTGTTTGCAGCGGGTGACGTAACGACCGTTCCTTTCAAGCAGATCGTGATTGCTGCTGGTGAAGGTGCCAAGGCTGCGTTGAGCGCTTTTGATTACCTGATCCGTAGTTCGGCTGAAGTTGAAGAGCCGGTTGCAGAGAAAGTGACTGCTTAATTATTTCTGATTGTTGGACCTGGCTGTTCAAGAGGGCCACCCTGTTTGGGGTGGCTCTTTTTTTGTCTGTGGGTGGGGTGACAAATAGTTGTTGTGTATCAGGAGTGCTTCAGCATAGATCCTGTCCTTTGAGAAAAGTCGTCTCAGGAAAGACGCCGCTCAAGCCGTCTGCCCCTGCCTCGGGGCTTGACTACTTGCCGGTGCTGCGCACCGGTACCCTTGTCTGTTCTGGAAGCCGGGCGCCCTGTGAACTCCCGGGGTACTTGGTCCCCCGGACCAAGTACAAGCGTCCCGCTCGAACAACACAGGGCTTGCATCCCGGATTCCAGAACAGCCCGCGGCAAGCAGTCTGAATCGCCCCGAGGCAGGGGCAGACGGCTTGAGCGGCTCAGTGCATGAGATGGCGCGATTTTTCAGTCGTTCCATGTACGAGAAATTGGCAGGAATGTGGAACAAAAGAGGTGTTTGATTTCCTACGTTCCATGTGGAGACAACTGGCGGTTTGTGATGTGTTCTGAGCAGATGGTCATGAGCCTGCCAACTAGCTGTTGATGGACGCTAAATTGGCGGGGTTTCTTGTTTTCTGTTGGTCTACCTACCTACCTACCTACCTGTCTGCTTGTCTATTTGGCTGTCTGTCCATTTATTTCTTCGTGTTTACTTGTCAGTCGATCTGCTTGTCTGGCAACTAAGCACCTACCCGCCCACATGTTTTTTGATGCAGTGGCAAATCATGATCATCTTGCTCTAATTTGAATGTGCTGATGCTGATTTGTGATTCAGCTCTACATGTAAATACTTCCTCACTGCATACACCGTCTCAGGCTTAGAAGTTGGCTTGATGCTTGCTGACGCTATAAACCACTGCTGCGGCCTGCGGGGGCGCGGGGCGATTCAGACTACTTGCCGCGGGCAGAAAGACAGGACGGGATGCAAGCATTCTGCTGTTTGAGCGCGACGCTTATAGCTCGTCCGGGGGACGAGCTATCGCGCGAGTTCAGAATGCGCCCGTCCTGTCTTTCTGACAAGGGTACCGACGCGCAGCGTCGGCAAGTGGTCAAGCCCGGCGCCCCCGCAGGCCGCAGCAGTGGTGCTTTACAGAGATTGCCTATGCATTAATCCAGGCTCTTCCAAACCGAAGCGACGTCACATAAGAAAGACATGCTCCTGCATGTACATAGCAATTCAATGCGATTGGGCCGGCCTTGGCCTAGTGTCGAGTACACGATGAGTATTCAAGGGCTAATAAATAGTCCTGCTATAAATCCCCTTCAAGCTCAGGCCAGTTCCCGCCCAATACATCCGCACAGACCTGCAGCCATGCTCTGGCCGCCTGCGACAGATACCGCCCATTCCACAGTAGCGCCACTTCCCAGTTCAATGCCGGTTCCACCACTTCTTTGGCAATCCAATCCCCCGGTTCCAGCCGAGAAAGAAACGGCTGGGGCAACAAAGCGACTCCCATTCCCGCCTGTGCCATGGAAGCCACCCAATCCCATTGATTGCTCTGGGCAGCAATATTCGCCCGCAAGCCCGCGTGGGCGAAAGCACGTCGCAACATACGGGTCAGGGCATAGTCTTCGCCCAGGAATATCAAAGGATGTTTCTCCAACTCCCGTAGCTTGATCTTCTTTTGTGCACCGGCCAGCGTATCTTTATGGCCAATCGCCCAAACCGCATGCTTGGCCACGGGGGTAGCCGATACATTCAGCTCCGGCCCCAAAGGCAGAATACTCAGCCCCATTTCAACCGTGCCCGCCGCAACCATGCGCTCAATCCCCATGCCGGTTTCTTCATGCAGAATCAACTCGATCTGCGGATGCCGGTTTTTGAAGGTCTTGAGCACTTCCGTAAACAGCACATTAATCATGGGCGGAATACCCAGATCCAGGCGGCCGCGTTGCAAGGCCTGAACTTCGTGAACCTCTCGCAGCAAGCCCTGCATGCTCTGCAGAACTTCCTGCCCCCGCTCCAGCACCACCTTGCCACAATCAGTCAGCTGTAATTGACGGTGATCACGAATCAGCAGGGGCTCGCCCAGCTCATCTTCCAGCTGCTTCACCATCTTGCTGATGGTCGATTGCGTCACGTTCAGGCTCTGCGCAGCTTGCGTAAAGCTTTGATGTTTAACGGTTTCAATGAAGTATCGCAAGGATCGGATGTCCATGATTGGCAGGCCTTTTGTTTATGACTTTTACGACTTCTTGGTAGTTGTTTTATTCATTATGGCGATGCTATGCTGGCTTTGTTCAAAAAACATAAACACCTGTTGTCAGGGCGATTTCGGCTTTTTATCTCCGGCTTGTACAGCCCCTATTTTTAAAGCGCGATGTCGTTCTGTTGCGTGAAGATTTCGCCTGGCGCTTTCGGCCCTGGCTCCTTCCGAAAGCAACAACAGGTAGATCAATGACACAGAGACAGGAGCACACGATGTTCAAGGATCGCATTCGTTCCCCCGAATTGGAAGGCAAAGTCATGACCGCTCAGGAGGCAGTCGCCTTCTTCAAAGACGGGATGAATGTCGGCATGAGCGGTTTCACCCGCGCTGGGGACTGTAAGGTCATGCCTCGTGCCTTGGCCGAGCGCGCCCAGACCGAGCAATTAAAACTGAATGTGGTTACCGGCGCTTCGCTGGGTAATGATAGCGACGGCATGATGGCCGAGGCCGGTGTTCTGGCTCGCCGCTCGCCGTTTCAAGTGGACTCGGTGCTACGCCGTCATATCAATGAAGGCAAGGTCCTGTTTACCGATCAGCACTTGTCCCTGACGGTGGAGCACATGCGTTCGGGCAACCTGCCTGCCATCGACATCGCTGTCATTGAAGCGGTTGCCATTACAGAAACCGGTGCAATTGTGCCGACGACGTCGGTGGGCAACTCGGCCAGCTTTGCCCAGCAAGCCAAACAAATCATTGTTGAGCTGAACCTGAGCATGCCAGTGGAAATGGAAGGCTTGCACGATATCTATGTGCCCGAGGCTCGCCCCAACCGTCAGCCTATTGAACTGACGGATGTGGACCAGCGTATTGGCACCACCGCCATTCAGGTGGATCCTTCCCGCATCGTGGGTATTGTGGTGACCGACGCTTTGGACAGCCCCTCCAGCGTGCTGCCACCTGATGAAGAAACCCAGGCAATTGCCGGTCACATTATTGAATTCCTGAAAGGCGAAGTAGACGCTGGCCGTATGAGCCACTCCTTGCTGCCCTTGCAGGTGGGCATCGGCACGATTGCCAATGCCGTGACTTACGGCCTGCTGGATTCTCCCTTCACCGACCTGAAGATGTACTCGGAAGTCTTGCAGGACAGCGCGATTGCCATGCTGGACTCCGGCCAGCTGAGCTTTGCCTCGGCTTCGTCCTTGACTCTGTCTGCTCCCAAGATGGCGCAGTTCCTGGAAGGCCTGGAAAACTACCGCGACAAGCTGGTGCTGCGTCCACAGGAAATCAGTAATCACCCAGAATTGGTGCGTCGCTTGGGCATTATTGCGATCAACACCGCCCTGGAATTTGATATCTACGGCAACGTGAACTCCACGCACGTCTGTGGCACCCATATGATGAATGGCATTGGCGGTTCCGGCGACTTCGCCCGTAATGCGCACCTGTCCATTTTTGTCAGCAAGTCCGTCGCCAAGGATGGCGCCATCTCCAGCGTGGTGCCTATGGCATCGCACGTCGACCATTGCGAGCACGATGTGGCCGTGCTGGTTTCCGAATGGGGCCTGGCTGATTTGCGCGGTTTGGCTCCTCGTGAACGTGCCCGCGTCATCATCGAAAAATGTGCCCACCCCGACTACCGTCCTGCTTTGCTGGACTATCTTGAGCGCGCCAACCAACGTGGTGGCCACACGCCCCACATCCTGGAAGAGGCCTTGTCCTGGCACGTTCGTTTCCAGCAAGAAGGCACCATGAAACAGGAGCAGTTCCAGACCCAGGAACTTGCGACTGCGTAGTCCATCAGGTCTGGTAATGCGTAGCCGAGTCAGTCCGGCAGCGTAGACCTTACAAATTGACCTGATCGCCCCTGGCATTCCACCCGTGCCAGGGGCATTTTTTTAGCGCTAAAATTGCGGATTCTGCTGCGTTTAGCGAGGCCGGCGTGTTCGAACAAATCGGTATTGTCAATTTCTGGGCCTTTGTGGTGGGTACGGTGTTTATCGTGCTTTTGCCCGGACCCAATTCTTTATACGTCCTGGCCAGTGGCGCCGGACATGGCGTGCGCGAAGGCTATAAAGCAGCCTTGGGCGTGGTCGTGGGCGACGGCATTTTGATGACGCTGACGGCCCTGGGCGCTGCCTCGCTGCTCAAGACGCTGCCCATGTTGTATATGGGCATACGCTGGCTGGGGGCTGCCTATTTGCTGTATCTGGGTGTGCGGCTGTTACAGTCGGCCTTCAGGCAAGGTGGCCCGGTTCAGTCTGTGGACACGCGTTTGCGTCACGAAACCCGCTTTCGCAAGGCCTTGCTCCTGAGTTTGTTGAACCCCAAGGCCATCTTGTTCTTCCTGTCCTTCTTCGTGCAATTTGTGGACCCGTCCAAAGGTCACACGGGCCTGGCCTTTATGTTGCTGGGCCTGGTGGTGGAGCTGATCAGCATTTGTTATTTGTCTTTGCTGATTTTTGGCGGAGATCGCCTGGCAGGAATTTTCCGACGCCATCAGCGTCTGTCCCGGATGGGCAATGGCTCGGTGGGGCTGCTGTTCATGGGCTTTGCCGCCCGTATGATCAGCGACTAAGCCAGTTGCTTCAGAGCGCAGCAGTTCTGACAGCACTTATTTATCAGTTTTAAGGAAAACACCATGAGTAGCAAAATCCGTGTCGGTATTGCAGGTTACGGCAATTTAGGGCGAGGCGTAGAGCTGGCCCTGGCACAAAACCCGGACATGGAGCTGGTCAGCGTTTTTACTCGTCGTGACCCTGCTTCCCTGCGTCTGCAAAGTGCAGGCGTGCCCGTGCGCGCCCTGGACCAGATCGAACAGTATCGCAATGATATTGACGTGCTGATTCTCTGTGGTGGCTCTAAAAATGACCTGCCCGAACAAGGCCCGGCCTTGGCCCGCTGGTTCACAACTGTAGACAGCTTTGATACCCACGCCCGTATCCCTGAGTACTACGAAGCCGTGGATGCCGCCGCCAAAGGCGCAGGCACGACCGCCTTGATCGCGGTGGGTTGGGATCCAGGCCTGTTCTCGCTGAATCGCTTGTATGGCGAGTGTGTCTTGCCTGTTGGCCAGACGTACACCTTCTGGGGCAAGGGCTTGAGTCAAGGTCACTCCGATGCCATCCGCCGTGTGGCCGGTGTAGCCGGTGGTGTGCAATACACCTTGCCTATCGAAGCAGCGGTACAGCGTGTGCGCAACGGGGAGCAGCCCGAGCTGAGCACACGTGAAAAACACAAGCGTCAGTGCTTTGTGGTCCTGGAAGAGGGCGCCAGCGCCGACGCCGTACGTGAAGCCATTGTGACCATGCCCGATTACTTCGCGGACTACGACACGGAAGTCAACTTCATTGACGCTGAAACCCTGGCACGCGATCACGCGGCCATGCCACACGGTGGTTTTGTGATTCGTAGCGGTCAGTCCGGCGCGGGTTCGCAACAAGTGGTTGAATACGCCTTGAACCTGGGCAGCAACCCGGAATTTACCTCCAGTGTGCTGGTTGCCTATGCGCGTGCGGCTTACCGCATGAACCAGCAAGGTCAAATCGGTGCCCAGTCCGTGTTGGACGTGGCTCCTGGCCTGTTGTCGCCTAAATCGCCTGCGCAACTGCGTAAAGAACTGCTGTAAATCCTGGTTTCAGGCTGCGGCCCGGCTCAGCTTGCCTGAGTCGGGCCGCAGGTCTTGCTGGTTTGCGCACAAATGATTCAGTCGGTCAATAAAGGGTAAAATAGCGCCCATTCCTCACTAAATTGAGTGTTCTCATGCGCTTATTGATCGCACTGCTCCTGCCCTGGTTGGTCTTTTTCACGATCGGTCGGCCTGTAGCGGGTATTATTTGCCTGATTTTGCAGTTGACCGTCATTGGATGGATACCGGCCGCTATTTGGGCGGTATATTCTCTTAGCCAATACAAAACTGACAAGAAAATCGAGCAAGCCCTGGGCAAGCGTTAAGCCCTAGGTTTTCCTTCCTTTTTGCACGTCTGAGCAGGCCATGATGCGCTTGCTCGGGCGTTTTATACTTTTTTGCTGATACAGCCATGACCCTATCGTCTCCCGTGGGCCATTCTTCTGAGTCCGGTGAGCAAACGGTATCCGTAGACCCCAAGGCTGTGCCACGCCTGGAACTTCGCAATATCACCAAGGCCTATCCGGCGGTGGTAGCCAACGACAATATTTCCCTCTCTATTCTGCCGGGGCAGATTCATGCCGTGCTGGGGGAGAATGGCGCGGGTAAATCCACCTTGATGAAGATCATCTACGGTGTGGTCAAACCCGATCAGGGCCAGATTCTGTGGGACGGCCAGCCCGTCCAGATCAGCAGTCCGGCGGCGGCCCGACAGTTGGGCATCGGTATGGTGTTCCAGCATTTTTCTTTGTTTGACACCCTGACTGTCACGGAAAACATTGCATTGGGTCTGCCTGCTTCGACCAATATGCAGGAGCTGGCTGGTCGAATTAGTGAAACGGCCAGTCAATATGGTCTGGATCTGGACCCGCAACGTCACATTCATACCTTGTCCGTAGGCGAATGCCAGCGGGTTGAAATTGTGCGTGCCTTGCTGGGCAAGCCCAAGCTGCTGATTCTGGATGAGCCAACCTCGGTATTGACCCCACAGGCAGTACGCCGCTTGTTTGGCACTTTGCGTCAACTGGCTGCTGAGGGTTGCAGCATTGTCTATATCAGCCACAAGCTCGATGAAATCCGCGAGCTGTGCAATGCCTGTACGGTCATGCGTATGGGCAAGGTCACCGGCTATTGCGACCCTCGTGAAGAAACCACGGCCAGCCTGTCGCGCCTGATGATTGGTGCCGAGCCTCAGTCTCTGGGTGAGCGCAGCATGCAACAAGGCGGGACGCTCTTGCAGGTGCGTAATCTGCAGTTAAGCAAATCCCATCCTTTTGCCTGTGAATTGCAGGATGTCAGTTTTGATCTGCACCAGGGCGAAATTCTGGGAGTAGCCGGTATTTCCGGTAATGGTCAGCAGGAGTTACTGGCGGCCTTGTCAGGTGAAGATACCCGCGCACGGGCAGACATGATTTTGCTGGATGGTCAGGCCATTGCCCAACGCGATGCGGCTTGGCGACGAGATCAGGGCATGGGCTTCGTACCTGAAGAACGCTTGGGACGCGGTGCTGTGCCGGAATTGTCTCTGGCTCAGAACCTGCTGCTGTCTCATCAGAACCCGGAAACGGTGAAGCGCGGTTTTCTGCGTTTTCCCAGCATTCGCCGTCTGGCAGGCGGGATTATCAAGCGTTTCCGCGTCAAGACTTCCAACGAGCAGGCCGCAGCCAACAGCCTGTCAGGCGGGAATCTGCAAAAGTACATTATTGGCCGCGAGGTCACCCGTCAGCCTCGTATTCTGGTGATTGCCCAGCCCACCTGGGGGGTGGACGTAGGGGCTGCCGCCCAGATCCACGCCGAGCTGCTGGCCCTGCGCGATGCGGGCTGTGCCTTGCTGGTCATTTCTGAAGAGCTGGATGAATTGTTTGCGATTGCCGATCGCCTGATTGTTATCTCCAAAGGTCGTATGTCTCCCTCTATTCCCGTGGCGCAAGCCAGTGTTGATCAGATTGGGCAATGGATGAGCGGTTTGTGGGAGGAGGGTGAACATGCTCAGGCTTGAGACTCGTGCCACGCCCTCTACCTTGATGGCCTGGTGCTCCCCTTTGCTGGCTGTCTTGCTGACCATGGTGGTCGCCGGAACCTTGTTCTGGTCGCTGGGCAAGAATCCTCTGGCGGGTTTGAACGTATTTTTTCTGGAGCCTTTGCGTGACCTGAATGGTTGGGCCGAGGTGGGCGTCAAACTGGTGCCTTTGCTGCTGATCTCGGTCGGTCTGGCCATCTGTTTCAGAGCCAATATTTTCAACATCGGGGCGGAAGGGCAGTTGGTGATGGGCGCCTTGGCAGCCGGGGCCTTTATTCTGCAAGTGGACGATGGCGATAACGGTGGTTTTTTCCTGATTACCGTGGCTTTGGCCTGCGGCATGCTGGGCGGCATGGCCTGGGCTGCTATCGTGGCTTTCCTGAAAGATCGCTTCAATGCCAACGAGATTCTGGTGTCTTTGATGCTGGTCTATGTGGCCCAGCACTTGCTCAGCTATCTGGTACACGGTGCCTTGCGCGATCCCGATGGCTTTGGTTTTCCGCAGTCCAGCCTGTTCTCGGACGGCTTTTTGTTGCCCGCGGTCTTGCCCGGCACGCGCTTGCATAGCGGTATTGTGCTGGCAGTGATTGCGTCGGTGGCGGCCTGGCTTTTCCTGACACGCAGCATGGCCGGTTTTCGCTTGCGCGTGGGGGGTATGGCCCCATTGGCTGCTCGTTACGCCGGTTTTTCCTCCCGTAAAGCCTTGTGGAGTTCCTTGCTGATTTCGGGGGCATTGGCCGGTCTGGCTGGTGCAGCGGAAGTCATGGGCCCGGTTGGGCAACTGACTCCTTCGATTTCTCCCGGCTATGGTTTTGCGGCCATTATTGTGGCCTTTGTGGGGCGACTGCACCCGCTGGGACTGATTTTTTCCTCTTTTGTGATGTCCTTGCTCTATATCGGTGGGGAATTGGCCCAAAGTCGTTTGGGCTTGCCCAATGCGATTACCGGCATTTTCCAGGGCATCCTCTTGTTTTCCTTGTTGGCTTGTGACGTGCTCATCACCAAGCGTTTGGTCTGGAGAAAGTAATGGACGCGATTGCACCTTTGCTCGCCGCAACCATCAACGCAGGCACCCCTTTGCTCCTGGCAGCCTTGGGTTTGCTGATTAATGAAAAGTCGGGCGTCATCAATCTGGGCTCGGAAGGCATGATGCTGATGGCGGCCATTGTGGGCTTTGCGGTGGCCGTGCAAACCGGCAGCCCTGCTTTGGGCTTTGTGCTGGGCGCGGTGGTTGGCATGGTCATGGCAGCCGCCTTTGCCTGGCTGACCGTCTGGCTGGGCGCGAATCAGGTGGCTTGTGGTTTGGCCCTGTCCTTATTCGGGGTAGGGGCCTCGGCCTATATTGGCTTGCCCTTTACCGGCAACTCCCTGGTCGTGACCAAGCTGTCCATTCCCGTGCTGAAAGATATTCCCCTGATCGGGCCTGCTTTTTTCCAGCAGCATTACATGGTCTATGTGTCCTGGGTGCTGTGTATTGCCGTGGCCTGGTTCCTGACTCGTACCCGCTCCGGTCTGGTGCTGCGCGCGGTGGGTGAATCGCCTGCCTCGGCGCACTCGCTGGGCTACAACGTGCGCTACATTCGCCTGGGTGCCTTGATGTTTGGTGGTGCCTGCTGCGGTCTGGCCGGTGCCTTCATCTGTCTGGTTTACACGCCCATGTGGGTCGAGAATATGGTGGCCGGGCGCGGCTGGATTGCGTTGGCGCTGACAACGTTTGCAACCTGGCGTCCCTGGCGCGTCATGCTGGGCGCTTACTTGTTTGGTGGGGTCACGATCCTGACCTATCATGCGCAGGCTCTGGGTGTTCCGGTAGCCTCGCAATTGCTGGCCATGATGCCGTATCTGGCCACGATTATTGTGCTGGTTTTAATTTCCCGAAACGCTAACTGGATCAGGTTGAATATGCCTGCATCGCTTGGCAAAAACTTCAATCCCAACAACTAGAGGACTGACATGACTGGAAACTTTATGCGCAAGGCTCTTTTGGCCGCTGCCATCGCTTCCCCCCTGGCCGCCTTGCCTGTGTCCGCTCAGGCAAACGATCAAGAACCCCTGAAAATCGGTTTTGTGTATGTCAGCCCTATCGGTGAAGCCGGTTGGACCTGGCAGCAAGACATTGGCCGTCGTGAAATGGAAGAGGCCCTGAAAGGCCGCGTGGTCACTCAGTACGTAGAAAACGTGCCTGAAGGTGCAGACGCAGAGCGCGTCATTCGCGATCTGGCCCAGCAAGGCAACAAGCTGATCTTCACCACTTCGTTTGGCTACATGAACCAGACGCAGAAAGTGGCCAAGCAGTTTCCTGACGTGAAGTTCGTGCACTCCACCGGCTACAAGACGGCTCCTAACGTGGCCACCACCAACGCCCGTTTCTACGAGTCCCGTTACCTGGCTGGCGTATTGGCCGGCAAGATGACCAAGTCCAATGTGGTCGGTTACGTGGGTGCTCACCCCATTCCTGAAGTGCTGCAAGGCATCAACGCCTTTGCCATCGGTTTGAAGAGCGTGAACCCCGAAGCCCAAGTGCGCGTGGTTTGGGCCAATAGCTGGTACGACCCAGGTAAAGAGCGTGACGCAGCGGTCACGCTGCTGGGACAGGGCGCGGACGTGGTGACTCACCACACCGACTCCACCGCCACCGTGCAAGCGGCTGAAGAAGCTGGCAAGTACGCGATTGCCTACCACTCCGACATGAGCAAGTTCGGTCCTAAAGCTCAACTGGCTGCCGTGACCCACCACTGGGGTGATTACTTCACTCGCAAAGCCACTGAAGTTCTGGATGGCAAATGGCAGAACGACAGCACCTGGGGCGGCCTGAAGTCCGGTATGGCTGCTTTGGAAGGCTTCGGTCCTGAAGTGCCGGCTGACGTGAAAGAGTTCGTTCTGGCCAAACAGGCCGAGATCGTGGCTGGCACACTGCAACCCTTTGCCGCTCCTATCAAGGACAACGATGGCAAGGTGCGTCTGGAGTCCGGTTTCCTGGATGACGATGCCTTGAACCGCATGGATTACTACGTGGAAGGCGTGGCCAGCAAACTGCCCAAGCAGTAAGCTGCCCCGCAGTCTGTAGATAAACAAAGCCCCGTGTCGGACTCTCCGACACGGGGCTTTGTTATAAGTGGCCCGTGTGGCTTTTCAGGCTGCTGCTGGGATCAAGCCCGAGTTTGTTCGGTGTTTGTTCCGGGGCTGGTTTATCATCCGTTCAGGAAGACAAAGCTGACGCACAGAGCTGCAATACAGAGTCGCCATGCAAAATTGATCTATGGAACCGACCTCAGAACTATGCTGCCTGTGCAGGCCGCTTGCGGCCCAAGCGTGTCGATGCCCGCATCCAGCGCAGCGTCATCAGCACGGCAACTACGGACAAACCTGTCACCAGCCCGATCCAGATTCCCATCCCGCCCATATTGAACTGGAAGGCCAACAAAGAGCCCGTAGGAACGCCCAGCACCCAATACCCTAGCAAGGCCAGCAGCATGGGTATGCGCGTGTCATGCAGGCCGCGTAGCATCCCTGCAGCCACGGCCTGAGCACCATCACTGATCTGAAACAGCGCCGCCAGCGCCAGGAAGGTAATGGCCAACTGAATAACGGCCTGGTTTTCGGCGACATCCAGATCCAGAAACAGGCCAATCAGGGTCAAGGGGGCGAACCAGAATACCAGAGCCGCCAGCCCCATGAAGCCTACCCCCAGAATGTAGGAAATCCAGCCGGCGCGGCGGGCACCCAAAGGATCGACCCGGCCTGCAGCCAGCCCCACACGGATGGTGGCAACCTGACTGAAGCCCAAAGGAATCATGTAGGACACCGAGCAGATCTGCATGGCAATCGCGTGTGCGGCCAGATCAGATTGCCCCAGTACGCCCATCATCATGACGGCGGCGTAAAACACCAAGGTTTCCAGGGTGAAGGTAATCGCAATGGGGATGCCCAGCGCCCACATTTTCCACAGACGCTTCACACTCCACTGCCAGGCATCGTTGAACAGGTAGTAGCGTCGGAAGCGCGGATCGCGCAGTACCACCCAGCTCAAACCTGCGAACATGAAGATGCTGGACAAGGTGGTGGCCAGACCTGCGCCTGCCAGTCCCATAGCGGGCATGCCCAGATTGCCAAAGACCAGGAGCCAGCCCAGCACGGCATTGATACCGATCGCGGTGATGGCCACCGCCAAAGTCCATCCCGGCTTTTCCATGGCGGCCAAGAAGGAGCGCAGCACGATGTAACCCAGATAGGGCAGCAAAGCCCATTGCAGGGTGTGCATATAGGTCACCGAGCGCGCCGCGACAACGGGGTCCTGGCCCATCATCAGCAAGATATGCTCGGCATTCCACAACACAATCCAGGCAGGCAGGGTAATCAGTAAAGCTGTCAGAAAGCCGTGACGGATGATTTGCTGGGATTCGCGTACATTGCGCAGTCGTCGGCCCAGCGTTGTGGCCAACATGGGAACGACAGCGGACACCAGCCCCATGCTGAAAATCATGAAGGCCTGATACAGACTGGCGGACAGTGAACCGGCAGCCAGCTCATCAGTGCCCAGTCGGCCCATGTAAATCAGGTTGGTTGCCAACAGGCTGACTTGAGCCAGGTTGGTCAGAATCAGGGGGCCGCCCAATCGCAGGGAGGATTGCAGCTCCGCCAACCAGAGCTGGCTCGGGCTGGTAGTTTGAGACTTTGCAAACATGGTTTATTTGGCGCGAGGCAGGGACCAGGTGCTGATAACTTGTGCGACTGCCGGACCACCGTTGGCCGGTTCCAGCAGTACATCGCCCGCGCAGGTACGGCCGGTCTTGTGAATCCGGGCATGAGCCAGAATATCGCCGGGAGGGGCCTTGCGCAGGAAATTGATGGTCAGGCTGGAGGTGACAGCATCGGGGTTGCCCGTGGCTCCGACTACAGCGGCATACAAGGCCAGATCAGCCAGCCCCATCAGCATGGGGCCTGCCACCATGCCGCCCATGCGCTGGTGGGCATTGCGCTCGGGCAAGCGCAAACAGGCATTGTCGTGGCCTATGTGGACAACATCAATACCCAAAACGGCGGCAAAGGGATGCAGACGCTCTAGAAGATCACGAAACTGAACAATATCGATTTTAGGCTCGGGTGCAGAGTGTGTGCTGGTCATGACGTCGTCACTGAAAAGAAGGCCGTTGTAAGAAGGGCATACTGGCTGGTACTGTATCAGATCGTCCCGCGTATCGGGGTAGTTCGGCGCCCGGCTGTTCAGGGCTGGACCCATTCCAATCGATCAACAAGAAGCGAGGAGCATCATGAAACGCAGCGCAATTGTGTTTGCCTTGAGTTTGCTGGCATCAACTGGCACCGTGATGGCACAGGGGCATGGAGGCCATGGTCATGGCACGCCCGAACCGGTACGCGCCTTGAGCACGCAGGTCCATGCCAGCCAATGCTGGGTGCGCATGATGCCCGAGCCCACACCTTCCGCCGCCTATCTGGAACTGGAGAACAAGGGTGAGCAGTCCGTAGCCGTGACAGGAGCCAGCTCATTGTCCTTTGGGCATGTGATGTTGCATCAAACTAGCGAGAGCGAGGGGATGGCGCGCATGTCGCATGTCTCCGAGGTGGAGATCCCGGCAGGGGGAGTATTGAGCCTGAAGCCGGGGGCTTTCCACGTGATGCTGGGTCAGGCCAAAGAAGACTTGGCCCTGGGGGAGCGCATCATCTTGAGCATTCATCTGTCGGACGATACTCAGGTCCAGGCCGAGTGCGAGTTGCGACCTGCCAAGACACAGGCTTATTAAACGTAATTAGCGTTTGGATAGAGACCGGGAGCTGGCCGCTGCATGCGGCCAGTTTTGCATTGGGCTTCAGGCTTGCAGCGCGTCCAGCACCGCCTGGTTGAACGCCTTGGGATTGGCCAGATTCATACCGTGGGCAGCCAGCGGGATGCGATGCATCTGGTCTTCGCGTCGGTACTGACGAATGATGTCCATGCAGTGGTGATAGCGTGTGGGGCTGTTTTCGCCTGTGATGAAACTTAAGGGCGCCTTCATCTGCTTGAGCCACTCCAGGTCCGGACCTTGATTGGGCTCTTGCTGCTGATCCAACATGGTGTGGGCGTTGTCCTGAATCATCTCGCGGAACCAGCGTGTCATTTGCTTCCACGTCCCTGAGCCATTGACCGTATCCACAAACAAAGCCATGGCACCATCGCGGTCGCCCTGTTCCAGGCGTTCGGCCACTTGCTGGAACAAGGGAGCATAGGAGTAGGCACCGGGAGTCGGAAAGCCGGGATCCGCCAGGGTCAGGCTGGCCACCTGCTCGGGCATTCTTTGAGCCAGCAGCAGGGCTACATGACCACCGCGAGAGTGCCCCACGATATGCACTTTCTCATCAGGAATATGCTGATCCAGCAGGGCCTGCAGGTCCTGGGCGTGTTGCGCCGTACTGAAGTGGCCGGGGCTGGGTGCTCCGGGCCAGTAGGAGCGCAGGCTGGGAGCCAGAACCCGATACTGGGTAGCAAAGGCGGGGATCTGCCAGCGCCAGTAGCGCCAGTCGCACAGGGAACCGTGGATCAGCAAAACGGGTGCGCCTTGTCCCTGATCCACAAAGGTGTGGCGATAGCCTTGCGCGGTCAGTTCAAGCGTGGAGAAATCGGCAAAAGGGTTTGTCATGGCAAGCAGTAGAGGTCAGGCAAGGATGGGCCACCTGAAAAAAACAGACCGGGTCTGAACCCGGTCCTTGTGGCACTGCGCGCTGGGTGATTATTCCAGCAATTTCAAGCGGCTGCGCGCGGTCTCGGCTGCCTCGGATTGTGGGTAGTCCTTGACGATACGCTGCAAGGTGGTTTTGGCACCGCTCAGATCGTTCAGTTCGATCTGGCTGGAGGCTGTCACCATCAGGGCATCAGCCGCGCGTGGGCTTTGTGGGGAGGCCTTCACAAAAGCCTGGAGTTTCTGAATGGAGGTCTTGAAGCTTTTGACAGCGTACAGGCTGCTGCCTTCGTAAAAGCGCACTTCGTCAGCCAGAACGCTGGAGGGGTAGGCGGCCAGAAAGCCGGCAAAGGCATCGGCGGCGGGCTTGTATTGGCCAGCGCGGTAAGCGTCCATGGCACTATCAAAGACGGCTTGTTCTTGTGGGTCGGCGGCATGAGGGCTTTGCTGGCCGGGAGCCGGGCTATTGGCCTGGCCTTGGCCGCTGGCTTGCCAGCTCAGTTTTTCTACCTGGCCGCGCAGCGACACCACTTCGGAGCGCAGGGTATCAATTTGATCAGCCAATTGCAGGCGAGCCTGGGTGTTTTGCTCGTTCATCTGACGAATTTGCTGCCGCAGCTCCAAAATGGCGCGTCGGGCCTCGTCATCGGCAAAGGCCTTGGCCGGCAGGCTGGCGAACAGGGCGGCCGTAGCGAACAGGGCAACGGTCGCGAGACGAAAAGGCTTTTTATAAGCGTGCATAGTGAAGTCCGTTAAAAAATGTGCATCCGCAATGCGCAGGCTCCTCACCTGCCGGTTTCCCCTCTGTTGGGGGCTGTGATCTGGGGGCTTTGTGCCGGCCTGGCGAGCCCGCTGTCCAGCATAACGAATTTTCAGTGGATCGGGCACAGCGCCGATAAAAAACGCCGCGGCGTTAACAACCGCCACGGCGTCGGAACCACTTGGTCGATGCAGGAATTATCGTTGGTAAACGATGTCTGCGCGACGGTTTTCAGCGTAATCAGCTTCGGTGTTACCCAATGCTTTTGGACGCTCTTTACCAAAGCTCACAGCTTCGATCTGGCTGTTGCTTACGCCCAGCAGACCCAGCATGCGTGCCACGGCGTCGGAACGACGCTGACCCAGAGCCAAGTTGTACTCGGCACCACCGCGCTCGTCGGTATTACCTTCGATACGTACGGTTTGCTGAGGATGGCTGCTCAGGTACGAAGCGTGCATTTCTACCAGGCCACGGTACTGGTCGTTAACCACGTAGCTGTCGTAGTCAAAGAACACCGAGCGTTGTTGTGCCAGTGGGCTTTGAGGGTTGAAGGGGTCCATGATCTGGCCTGCGCTGGCAGAGTCCGATCCTGTACCGCCGGTTGAACCGGAGCCAGATTGATCCAGAGGAACCGAGCTGCAAGCAGCAAGGGCGGCAGCCATAACGGCGAGGGTAAGACTTTTAAGAATGCGCGAGCTCATTTGAATTCCTTTTGAAAAAGAGTCACACAGGATGTCAGTTGGTAAATGGTCCCCAGGTGGGTTCGCGTACTTTGCCATTCAAAGACGAGAGGGTCTGACGAACGCGACCGTCCACGGATGTCACAGCTAGGACACTGCGGCCCCCCTGAACAGAACTATATAAGATCTGCATCCCATTAGGGGCGAAACTCGGAGACTGATCGTCGGGACCTGTCGTCAGCAGTTGCTCAGCTCCTGATGCCATATCTTGAGTGGCAATTCGGAAAGCACCGTTTCTGCGTGTGACGTATACAAGCCTAGTACCGTCTGCAGAGACCTCCGGTGAAATATTGTAACTCCCGTTGAAGGTAATGCGCTGTGCATCGTCACCACCCAGGCTTACTTTGTAAATGTTGGGAGCACCACCACGATCGCTCACAAATACAAGGGAGTTGCCATCGGGCATAAAACTCGGTTCAGTATCGATCAAGGGAGAACGCATCACGCGGCGCAATCCGGAGCCGTCCGTATTTAGCGTGTAAATCTGCGAAATACCGTCTCTGGAGAGCACAACAGCGACCTGATTGCCGTTGGGAGCCCATGCGGGACTACTGTTATTACCCTTGAAATTAGCTAACGGTTCGCGGTGACCGGTGGCCAAAGTTTGCACATATACAACAGGTTTGTCGTTTTCGAAGCTCACATAAGCCAGCTTTTTACCGTCAGGAGACCAGGCTGGGGAGATGATTGAGTGTCGAGAACGCAACATTACTTGCGGATTTTGCCCGTCCGCGTCAGCAATTTGTAACTCGTAGTTGTTGCCTGTTTGCAACACGTAGGCCAGTCGAGTCGAAAAAACACCGCGCACGCCGGTAATTTTTTCATAAATCCGGTCTGCAATCTGGTGGGAAATACGGCGCAGTTCTTTTTCACTGCCCGCAAAAGCCACCCCATCCAGTTGTGTTTGACGGACCGAATCCACCAGGCGATAGCTGATGGAATATTGGCCGCCGGTCTGGGCAACCGAACCATAGGCCAGGTAATCGGCACCGCGATTGCGCCATTCGTCGTAGGCAATCGTGCTTTCTGCATTCAGACCAGCACCAGTGGCATTGATCAATTGGAATTGACCCGAACGGGTCAGGTCGGCACGGATAACTTCAGCTAGCGATTGGCTGGCTGGGTTGTCAGCAAAATCGGCGATCGCGATGGGGTACTGGGTAGCACCCACACCCGATATATCGACCCGCAGTTGGGCCTGGGCCGGTTGGCTGGCGAACATGCCAGCGGCCAGGGCAAACGCTCCAGTGGCCGTGGCGCGCCAATGACGACCTAAGGTCGCCAGGGCTGGGGTAGCGGCGGTCATTATGCAATCTCCTGATTAATCGAACATGCGGTATTCGCCATCAATATACGATGGATACTGCCCGCTAGGCGGTTTGGGGAAAGGGCTGCAACGGGCAAGACCCTTGGATACGGCATCATCGAACTGCGCGATGCCGGACGATCGTTTGATTTGAACGCGGTTAGGCGTGCCATCGGCATTCAGGTCCACGCGGTACTGCAGTGCAGGGTTGCCACGTACTTCAGAGCGGGCAGGGGTGCTGTAGACCACGCCAGGCTGCACGCAAGCGCGCACCTTGGCGGCGTAGCCACCGTCACCACCGCCGCCTCCGGCCTGGTTGCGGTCTGCTGTACCACCGGCACGTCCGGGGGCACCTTCACGCATGGCACGGCGGAATGCTTCTTCCTTGGCCTTGCGCTCGGCATCGGCACGGGCTTTGGCGGCGGCCTCGGCACGGGCTTTACGTTCCGCGTCTGCTTTGGCTTTAGCTTCGGCATCCGCCTTGGCTTTGGCTTCTGCATCGGCTTTGGCCTTGCGTTCGGCATCGGCCTTGGCTTTCGCGTCGGCTTCTGCTTTAGCCTTGCGCTCTGCGTCTGCCTTGGCTTTGGCTTCAGCTTCAGCTTTTTCCTTGCGTTCCTGTTCCTGCTTTTCCTTTTGTTCGCGTTCGCGACGTTCAGCAGCTAGCTTGTCCTGACGCTGTTTCTCCTGACGCTCCTGTTCCAGCTTTTCTTCACGCTCTTTTTTCTCGCGTTCCTTGCGAGCCTGCTCCAGGGCGATTTCGGGATCAACCTCAGGTTCAGCAGGAGGGGTGACCTTTTCAGGCTCTGGAGGCGGCTTGGGAGCCGGAGCCGGTTCAGGTTTGGGCTCGGGCTTGGGTTCTGGCTCTGGAGCCGGTTCAGGCTCAGGCTGCGGCTCGGGTTCGGCCTCGGGGGCTTCGGGATCAGCATTGACGGCCGCATCGGGTGCGACACCGTCCATCCACAATTCGACCTGCACCGCATTGGGGGTCTTGGGCGCAGAAAAAAGGGCTCCCGCCAAAATGGCGAGCAGCAACAGCCCGTGCAGACCCAGGGCGATGAGCAAGCCGCGCCGATCTTCCTTTTGCTCAGGCGAGCGCAGCGCCTGATTGCGGGTATTGCGTGTTCTGTGCTTCATTCAGTTCAGGTTTTTCGCGCCGGACGGCGAGCACGCTATCCGGCCAGAGGTTATTTGCGAGCGTCAGGATCGCTGTTGCGATCGACGATCAGACCCAGGCGGTTGATGCCATTGGAGCGCAGTTCATCCATCAAGCCCATGACGGTCTCGTAGGGAACCTTGCCGTCGGCGGCAATGACAACCGGGCTGTCGGCCTCCATACGCGAGCGCACTTCATTGAGCAGTGTGGACTTTTCGATGTTCATGAACTCGGAGCCCGCATCGCGCAAGCGAATGGCCAGTTTGCCGTCCTTATCAACCTGGATTTCCACCGGCTTGGCAGGCACTTCGGAGGCTTGGCCTACCGAAGGCAATTCCACCAGACCGGGGGTAATCATGGGAGCAGTGACCATGAAGATCACCAGCAGCACCAGCATCACGTCGATATAAGGGACGACGTTGATTTCATTTTTCATGCGCCGGCCGTGACGGCCGGTGCTTCCACGCATCGATGGCATCAGTTCACCTGCCGCTGCAAGATGTTCAGAAATTCGTCGATAAAGCTGTCAAAGCGGATCGAGATACGATCGAGCTCGTTGGTAAAGCGGTTGTAGGCAACCACGGCAGGGATAGCGGCAAACAGACCGATAGCTGTGGCGATCAGGGCTTCGGCGATACCGGGAGCCACCGAGGCCAGGGTGGCCTGCTGCATGCCGGACAAACCGATAAAGGCGTGCATGATCCCCCAGACGGTACCCAGCAGCCCGATGTATGGGCTGACCGAACCGGCAGAGGCCAGGAAGTTCAGGTGTGTTTCCAGCGTATCCATTTCGCGCTGGTAGCTGGCGCGCATGGCACGACGTGGGCCGTCCAGCAGGGCAGGGCCCGAGCTTTGGCTGCGACGGGCCTTGATGAACTCGGTCATGCCGGCTTCAAAAATACGGGCCAGTGCACCGTGTTCGGCGCGACGCGAGGAAATGGATTGCTGAAGCACAGCCAGATCGCCACCTGCCCAGAAGTCGTCCTCAAAACGGCGGGTCTGTTCCAGCGTGCGTTTAAGTGCAGCCCGTTTACTGAAAATATAGGCCCACGAGAGAATCGAGATTCCCAGCAGGATCAGCATGACAAGCTGAACGGGAATACTGGCATCGAGAAGTAGCGAAATCAGCGACAGGTCGCTAGTAGCTTGCATGGTCAGTCCTGAACCTTTTCCAAGAGGGTACGTAAATCAGAGTCCAGCTTGCTTGGACGAAGCGTGTTGGCGTCAACGCAAACAATTTGGATGGTGCTTTGGCATAACAGTTCCCCACCTCGCAGGGCACCTTGTTCGAAATGGATGGTAGCCGAACCCAGCTGGGTAATGCGGCTGCGCACCGAGATCAAATCATCGAGCCGGGCAGGTTTGAGATATTGTATTTCAACCTTCTTGACTACGAACAGGCGTTGATTCTGCTCGGCCACATCGGATTGATTAACACCCAAATTCCTGAGCCATTCCGTGCGCGCACGTTCAAAGAACTTCAGGTAGTTGGCGTAATATACGATCCCTCCGGCGTCGGTGTCCTCGTAATATACGCGAATATCAAGCCTGGCCTGGGTGTCCCACTTGTCATTAAGCATGTCGTTCGTAAAAGAGTTTATGTTGGCGGGCGGGGGCGGCCCAAGGCCAGCCCCGCTTGGAGACCTTACAGCGTGGCCAGACGCTCCACGCTGACCTGAGCAATCTGCTCGACCGGGATGTTGGTGCTGCTGGCGTCACGGCGTGCCTGCATTTCAACCATGCCTTCTTTCAGGCCGCGCTCGCCGATAGTAATGCGCAGTGGCACCCCAATCAGCTCCCAGTCGGCAAACATGATGCCAGGACGGGCATCGCGGTCGTCCAGAATGACATCCACACCTTGCTCCTTGAGCTGGGTGTACAGATCAGTCGCAGTCTGACGCACAGCATCACTCTTGGTAAAGCCGATCGGGCAGATCACCACTTCAAAAGGAGCCAGAGCGCGAGGCCAGATCATGCCGCGTTCGTCATGGTTCTGCTCGATGGCCGCGGCCGCAATACGGCTGACGCCAATGCCATAACACCCCATTTGCATGACAGCAGGTTTACCATCAGTTTCCAAAAAGGTGGCGTTCAGCTTCTTGGAGTAGACATCGCCCAGGAAGAATACGTGGCCCACTTCAATGCCGCGCTGGATGGCCAGCTTGCCGCCTTCGGGAGCCGGGTCGCCGTGAACCACGTTACGCAGGTCGGCCTTGACGGGCTCGGGCAGGTCGCGGCCCCAGTTCACGCCGGTGTAGTGGAAGCCTTCTTCGTTGGCGCCACAGACAAAGTCGCTCATGTTGGCTACGGTCAGGTCAGCAATCACTTGGACTGGCTGGCGGGTGCCGATCGGGCCCAGATAACCGGGCTTGCAGCCAAAGACGGCCACAATTTCTTCTTCCGTTGCCAGACGGTGGCCTTTTTCAAAGCCGGGCAGCTTGGAAACCTTGATGTCGTTGACTTCATGGTCGCCACGAACCAGCAGCAGGTAAACCGTCGTCTTGGTTTGGCCGTCCTCTTCCAGGTCAGTAGCCAGCACCACGGATTTAACGGTGGCGGTCAGGTCCAGGCCCAGTTGCTGGGCTACCAGCTCGCATTTCGGGGCTTCCGGCGTGGCCGTCTTGACCAGGGCTTCGCCAGGAGCGGCGCGCTCGGCCAGCAGGCAAGGGGCGGGCGCCAGTTCGATATTGGCAGCGTAGTCAGTGTCGGGGTTGTAAACCAGCAAGTCTTCGCCCGTATCGGCAATCACCTGGAATTCATGACTGCGCGACCCGCCAATGGAGCCGGTATCGGCGGCCACGGCACGGAAGTTCAGGCCCAGACGTCCAAAGATACGCATGTAGGCGTCATACATATTGTCGTAGCTGGCCTGGGCGTCTTCGGCGTTGCGGTCAAAGGAATAGGCATCCTTCATGGTGAATTCACGGCCACGCATCAAGCCGAAACGGGGGCGACGCTCGTCACGGAATTTGGTTTGAATGTGATAGAAGTTGATGGGCAACTGGCGCCAGCTGTGGATTTCGTTGCGGGCGATGTCCGTGATCACTTCTTCGGACGTAGGCTGCAGCACGAAGTCGCGCTGGTGGCGGTCCTTGATTCGCAGCAGTTCGTCGCCATATTTTTCCCAACGGCCCGACTCTACCCAGAGTTCGGCTGGCTGGACCACCGGCATCAGCAATTCGATGGCGCCGGAGCGGTCCATTTCCTGACGGATGATGTTTTCAATCTTGCGCAGCACGCGCAGGCCCATTGGCATATAGGTATAAATGCCGCCGGCGGCTTTGCGTATCATGCCGGCGCGCGTCATGAGCTGGTGGCTGGCAACTTCGGCCTCGGTAGGCGCTTCTTTCAGGGTATTAATGTGATACTGGCTAGCATGCATGGTAGGGAACTCGTCAGGTACGTATAATCAGATCTAATTGTATTGAATTCGTTAGAGGCGGCCTATGTTAGATCGAGAAGGCTACCGTCCTAATGTCGGAATTATCCTCGTTAATCGCAAGAACGAGGTTTTTTGGGGCAAGCGTATTCGGGAACATGCCTGGCAGTTCCCGCAAGGCGGTATCAAATACGGTGAAACACCCGTACAGGCGATGTACCGCGAACTGCACGAAGAAGTGGGCTTGCTGCCTGAGCATATCCGTATATTAGGCCGGACGCGAGATTGGCTTCGCTACAACGTGCCCAATCATTTTGTACGTCGGGAGGCGCGTGGCCATTACAAGGGCCAGAAACAAATCTGGTTCCTGTTGCGGCTGGTCGGGCGGGACAGCGATGTCTGCCTGCGTTCTTCCACGACGCCGGAGTTTGATGCATGGCGTTGGAGTCATTATTGGGTGCCACTTGATTCAGTAATTGAGTTCAAGCGGGAAGTCTATCAGCAAGCGCTGAACGAGCTGTCGGATATTTTGTTCCGGCGGCGCCAGGAAAATCGTTATTTACGTCAGCGCCTCCAAAGCGCAGTTGATGCCGATACCGTAGACAGCAGGGATCATGCGCATATTATTGGTTGAAGACGAGCGGGAAATGGCCGCATGGCTGGAGCGGGCCTTGGCGCAAAGTGGTTTTTTGCCCGATCCCGCTCACGATGCTCGTACGGCAGAAGTGTTGTTGGCGGCCCATGAGTATGATGCGGTCGTGATGGATTTGCGCCTGCCCGACAAGCACGGGCTGGTGCTGTTGCGCGAGATGCGCGAACGCGGCGATCACACTCCCGTGCTGATTCTGACCGCTCAAGGTGCCTTGCAGGACCGTGTTCGTGGTCTGAATTTGGGTGCCGACGATTTCCTGACCAAGCCCTTTGCTCTGGAGGAGCTGGAAGCACGTCTTGCCGCGCTGGTGCGGCGCAGCCGTGGCCGCGTGACCCCGGTGGTCAGTTGTGGCTCGCTAGAATACAACCCTGAAAGCCGGGCTTTTCTGCTGGATAACGTCATTGTGCATTTGACGCCGCGTGAACATGCGGCCTTGCTGGTTCTGATCAGCCGCTCGGGCATGCCGGTTGAAAAGTCCCAGCTTTTTGCTCGCGTGTTCGAGCACGACAGCGATGCCAGCCCCGATGCCATTGAGGT
Source organism: Alcaligenes sp. Me129 (assembly GCF_050487245.1). Taxonomy (NCBI): domain Bacteria; kingdom Pseudomonadati; phylum Pseudomonadota; class Betaproteobacteria; order Burkholderiales; family Alcaligenaceae; genus Alcaligenes; species Alcaligenes sp. Me129. The sequence continues at coordinate 71,230 of NZ_JBKQGX010000018.1, forward strand.
CGTCTTGCACCGCCTGCGCAAGAAATTGGCCAATAGCGACGTGCATATCGTGACGGTGCGGGGTCTGGGCTACATGCTGGAAGTGCTTGAGGCGGAATCCGGCGTTTCATGACAGCACCTTCTCCACCCCCCGCCAATGCCTGGCAAGGCAGTTTGCGCTTTTGGCTGCTGGTCCTGCTGATACCGGGGGTGGTCGCCTTGCTGTTATACGACAGCTGGGAAGATTACCGGGCCATGAACTCCGTCACGGAAAATGTGTATGACAGTGCCTTGCTGGAACCGGCCAAGGTGCTTGAGACCAGTGTGGAGTTCAATACCGATGGCAGTTTACGCATTGATCCACCTTTTTATGCCCAGGTCATGCTGGAGTCCAGACCGGGCAATCGCAAGTATTTCCGCGTTGAAGAAATCACCCCTCTGGTTCGCAATCTGGGTGGTGCCGATGCCAACCAGTTAAAAGGTCGCACCTTGTTGGGGATGGAAGGGCTGCCGCGTCCCTCCAATCTGGCCGACCATGAGGGCGTGCCGGTGTTCTACGACTCCTATTTCCGCAATGACACTGTTCGTATGGTGGCCTTGTGGCGCGACCTGCACTACAAAGGTCAGCACAGGCAGGTTCTGGTCATGGTGGGTGAAAGCCTGGATTTGCGCCTGCGTACCCAGCAAGAAGCCTGGCGCGAAGGCATTTTCCGCAATTTGCGCATGCTGCTGCTGGCTGTGCTGCTGGTGTGGTTTGCCGTAGCCTGGGCCTTGCGGCCACTGCAGGCTTTGCGTCAGGAAGTGCGCAACCGCAGTGTGGACGACTTGCAGCCTTTGGACGAGCGCGATGTACCACGCGAGGTCGTCCCCTTGGTGCGCTCGGTCAACCATCATATTGAGTTGTACCGTTCCGTGCTGGACAGGCAGGCCCAGTTTCTGGCCGACGCCTCGCATCAATTACGTACTCCCTTGGCGATCATCCATACCCAGGCTCAGTACGCTCGCCGCGAGCCGGATATCGAGCGTGTCCGAGAGTCCCTGGGGGCAATCATCAAGCAACTGGGACAGGCGACTCGCCTGACCGAGCAGTTATTGGCTTTGGCCCACGCCAGCCATACCACCACCATGAGCCAGGGCCAGGTGGATCTGGCCAGCTTGGGGCGTGAGGTCGTGTTGCAATACCTGCCCCTGGCGCGCGAGCATCGGCAGGACCTGGGCTGGATCGGGCCGGGCGAGGATGGGGAGCAAGCACCTCTTTGGGTTTACGCCAGTGATGCCGAGATTCATGAATCCGTTTCCAACCTGATTCACAACGCCATCAATCACGCCGGTAGCGGCAGTGCGATTACCGTCTCTGCCGGGCACGACGACAAGCAGGCGTGGATCAGCGTGACGGACAATGGCATGGGCCTGGCAGCCAGCTTGCGTGAAAGTGTATTTGTACGTTTTGACCGCGGTGGGCCGGCACGCAAGGGCGGGCGGGGTTCAGGCTCGGGGCTGGGGCTGGCCATTGCGCTGGCTTACGCCGAGCGCAATGGCGGCACAATCGTGCTGACGGATGGCGAACCCAATGATATGGGAGGCTACGGTTTGAAGGCGACGCTACGTTTGCCCTTGCTGCAAGCCGAGGCGCCCAAACCGGAAAGCGCTTGAATCAAGCCGCGTTGTTTGGGCGGGCCAGAAGATGGAACAGGGTAGAGATATCCCAATCGCGGTGGCCTTGCTCGGCAATTTTCGCAAATTGTTCCTGGATCAGGCGGGTTGCTGGAAGTTGAGCCCCATTGCGCTGAGCCTCCCGTTCTACCAGATCCAGGTCTTTCAACATCCAGTTCACCGTGAAGCCGGGTTGAAAGTCTCTGGCCAGCATCGTGGGTCCTTTGGTTTCCATTTGCCAACTGCGGGCTGCACCCTTGGTCAGGACAGACAGGGCCTGCTCCATATCCAGCCCGGCTCGCTCACCAAAAGCCATGGCTTCAGCCAGACCTTGCAAGAGGCCGACGACGGCAATCTGGTTCACCATCTTGCATAGCTGTCCCGATCCCAATGGCCCCATCAGGGTGCAAGCCTGGGCGTAGCTCATCATCAGGGGGCGGGCGCGCTCCATATCTTCCGTTTGGCCACCACACATAATGCTGAGCATGCCTTTCTGGGCTCCGGCCTGTCCGCCGGAAATCGGCGCATCGACAAATGCGACCTGCTTGCTGGCGGCCAGTGCCCCTAACTCCCGCGCAACTTCGGCGGAGGCGGTGGTGTGGTCGATAAACAGGCTGCCAGCTTTCATACCAGCCAGCGCGCCGTCTGACCCCTGAAAAATCGCGCGCAAATCATCGTCATTTCCCACACAGGCCATCACGATGTCGGCTTGTGCCGCTGCCTGGGCCGGGGTGGCCGCCCATGCCTGTTTGAATTCCGTGCTCCATTGTTCCGCTTTGGCCTGATTGCGGTTGTATACCGTCACGTGATGGCCGGCCTGAGCCAGATGGCCTGCCATCGGATAGCCCATCACTCCCAGACCAATGAACGCCACTTTTTGCGGGCTGCCAGGTTCATAGTGTTTTGGCTGAATGGATGGGGTCATGGCGTGGGTCTCCTTAAGAATAATCATGTTCGGATATACAGCTTAGCGCAGCTTTTTAAGCGGGATTGTCGCCTGCGTGAATAAGCGGCAAGGCGTTTGAAGCTTGACGGCATCAGGCCCCTCATGTTCTAAACCAAACATAGATCTGTAATAAATGGAATTTGCCTGTCTGGATTATGATGGGCGCAGATAATTTCCTGGCTAATTAACTGGAACTTGAATCCTATGACCACTTTCGATCGTCGTCGTTTCTTGAAGCTGGCGGGTGCCACCGGACTGGCGTCTATGAGTACCTCTTTGCCATGGACGGCGTGGGCGGCAGATGCCGCTGTACTGGAAAAAGCGAAGGCTCAGGGCCAGGCTGTTTTCTACGCCAACATCACGGCCGTAGAGCCCATCATGAAGGCTTTGCAACAAGCGCAAGGCATTGAAGGCAAATACACTCGTATTTCCAGTTCCAAGTTCATCCCCACTATCCTGACCGAGTTCAACGCCGGCAAGTTGATGGCGGACGTGGTTCAGGCTCCTCTGCCCATGTTGCAACTGCTCAAAGAGCAGGGCGTGCTGATTCCTCATCAGTCCGAAGCCATACAGGGCTACCCGGAGTGGGCCGTTCAAGACGATTCGATTATTCAATTTGGCATTGAATATGTGTCTTATATCTATAATACGGACCACCTCAAAGCCGAGGACGCTCCGCAACGCTACGAAGATCTGGCCGATCCCAAGTGGAAAGACAAGATTGTGATGGCCAACCCGTCCAACCATCCATCCACTATTGGCTGGCTGATTGGACTGAAGGAAAAAGTCTTTAGCAGCGAAGAACAGTGGCTGGACTTCCTGAAAGGTCTGGCTGCCAACAAGCCCATGTTTGTGGCGTCCTTTGGCCCGACTCCCGCTCCTGTTGAAAGTGGCGAGAAATTGATTGCCATTTCCATGCCCAAGTACATCGTGACCAAGTCGCCTGCGCCATTGGCCTGGGGCCCCATGTCGGATCAGCCCTTGCTGGGTTCTCCACGTGCCATCGCCCTGACCAAGAACGCACCACATCCTGATGCGGCCCGCGTGTTCCTGGACTACTGGCTGGGCAATGAAGCCATGGGCATTCTGGCCAACAAGGTGGGCGAATATGTGCTGGCTCCAGGGGTGCATCCTCCGGTAGCGGGTATCGATCAAGCCAAGGTCGAGCCTATTCGCGACCTGAGCGACGAAGAACTGGTCCGCTGGGGCCGCGAATTCAGCCGTATCTTCGCCGTCCGTTAAGCGGCGCGACAGTACGACGGGTTCGTCAAGAACGGGGCGCCTTGGCGCCTCGCCTCATTTTTATTGAAAACATTTACTCATTATGCAAATTGAAATTACCGGCCTGAGCAAGACCTATGTCTCAGAGGGCAAAACCTTCAAAGCTTTGGACAATATCAACCTGACGATTCCCGCTAATGAGTTTTTCACACTGTTAGGACCTAGCGGCTGCGGCAAAACCACACTGCTGCGGTGCATTGTGGGGCTGGAAACCCCAGACGAGGGTGAAATCCGCATTGGGGACGAGATTGTCTGGTCCAGCGCCAAGAATATTGCTGTGCCGGTGGAAAAGCGCGGTCTGGGCATGGTGTTCCAGACCTACGCTATCTGGCCGCACATGACGGTGTTCGACAATATCGCTTACCCACTGCAAGTGCGTGGCGAGCGCAAAGAGGTGATTCGCGAAAAAGTGGCGAACATCCTGAAGTTTGTGCAGCTGGAAGGGGTGGATCAGCGCTCCGCGACGCGCCTGTCCGGCGGTCAGCAGCAGCGTGTGGCATTGGCCCGAGCTCTGGTGGCCGAGCCTAAAGTCATTCTGTTTGATGAGCCGCTCAGTAACCTGGACGCCAAGCTGCGTGAAGAAACCCGTAAAGAACTGCGCGAATTTCTGAGCCGTCTGGACATTACAGCTGTGTACGTGACGCATGATCGTGTCGAGGCGCTGGCCTTGTCCAACTCCATCGCCGTGATGCGTGGTGGCAAGATTCTGGAAATTGGCTCACCCGAAAAAATTTACTTTGATGCCGACCACCGCTTTGTCGCGGACTTTATTGGTCGTGCCAACCAGATCAGCGCCAAGGTGTTGGAGCAGCGTGCAGACTCCACCATTGTGGAATGCGAACTGGGCCAACTGCATTGCAAGAAGCGTGACCTGCCCGTGGGCACCGAAGTTACCTTGTGCATTCGCCCGGAATTTATCCGTGTCAGCAGCCAGGCCAATGAAGTGGGGCAGAACCTGTTCCACGGCCAAGTCCAGGCCCTGGAGTTCGTGGGTGAGTCCTACGAGGCCGAGGTCAAGGTTGGTAAAGAACAGCTCCTGGTGTGTATCGATCCTGATGTGAAGGTGAAGGAAGGCGATACCGTGCGCTTTAACCTGCACCCTGAACATTGCATGCTCTTGTCGGCATAAGGGCGGGACATCATGAATCACACACGCAGACCACTTAGCTGGTCGCTTATTCTGATTGTTGGCTTTCTGACGCTGTGCCCGGTCCTGATGTTGCTGCTGGGCAGCTTCTCGCAGGGCTTGACGGCTTTTGGTTCCTTCACCACGGCTAAATATGTAGCCGCTTACACCGATCCCTTCTTGCTGGAAGTCACCTTCAATACGGTGGTTTTCGTACTGGGCTCGTCCCTGCTCTCTACTGCGCTGGCTGTTTTCCTGGCCTACCTGAATACGCGTACGAACATGCCCATGAAAGGGGTGTTCACGGTGCTGTCCATCGTTCCCATGATGATTCCGCACTTGCTGTTCTCGGTGAGCTGGGCATTGTTGCTGAATCCGTCCAACGGCCTGATCAATATGTTCTTGCAGGACACCTTGGGCCTGCAAGAAGCGCCGCTGAACATTTATTCCTTGTGGGGCATGATTCTGGTCGAGGGCTTGTTGAACATGCCCGTGGCCTATCTGATCATCGCGCCTGCCATGGCCTCGTTTGACGTTTCCATGGAAGAGTCCTCGCGTGTGTTCGGGGGTGGCCTGTGGCGTACCCTGACGCGGGTTACCCTGCCGATTCTGCGTCCAGCCATCATGGCGGCCTTTATTCTTGCGATTGTGCGGGCCTTGGCTTCCTATGCCGTGCCACGTGTTCTGGGTACGCCGGGTCGAGTGGATGTGCTGGCCACGTATCTGTTCGAAATGATCTCAACGGGCTTTGCGCCGGACTACGGAAAAGCGGCGGCGCTGGGCATGAGTGTGCTGTCGGCCTCCATAGCCCTGATCGTGCTGTACCGCTACATGACGAAAGAAAGCAGCAAGTATGTGACGATCTCCAGCCGTGGCTTCAAACCCACCCAGCTTGAACTGCGCCGCGCGAAAATCCCTCTGTTCATTATCGTGGGCATTATCAGCTTGCTGATGGTGGTGCTGCCGGTGGCCGTGCTGCTCTACACCTCCATGATTCCGTACTCCATGGTGCCTAGCGCTCGCGCTTTTTCCTTGATGAGCTGGGCGAACTGGATTGATGTCATTCAAGACCCGATCTCCAAAGTGGCCATGAAGAACAGTCTGTTCCTGGCCGTGGTCGGGGCTAGTCTGGGTGTGTTGCTGTCGCTGTTTGTAGCCTATGTCGTGGTCAAGCTGCGCACGCGAGCGGCGGCGCTGCTGGATACCTTGAGCTTCCTGTCCTTCTCCTTCCCGGGGATTGTGATCGGTATCGGTTTCATGTGGTTCTTCGTGCAAACGCCTTTGTATGCCACGCTGACCGCCTTGCTGCTGGCCTATATCGCCGCCTACCTGCCTTACGGTATTCGACCCTTGTCGGCCGCTTTTGTGCAGGTCCATGCTCACCTGGAGGAATCATCGGCCGTAGCCGGGGCCAGTTCCTGGACGACCATGCGCCGCATCATTATTCCTTTGCTGATTCCCGGTGTGGTGTCTGCCTGGATCTTGATGGCCACCATGTTCATTCGTGAGCTGACGGTATCGGTGGTACTGTCTCGTCCCGGTACGGAAGTGCTGGCGGTCCAGGTGCTGGGCTACGCCGAAGATGGTTTGTGGGGCAAGCTCTCGGCGCTGGGGATCATCATGATTCTGATCTCTACCGTGCTTGTGTTGCTGGCCATGCATATCGGTAACTTCTACAAGCGCCGTCAAGGCACGATGTAAGCTGGGCTGATATCAAAGGCCTGAATTCCGCAAGGAGTTCAGGCCTTTGTTGTTTTTGCTGGGAGCAGACCGTATGTTGCCGTCACTCTGGTGCCATTGTTGCGAAGGCTGTGCACACAGGCAGTTCTGGCTGCTTGATGTTTGCCTTTGGAGGCGTTCTGCGCTTCAGTGGTTGAGCTGTCTTGAGACGGAGTGGCTGAACCCACTGACAAAGCAAAAGGCCTGATTTCGTGGAGAGATGAAATCAGGCCTTTCTGCTTTTTGTTAACTGCGCCGGTTTGAGGGCTCCCTTTCGGGAGAGCTTTCAAACCAGAGAACCGCCGGTTGTGCCTTAGTCTTCTTCGACGAAGGTCTCTTCACGTTTTTTCTTCACGGACGGCAGAGCTACGATCACAACCAGAATGGCAGCTAGAACCAGCAATGATAAGGACAGCGGACGCGTCAGGAAGGTGGTGTAGTCACCGCGGGATAGCAGCAGGGCGCGGCGGAAGTTTTCTTCCATCATTGGTCCTAGAACTAGCCCCAGCAGCAGCGGAGCACCTTCACAACGCAGCTTGGACCACACATAGCCAACTAAACCGAAGGCGGCGGTGACCAAAATATCGAACACGTTGTAGTTCAGCGAGTACACACCGACCGTGCAGAACACCAAAATAGCGGGGAATAGCAGGCGGTAAGGAACTTTCAGCAGTTTCACCCACAGACCGACTAGTGGCAGGTTCAGAATGACCAACATCAGGTTACCAATCCACATGGAGGCGATCAGGCCCCAGAACAGCTCTGGGTGGCTGGTCATCACTTGTGGGCCGGGCTGAATGTTGTGAATGGTCATCGCGCCAATCATCAGGGCAGTCACGGCGTTACCAGGGATACCCAAGGTCAGCAGTGGAATGAAAGAGGTCTGGGCCGCTGCGTTATTGGCTGACTCGGGACCTGCCAGGCCGGCAGGGTGGCCTTTACCAAAGCGCTCCGGATTCTTGGAGATTTTTTTCTCCAGTGTGTAGGAGGCAAAAGAGGACAAGACCGCACCACCACCGGGCAGGATACCCAGGCAAGAACCCATGGCAGTACCACGGACCACGGCAGGCCAGGACTCTTTGAACTCTTGCTTGTTGGGGTACAGGCTACCTACCTTGCCCGTGATCTCAACGCGCTGGTCGCCCAGTTCCAGGTTGTTCATGATTTCGGAGAAACCGAACACACCCATGGCTACCACGGCAAAGTCGATACCGTCCTGCAGCTCTGGAATACCAAAGTCGTAGCGGGCCACGCCGGAGTTCACGTCTGTACCGACCATACCCAGCAGCAGACCCAGCAAGATCATGCAGATAGCTTTGGGCAGGGAGCCCGAAGCCAGCACCACAGCACCGACCAGGCCCAAGACCATTAATGAGAAATACTCCGCCGGCCCGAACTTGAAGGCGACTTCAGCCAAGGGCGGCGCAAAAGCGGCCAGCAGCACCGTGGCCACACAACCAGCGAAGAAAGAGCCCAGGGCGGCGATGGCCAAGGCAGCACCAGCCCGGCCATTTCGTGCCATCTGGTGTCCGTCCAGTACCGTCACCACCGCCGAGGTTTCTCCCGGCAGAGCAACTAGAATGGCGGTCGTGGACCCACCATATTGAGCGCCATAGTAAATACCCGCCAACATGATCAGGCCAGCAACGGGGGGCAGCACATAGGTAATGGGCAGCAGCATAGCGATGGTGGGCACAGGGCCAATGCCAGGCAACACGCCAATCAACGTACCCAGTATGCAACCAAGCAAGGCGTAGGCCAGATTCTCGGGCGTGAACGCCACCGAGAAGCCCAGCAGCAGATTGTCAAATAATTCCATTTCCGTTCACCTCCAATCAGGCCAGAAAACTTGGCCACAAGGGGAACACCAGCCCCAGGCCCTTGATGAATGCCAACCAGACGAACAGCACCAAAAAGATAGCTGCGCCCAGTGCAATAGGCCAACTAAATTCATGGCTGGCAAAGCTGCTGAGCAGTACAAGCAGGAAAATGGAGATGTAAACACCCAGCGAGTTCAGTGTCAGACCGCAAAGCACGACTGCGCCGATGATAACGAAGAGCACTTTCCAGTTAAACTTCTCTACCTCGGTGTTTTCTGCTTTGGCAGACATCGAGCCCAAAGTGACAACCGCCCCTAACAAGCTCAGGCATACACCAAGCCAGAAGGGGAAGTAGCCGGGTCCCATGCGGGCGGCTGTTCCCATCGAGTAGCTGGTAGCCCCGAGCGCGAAAGCGGCGCCCACGACCACGAACATGACCCCGGACCAGAAGTCCTGTTTATTTTTAATTTGCATAAGGTGGATTCTCCTTGTCTGCCTTGCGCATTGGTTTTCCTTTTTCCTGTGTCAGCTTCTTTATGGTGGAGCGAACTCCACACTCTGCTTGTGCCGACTGCATTGAGCAGAGGTGACGCATGGTAATGGAGCACTTGAAGACTGGAAACCCTGAGATGACCCTAGTTTTTAAGGGTTTTCCCGGTAATTCCGGAAATTTAGGGTTTTTTGGGAGCGTGTTCGCAGGTGGATGGCATGCTTTGAAAGAATTTTGAAAGGTAATGGAAAGATGGGTGAAAGGTTATCATTAGTATGAAATTCCTCTACCCAGTAACGCTAGCAATGGTTTACGATAAGGCCCATGTTGCAAGATCTCGACTTTCTCGCTGACCGTATCGGTCAACTGGTAGAGCAGTCTCGTCAGCTCAACGCTGAACGCGCTCAATTATTAGCTCGTCTGAAAACTCAGGATGCCGAGCTGGACGCCTTGCGCCAGCAAAATCGTCGTCAACAGGACGAGTTCGAGTCCCTGTCCACCGGTGTTGCTTCGCATCAGCGTCAACTGGATGTGGTGCAGCAACAAGCGCAAGCTGATCAGGCTGAACTGAAAAAGCTGCTTGAACAAGAGCAGGCCCAGGTAGCTGCCTTGCGTCGCGAGTTGGACAGTGCACGCGCCGGCATGGGTGTGTTGCGCGATGTGGCAGGACAGGCTCGTGACCAGATCGGTTCGATCCTGATGCGTTTACCCGGTGCCGTACAGGAGTAAGTCATGGAACGAGTTGATATTTCCCTGTTGGGCCGCGATTATTCTCTGGCATGCCCTCCATCTGAAAAAGCCCGCTTGCTGGAAGCAGTCAAACTGGTAGACCAGCGCATGCAATCCATCAAGGGTTCGGGCCGCGTTTCGGGCAACGAACGTATCGCTGTTATGGCCGCTATTCAGATCGCCAGCGAGTTTTTATCTGCTAAAGCACCTGATGGTCCTCTGGCCAATGTTGCTTTTGGCGATTTCAAGCGTAAAATTGAAGACATGCACGCGATGATTGACGATGTCATCGAGCCTTCGGGCACATCGCGCTAAACCGAATTTGCAAGCAGCTCCTTGTTGTCCCTCGCGAGCTGCTTCATCCCAGTAAGTCCCTGCCGTGTTCGTGACACGACCATACATTCCTTGAACCAATGCTTTTGGCATACAGGTTGTTGGATTAGCCAGTAGGAGCGATCGTCCTCGTCGACGAACCCGAAGCTGGCTTGATGACAACCGATCTTGGACCCTCGGTTCCAGGATGCCGGTCTTGACGGCAATGGTGGGGCACCTGCAAAAAAAGCCCGTCCAGATATCTGGACGGGCTTTTTCTTTTCTGCTGCTTTGTTTATTGCTGACTGCCGGGCGTAACACCGCGTTTGCTGGCATACGCAAACAGAGCCAGGCCAGCCACAATCATGGGCAAGGACAACCACTGCCCCATCGATAAGCCGGCGCTGAGCAGACCCAGATAGCCGTCTGGCTCGCGGGTGTACTCCACCATGAAGCGGAAGAAACCATAGCCGATCAGGAACAGGGCGCTGGTCTGACCCACGGCGCGTGGACGGCGCGTAAACCACCATAGCAAGATAAACAGGGCAATGCCTTCCAGAGCCATCTCATACAGTTGCGATGGGTGGCGGGGCGTTGCATCCACTTGCGGGAACACCATGGCCCAAGACACATCACTGGGGCGACCCCATAACTCGCCATTGATGAAGTTACCCAGACGACCCACCGCCAGTCCCAGTGGAATCAAGGGTGCCAGAAAATCGCTGACTTCCAGAAAGCGTCGTTGGCGGTTACGGGCAAAAAGCGCAATCGTGACCAGCACGCCGATCAGGCCGCCATGAAAGGACATGCCGCCTTGCCAGACATACAAAATCTCCAGCGGATGCGACAGGTAATAGGAAGGTTGATAGAACAGGGTGTAGCCCAGACGCCCGCCCGCCACCACGCCCAGAACGCAGTAAAAGATCAGGTCCTCCAGGTCCTTGCGAGTCAGCAAGGCATAGCCCGCGCGGATACGCGCCGTGCCAGCCAGCCACACCAGGCCAAAGCCCACTAAATACATCAAGCCATACCAATGAATGGCAAGGGGTCCAAGTTGTATGGCGACGGGATCAAACTGCGGGTGAATTAACATGCGTGCCCATTACAGAGATGAATATCAGATAATAGCGTGACTGCGAGCCCAGACCAGGGCTGGGTAAATTGTAAGGGAAGGATCATGCTGCATTCAGTCTCTTGGGCCAGCTGTTTACCATTAGTAGTTTTTTGTGGGTTGCTGAGTTTTAATCCTGCGGCAAAGGCTGATACGGTAGCGCTGATGGATATCGTGCAGGCGCAGTGCTTGTCCTGTCATCAGATTGATCGTAAACGGGTGGGGCCTCCTTTTCGGGAGATCGCCCAGCGCTACGCGCCAGGTCCGGCGCAGGAAACCCGGGCGTATTTGCAGCGACAAATTCAACAGGGTAGCCGGGGGAACTGGGGAGCTATTCCCATGCCTGCTCAAAACCGGATCAGCGCCGAGCAAGCACAAGCTATTGCCGCCTGGTTGCTGAGTCTAGCCAATTCGTCAACAAAGGAGAATTCATGAAGGAAACAGCCATATTAGGTGGCGGATGCTTTTGGTGCACTGAAGGGGTGTTCAAGGCCCTGCGAGGTGTGCAGTCGGTGGTGCCCGGATACTGTGGCGGCCATGTGGAAAATCCCACCTATGAACAGGTTTGTGGCAAGCAGACCGGCCATATCGAAGTGGTCAAAGTGGAGTTTGATCCTTCTGTTATTTCCTATCGGGATTTGCTGGAGGTATTTTTCCTGACCCACGACCCTACCACGCCCGATCGTCAGGGTGCTGACCAGGGGCCGCAGTATGCGTCTGCCATTTTTTGCCAAAACGAAGAACAGCGTCGTCAGGCTTTCGAAGTCATTGAAGAGAGCAAGTCGCAGTTTGATGCGCCTATCGTGACGCATGTGCTCGACAGCTCCACTTTCTGGGAAGCCGAGGACTATCACCACGATTATTTTGCCTTGAACCCCGAGCAAGCCTATTGCCAGATGGTGATTGCGCCCAAACTCAAGAAGTTCTATCAGCGTTTTCAGGATCTGCTGGTCAAAAGCTAAGCATCCTGAGGGTGCGAAGCAGAAGCAAGGTAGCGTCTGTACAGGGCGCTACCTGGTAATGTCAGACGGGCCATCAGGCCAATAATCAGCAAGGTCAGAACAAGTCGGCCGACCAGGGCCACCCAGATGTTGGCACCCAGAGCCAGAATAAGAATGGTGTCTTCAATCAGGGAATGGCTTAAAGACAGCCAGGACAAGGCCAGCAGGCGCGTTCGGGGGCTGTAATTTTGTTGACGGGATTCATCAATAATCAGGGCACCGCCGTAGCTCAGGCCCAGCAACACACCAATCGTGGTTGTGGGGGCGACTCGCTCTTCCAGTCCTGAAAAACGCAGCAAGGGCAGCAGAAGCCGGGTCAGCAAACGGGTGAAGCCGATTTTCTCCAGGACTGACAGGATTAACAGCAAGCCAAGAATAATCAGCCAGGTCATGAAGAGGGAACTGGCCGTCCCCCACAGCCAGTCTGCCCAGCCTTGCCAACCACCTTGCGTGGCATTGGATTGCCCGTAAAGCCAGGCAAGTGACACGGGCTCTTGCAACAGCCCGGTACTGTTCAAACCCCAGGCCAGCAGAGCGCCGTACAGCAAGGCGCAGACAATTCGTAGCGCGGCCGTAAACCAGAAACTGGCTCCGGCTCGGCGCACAATGGCCTGCTCCATGGGCATATTGTGTGCAAATAGCATCATGGTGCCCAAGACGCTGATTTGAGCCACGTTGAAACTCAAGCTGTCACCCAAGGCTGCCATGGAGCCTATGCCGGCATATATACCGGCCAGGGCGGTGGTGGCCCAGACGATCCCGGCTTCGGCTGGCAGTCCAACCAGCGCCATGATCGGGCCTATCAGCTTGCCGACTTGCTCGATCAAGCCTAGTTGCGCGGCAATACGCACCGCAATCATGATGGGGAGCATGATGCGCGCAACGGTATAAAACATGCGCAGGCTGCGGCTAAAGGTGGTGCGAAGGAAGGTCAGCATGACAGCAGAAGGTTGGAAAATCTGTCTGATGCTAGCACGGCTCAGTGCTTGCTACGTTGTGCCTTGGTGCTTGCGTGGGGGCGGGCAATGCAGGCTGTCGGTTTGCTACTACAAGCGGAGGCACTTTCCTTCACCCAAAGGAAAACCCCTGAGGGTGAAACCCGATGCAGCCAAGTAAGGCTGCCAGGTTTTCTCCCATCAGGGGGGGGCAGGCCGGGTAGGCCCCGGCTTATCGACCCGAGCAGTGGCCGCCGCTAGCGGCTTGTCCACTACCCCAGGCAATGGGGGCGGGCTCGGGGCGGTAGGGATAGTCTTGCAGGCTGTCCATGACAACTAGCAAGACAACGACCAGCCAGAAGGTACTGGTAATAAGGCGGAAAGTAGTTTTGCTCATGCTTGCACGACTCAAGGATTAACGCGGCGACGAATGCGCACGCCTATGATGGACCCGGCAAAGGCCAGTGCAAACCAGACCCAGCCATGGATGCTGGCCGAGGCGATGCCTCCCAGGAATGCGCCCACATTACATCCGAAGGCCATACGGGCACTGTAGCCCATCACCAGGCCCGCAATTGCGCCTACCCACAAAGTGCGGGCATTGGGGGATTTGAAATTGGCAGGATGATTCCAGCGTGAGGCTGCCATGGCGCCCAAAATCAAACCAAAGTTGGTGACCGAAGTAACGTCAGCCAGGACGGGTTCAGCCAGACGTTGTGCATGTGGAGCCACGCCCCAGAACGCGTCGCCAACTGGGGACCAGCCCAGAGCCGAGAATACTTTTGCGCCCCACAAGCCAATACCATAGACGATGCCCCAGGGTTGGCCTGCGACGATCATGTGAATGGCATACAGCACGGCCAGCAGCAAAGCGCCCATCCACCAGCGCATTTCCCATTTGGCAGGTGGGCTGTTTTGCTCTTTCCGATGGCGACGTGCACCTCGGCCGACGAACCAGGATACGGCGGCGCAGCCTAGTACGGTAATCAACAAGGCAGTGGGCCAGCCCAAGGACACAGTCAGGTCGATAGCGGGTAGGCCGCCCAGGGCAATCCAGCCGGGCTGGTGCGATGCGCCTAGAAAGCTACCAATGGCAAAGGTAGGCAGAACTGCAAAGGAAATCGGTGCGCCTGCGCCTGCTTTGTAGAGAGTGCCGGAACCGCAGCCATCGGCCAGTTGCATGGCAGCGCCAAACAGAAAGGCGCCCAATACCAGGCTGATGGTCAATGGGGCAATCGCGCCAACCAGCTCACCGCCACTATCGGCGATCAAGGGTAGGGTGAAGGCGGCGGCCAATACCAGCAGGAGCATTTGTGCCCAGATACCTTGAGGGTCACGGCGCTCGATATAGTTGCGCCATCCGGTCGTGAAACCGAAACGGGCTCCTTGCAGTACGGCACCAAAGCCAATCCCCAGCAGGGCGAGCAGGCCTTGGCGCAGTCCACCTACCAGAGCGACCCCAACAATCAGGGCCAGGCTGGCCAGGATAAAGCCCAGTCTAGTCAGATAAAGCATGATCGATTTCTTTAGTTAATGGCGCGTTTGGCATCGAGTTTCAGAACTTCGAAACGGGAGGGCTGGTTATCCATAGGCAAGTTGCTGCGGCTCCATTCCACGACGGACTCGGGGTAGAGCTTCACGTTAGGGTTGCCGGCCAGTTCGGACAGGACAAACCAGTTCGTGGCAGCCCAGTGGCCGGTATTGCAGAACGAAACGGTGGGTTTGTCGTCCAGGCCTTGTTCTTTGACGATCTTGACGAGTTCTCCGGTGTCTTTCAGGACAGGTTTGTCGCTACGGAAAAAGCTGTTGAAGTCCAGCTCGCGTGCGCCGGGCAGGGTGCCGTAGCGGGCGGCGGCGTCAACGCGCTTTTCGCCTTTGAAGAATTCGGTTGGGCGAGCGTCCAGCAGGACGGGAGCCTGGCCGTTCTTGATGTAGTCAGCGACTTCTTGTGTGCTGACCACCATGTCTTTGTTGTAGTGGTAGCTGAATTCGGTGGGGGTGACAGTGGGGGTGTCTTTGCTCAGGGCTTTGCCTTCGGCTTCCCAGGCTTGCAGGCCGCCGTCCAGAATGGATAGCTGGGTCAGGCCGCCAGCTTTCAGTGTCCAGTACACGCGTGCTGCTGCGCCGAAGTCTGTGGGGTTCGCGCCCGCGTAGGTGACGACAACGTAGCTGTCCTTGGAAATGCCGGCTTTGCTGAACAGGGCAGACAGCTCGGCTTCGGAGCGCAGAGCACCGGCGTTCTCGGCTGGGCCGCGGTAGGCTCCATATGGAGTGTGGACGGCACCTGGTACATGGCCTGCTGCATATTCTTTGTCTGTGCGGATATCCAGAATGCGCAGATTGTTTTGATCCAGCTTGGTGGCCAGGTCGCCAGCCGAGATCAAGGCGGCTGGTTTGGCTGCCGTGTCGGGTGTGCTTGGCTCTGCGGAAGCAGTCGGTGCCAGGACCGCGCTGAATGCAAATGCCAAGGAGATGAGGATTGGTTTGATCATTATTACTCTCTTGAGTAAGCAGGGGCCTGCTTAGAGGATTAAGTGCATAAGGAATGGTAATGAACGTGGCTACAGAAAATAACAATGAATTGGGGATTAGCTTATTGCTTGGGGGCGTAAGGGGGGAGGATCTCTCTATATATAGAGTAGATAGGAGGGGGAGCTGTGTTTGTAGCCCTGCCTTGGGTGAGCTTGTGTCTCTGTAGTTGCTTTCTGCAGGTGTGTCTTTGTCCTCTATATAGAGAGAGCGTGTCGGTGTCGAGGACGTTCTATCGGTGAGAGAAAGCTGGGTTTTTTCTACTAGAGAGGATGTGTTGAGATGTTTGGTGTTCTCATGAGTGCAGACTTAGAGACTTAGAGACTTAGAGACTTAGAGACTTAGAGACTTAGAGACTTAGAGACTTAGAGACTTAGAGACT
>NZ_JBKQGX010000019.1:0-78882 GCF_050487245.1 Alcaligenes sp. Me129
GCGCCCCCCTGCCCCAGCGTTCTCGTTACGCCAGCCCGGATGTACCATCCAGCAAGGAGCTGTCCTTGCGCGGCATAGAAGTGGAAATCGGCCTGGTTCTGGGTCAGGACTTACCGCCCGGCCAGGCACCGTATTCCATGGAACAAATCTGGCAGGCGGTCAGCCAGATCTGTGTAGCCGTCGAAATTGTGGAATCCCGCTTTGCGCAGCGTGACACCGTAGGCCGTCTATCCACCCTGGCCGATCTAGCTAGCCACGGTGCGCTGGTCTATCAGCCGCAAGGCGTCGCCGCGCAGGATATGACATTGCTACAACCTGCATGGGCACGCCTGCAAGTGGGGCAGCAACCCTTGCTGCAAGGGCCGAACCAGAATCCGGCGGGTGAGCTGACACGACTGCTCATCTGGCTGGCTAATCAGGGCAGCCACCACCTTGGCGGGCTGCAAAAAGGGCAGGTCATCATTACGGGCACCTGTTTACCCATGCTGTATGCCGCCCCCGGCGACCGAATTCAGGCGGCCATTCAAGGGATCGGCGAGCTGAATTTTATCTGCGCCTAAGATCACATTGCCAGCGTCCGAAACGGCGCTGGTTTTGCCCGACAGAGTCTCTCATCAGGCAGCACAAACTCTGCACTGCTGCTCTAGGAAATGCCGCGTGCAAAGCCGATTTTCCAATAGTGGCTGACCT
The DNA here is from genome assembly GCF_050487245.1 of Alcaligenes sp. Me129. Lineage (NCBI taxonomy): Bacteria > Pseudomonadati > Pseudomonadota > Betaproteobacteria > Burkholderiales > Alcaligenaceae > Alcaligenes > Alcaligenes sp. Me129. The sequence continues at coordinate 691 of NZ_JBKQGX010000019.1, forward strand.
TGGGAGACAACGACCAGTCGGGTTTAAAAAAACTCATCTAACAGGCAGAAGAAAGCGATGCGCTCGGCATCCATTTCCACGCCGTACAAGGCAAAGAAAGGCGCTAGCCACTCCTTGCCCAAATTGCGCTCTATGCTGCGCGCCGTCAGCGCCAGATCCTGATAACGATCTGCCACGCCCAAACGTCCGCAGTCGATAAAACCGCTGAACTGCCCTTGATGCACCATGAAGTTGGGCAAGCAGGCATCGCCATGGGTGACCACCAGATCTTCTTGTCCTGGGCGGCCGGCATATAGCTCGTCCAGCAGGCTTTGAACCGGCATGCCCTGACGTTCATCGTCAAAATCTTCTTCATCAATGAGGCCGGCTTTCGCCCTGGCACGTGCATCGGCCAACCGATGCTCCAGGCGATGATCGAAGGGGCAGGCTTCAAGTGGCAAGCGGTGCAGGCCTTGCAAGGACGAAGCCAGTAACTCCACGGTTTGCTGGGGAGACAAGCCCTCTGTGCAGGCCAGATCGCGCCCAGGAACAGCACTCATCAGCAGCCAATGGCGGCCCTGCGCCAACAAAGTATCCAGCACCTCTGGGCAAGGCAGACCTTGCGTATGCATCCAGCGCAAGCGCTCAATTTCATCGGGCAGCTCGGCCAAAGGCAGATCGTCTTCTGCCTTCACAAACTGGCAGGAGCCATCCGGCCAGTCCAGACGCCAGACATCAGCCCCGGACTCCCCAATGGTTTGACGTTGTACCTTGGCGGTAGCCAGTCGGGTTTGCCAGGCAAGAGGAAAACTCATACTTAAAAACCTTGCTGAAAACAGTCGATAAAAACGGAGGGAGGGATCAAGCCAAACGAATCAGACCGTGATGCCCATCAGACCTGATACTGCAGGTGAATCAGCGGGTATGGCTTGCCCTGATCATCCACGGGCGAGCGTCCAATACGCTTGAAGCCCATTTTTTCGTAAAAGCCCACCGCTTGCTCATTCTGTTCATTCACATCGGTAGTCATGCTGGGATGCAGGCTCAAGCCATGCAGCACCAAAGCCTTGCCTACGCCCGTTCCCCGGCTGTCCGGGTCCACAAACAAGGCCTGCATATGGCCCTGGTCAATCAGCATGAAAGCCAGCGGGTAATCCGTCTCGTCCACTGCCAGCCATAAACTGGCCTGGGGCAGAAAACTGCAGACCATTGCATCAATTTCCTGACGGTCCTGGACGGATAAAAAATCGTGCGTGGCATCCACAGCCTTGCGCCAGATTTCAACCGCACGTTGCCCGTCCTCCGGGCGCGAATGACGAATCCTCATGGGGCGCATCCTGTTTGTAAAGTGTTAGCTGGCAAGCAAGATCCTGATGTCAGCGGTAGGTATGTCAAGGCTGCAGCCGGGACAAAAACACCGGCCAGATTCAAGACGACAGTCCCTGTGATGCAAAAATCTTTTGATAAATATTCCGCACTACTGCCTGCTTTCGCTGGTTGTAATCCTGCACACTGCCAGCCCCTTCTTTAGCCTGCATTTTGGCCTGGGCATAGCGCTGCAAATCCTCGGGATGCGTACCCAGCCAGTCCCGAAACAGGATATGGCGAATATGTTCAGGGCAATCCGGGCCGAACACATGCAGATTCACACGCGGCTCTTCCTGACGCAGCATGCGGTGCTGATACCAGGAGCGCTCACGTATGCTCAACTCATAACCCAAGGCGTTCAACGCAGGAACATAGTCCTCTTCCTGCTCCGGGTCGTCCACCAGCACATCAATATCAATCACAGGCTTGGCAGGCAGACCGAGCACCGCGGTCGAGCCCACATGCGCAATAGTCAGGGCCTTATTGCCCAGGGCCGCCTGAATTTCCTGACTCAAGCGCTGATACAGCACCGGCCAGTTCGCATCGTAGTCCTGAACCTCGATCAGCTCTGCTTTAGGCTCGCCTGCCACCCAGGGGTTCTCATTGGGGTCGCCCTCCTCGAAGGTAGTGATTTTGCTTAGTGCCGATGCAGACACGGTCCTGTTCTCGCGATTCACACAAATTCTCCTTGATACGACTTTCAACTTTTCCACGTCCACCTCACATGGACTGACCGGCTTTCAAAAGTTGGGCATACACACCGTCCAGCGCAGCCAGTTCCTGATGGCTACCCTGCTCAACCAGCCTGCCCGCCTTGAGCACAAAAATGCGGTCGGCATGACGGACGGTAGACAGGCGGTGCGCAATCGAAATAACGGTACGAGTTTCCGCCATTTTGGCCAAGGCGGCTGACATGGCATTTTCCGTGGTGTTATCCAACGCACTAGTGGCCTCATCCAGCAAGAGAACGGGCGGGTTGCGCAGAATGGTACGAGCCAGAGCCAAGCGCTGTTTTTCGCCCCCGGAAAAACGATACCCTCGCTCGCCCACCGTAGTTTCATACGCCTGCGGCAAGGACATGATGAAGTCATGAATCTGCGCGGTTTTGGCTGCGGCCAGCAGCTCCTCATCACTTGCCTCAGGCCGTGCAAAACGCAAATTCTCCGCAATGCTGGCATTCAACAAAAAGGGCTCCTGATTCACCACGCCCAGCACACTGGCCAACTGCTCGAAACTCATCTGGCGCAGATCAATACCATCAATCGTGATGCTGCCTTGATTCGGGTCGGCCAGACGCGCCAACAAGTAACCCAGGGTAGTTTTACCAGCGCCTGTCGGTCCCACAATCGCCACATGACTGCCCGCAGGAATATCCATATTGATGTCGGACAAGGTAGCGGTCTCGGATTGATAGCGGTAGCTCACTCCTTTGAGCCGCACATGACCTCGCGGTCCCGTAGCCGGGAAAGGACGGGGCTGGGCAGGCTCTGTCAACTCGGGCGGCGTATCCATGTACTCAAAAATCCGGGTGAACAGCGCTCGGGTAGTGCGCAGACGCACCCCACTTTGCAGCAGTTCTTCCAACGGCCACATCAACTGCTCCTGCAAGGCAATCAGGGCAAACAGGGTTCCGATGGTGACCACCATACCCTGGCCGATCAGCCAGCCACCCAGCAACAGCGTCAAAGCGGGCAAGGCACTTAAAAACAGATAGATCAGCGACCATTGCCATTCACCAGCCGTGTGCGCACGCACTTCCAGTCGGGCTACCTCCGAGGAGACCTGTGCAAAGCGCCGCGTCAAAAAACCGCCTTGTGCCAAGGTACGGGACAAAATGATGCCCGGAGCTGACAAGGTTTCTTGCACTGTCGCCGACATATTCGCGTGACCAGCCTGCTGATCATGCGTCAAACGCTCGCGCAGTTCCCCTACCTTATTACTCAGCCAGATCAAGGGCGGCAAGACAGCAAAGGAGAACAGAGCCAAGCGCCAGTCCAACAGCAACATGGCAATGGCCGTGGTGACCACCACGCTCAAGTTACGCGCCAAATCAGTGGCTGTGTTGCTGACCACAGCCTGCAAGCCACCAATATCATTGGCGATACGGGACTGAATTTCACCTGTACGAGTACGAATGAAAAAGCCCAACGACAGGCTTTGCAGATGACGATACAAACCGACCCGCAAATCGTGCATGATGGCCTGCCCGATCTTGGTGGACAAAATGGTTTGCAACACACTGATGCTGGCACCCAAGGCACTGATACCCAGCAGGCCCAGCACCAGCCAAACCAGCAGTCCAAAGTCCTGGTCCGGCAAAGCTGTGTCGATAATCTCGCGCAGCAAAAAAGGAGACACCACGCCAATCACTGCACCAAAGGCAATCAGCAGGGCCACCATAAACAAGCGCATGCGCCAGGGTTTGAACAAACCCAAAATCCGGCCCACGGAGGTATGGCGGGAGGATAGCGTTTTGTAATCAGTATCGATTTCCATCATCAAACTACTTAAGGCAGGCCGACGGATTCAGGCTAAGTCGGCCGGGTTTCCAGAAAAAATAAATGTCGCAAATGCTGTTCGGCCTGGGCAGGGCTCAGATCCGTAAAATCGGTCAACAGCATATTGGCCAAGCCGTCATACATCGCAGATAAGCGCAGTGCCGTGCCCTGGGCATCGGGTACCTGCCAAAAACCTTGCTCCGTGCCCCGACTCAGGTAAGAGGCAAGTTGTTCCAGCATTCTTTTATGCACGCGGGTGGTCACTACGGCCAGGGCTGCATCGGTTTTGGCCAGATCAGTGGCATCAATCCACAAAAACCAATAGATGCGATTGCGCTCTTCGAAGGCCGTCTTCAGGTAATCCTCCATCAGAACCCGAGGGTCTGCAGATTGCGCAGCCTCCCATTCCATGAGCTGATCGAAGATCTCGCCCCAAGCCTCGGCCCGCAATTCGGACCAGCGAAAGTAATGGTTCAACAGTCCACGGCCCACTCCAGCCCGTTCGGTCACCATGCGAGTGGTGGCGGCGCGAACACCAACTTCCATCAGGACCTCAACCGCGGCCTGTCGAATTCGTGTGGCACTGTCTTCTTTTTCACTCATCACCTTCCCTCCCTATTGACACGTTGAGCAAGCGCTCAATATTATGGCATTGAACAAGCGCTCAATCAATAAACATCCATGTCTACGGCTTCTCGAAACTCCTCCATCGACCTGATTCGCACCGCCGCTCTGATCGGTATTTGTGTGGTGAACCTGCCCTATCTGGCACTGAGCGACAGTGGCCCGACAGCCACATCCTCCTCCTATGACCACATGGCTGCCTTCCTGATCGAATTTCTGTTTCAGGGCAAATTCTTCCTGCTGTTCTCGCTGATTTTTGGCTGGGGTATAGAAATCCAGGCACGCTCTGCCCAACGTGCTGGCGTCCCCCTCAGCAGCCGCTACTTCCGTCGCATGCTCGGCCTGGCCGTGCTGGGTTGCTTGCACGCGACGCTGGTTTTTACCGGCGATATCCTGCTGCTTTACTCGGTGCTGGGTGTGCTGATCTGGCCACTACGCAAGCTCTCCCCGCGTGGGTTGATCAAGGTGGCGTTGTTGATGGTGCTGGTAGAAATTGTCAGCCTGGCACTGATCGCTTATCTGCTGGCAGGTAGCGAAGACATAGCCCCGGTGTACTCCCTGGGCGGTGCCTTCTCCGAGGCGACACTGGCACGCATCAGCGAATGGCCGGAGTCCTTTGTTTTCCTGTTTCTGTACCAGGGTCCACTGGCCTTTGGAGCCATGCTGATGGGTTTGGCCGCGGCTAAAAGCAACTTTTTTGAAGCTCATAGCCCTGGGCAACAAAAACTGGGCCGCGCCCTGCCCTGGCTCTTGCCGCTGGCTTTAGCTATCAACTTCTTTGGCGCCAGCATGTCCAACGAACAGAATCTGATGGGCTTGATGGGCCTTTTCAGCATCGCAATCGGTGCGCCTTTATTGTCCACGGTATATCTATACCTGCTATTGCATTGCGGACAATGGTTCAGCCTGCCCAATGTGCTGATCGAAGCTGGCCGCAATTCACTTAGCGCCTATGTCAGCCAAGGCATTCTGGCGGGTCTTGTTTTCAGCAGCTATGGCCTGGATCTGTTTGATTCCTTTGGCAATGCCGCACTGTTATTGATCGCCATTGCTATGGCTCTGCTGGCCATGAGCCTGACAGGTCTGATCGCCCAGCGCTGGGGGCGCGGCCCCTTGGAGGCGGTGCTACGACGCATCACCTACGGGTCCAAACACGCCTGAACCGCCCGCCTTTTAGCTGAACATGAAACCTTGAATTCATATGAGTGAACAAACCGTTTCCAAAGACGCCACCGTCTCTTTTCGTCGCATCAACTCGCAAACCGTCTACGAGGTATGTGAGCTAAGCGAGACCCTCTCTCCCGCACAGCGCAGCATGATTGCCGACAATGGCACCTCCATTGCAGAGGCGCACTTTTCCGAGAATGCCTGGTTCCGTGCCATCTACGCTAATGACACCCTGGTGGGCTTTATCATGCTGCATATCGGTGCCGACCATGACGAAGGCATTCTGTATCCTGGTGCCTTTTTATGGCGCTTCATGATTGCAGCCCCCTTCCAAAATCTGGGTTTCGGGCGCAAAGCAATTTCCCTGCTGATTCATGATCTGAAGTACCAGGGTTACAAGGAAATTCGGCTAGGCTATAGCCGGGGGGAAGGCAGCCCGGAAGCGTTCTACTCGAAACTGGGCTTTGAGCTGACAGGCGGCACCTATGGGGAGCACGAGCTGGAAGCCGTGCTGAAATTTGCTTGATAGCCAAATGGGCAAGGTGCTGAACGATGGCCTTCGCAAACCGTGTACAGCCCTTGTGCAAACCGCATCCTAATCACCAAATAGGCTTAGCGCTGCCCGAACAAATCCGAAATGGCCGTGCGCAACCAGCGCACGCCTTCGTCCTGTCGACTGCGCTCATGCCAATGTACGCGCACATCAAAGCTGGGCAGAGCCAGCGGCGTAGGCACAATGCACAAGGCGGCAGGGTCCTGGAAAGACAGGACGGCCACATTGGGCACGGTCAGCAAATAATTACTGTTAACCAGAATCTGCTCCGCAGCCAGATAGTGGGGAATCGTCAGGCTGATATTGCGCCGCATATCCAGGGAGCGCAGGGCGTTTTCCACCAGAGAATGCCCGCTGCTGGTGGCATCAATGGCCAGATGATCAGCCGCCACAAAGGCTTCCAGATCCAGCTCATTTCTGGCCAGGGGATGGCCTTTGCGCATGGCTGTCACATAACGCTCGTGGCGGAACACGCGCGAATGCACTCGCCCTTTAATCATGGGCAAAGAGCCAATCGCCAGATCAATCTCGCCCGAACTCAAACCGCTTTCCAGCGATTCCCAGCCCAGATTCTTGATGACCAGGCGAATACCTGGCGCGTGTTTGGCGACAAAATTGTTCAGCCCCGGCAAAAAAACCAGTTGGCCGATATCCGTCATATGGACCTTGAAAACACGCGTAGACTGAGCAGGATTGAAGCCTTGGGTTTGCGTCAAGGCAATGCCCACTTCTTCCAGCAACGGTTGCAGTTTTTCGCGCAGTGCAATGGCGATCTGCGTGGGTGCCACACCATAGCGCGCCCGTACAAACAAAGGATCACCCAGCGCCTGTCGCCAACGTTGCACCATCAGGGAAATAGCCGACTGGCTGATCCCGATACGCAGCGCGGCCTGACTCAGGTTCTGACATTCGCAGATCAGGCAGAAAGCATGCAGCTCGGCCAGCGTCCAGTTATATGTTTTGTAAATATCAGATAGCACGCTGACACCACCTCAAGTCGTTTTTTGCTCTCTATTATGTGTGTTGGAAATAGTACAACGACAAGATAAATTGCCACTACGTCCCAACAAAACCAGGAGGAAAGCCCCATGAGTAAAAATGAAATCACGTGGTCCAACGGTCAATGGAACAGCACCAGCGCACCTTTGATTGGCGCGACCGACCATGCGTTCTGGATGGCCACCACGGTCTTTGACGGTGCCCGTTCTATTCAAGGCCATACTCCGGATCTGGACCTGCACTGCGAGCGCTTGAACCGTTCTGCCCTCACCCTGGGCATGGAGCCCGTGATGACGCCGCAGCAAACCGTGGACCTGGTGCGCGAGGGCCTGAAAAAGCTGCCTCACACTACGGACTACTACATCAAGCTACTGTATTTCGCACCCGGCGGCTTCTTGTTGCCCGACCCGGCCACCACCCAACTGGCAATTCATATTTTTGAATCCCCACTGCCTGCTGACAGCGGCTTTAGCGCGACCTTCAGCGAATTCCTGCGCCCTGATCCGTCCATGGCACCTACCGATGCCAAAGCCTCCTGCCTGTATCCCAACACCCAGCGTATTTTGCGTGATGCCAGCGCACGCGGTTTTGACAACGCCATCGTGCTGGACTCCAAGGGCAAGGTGGCCGAGTTTGCTGTTGCCAATCTGTGGATTGTGCGTGACGGCGTCGCCCTGACCCCGGCGCTGAACGGCACCTTCCTGAACGGCATTACCCGCCAGCGTGTCATGCAGCTGCTGCGCGACGACGGAATTGAGGTACGTGAAGCCAGCCTGACACCACAAGACGTACTGGATGCCGATGAAGTATTTAGCACCGGCAATAACGGCAAGGTCCTGCACTGCAATCGCATTGACGATCGCCACTACGCCCGCGGCCCGATTGAAACCCGTGCTCACGAGCTGTACATGGCCTATACCAAGCGCAACTAAGTCTCAGAAAGTAGCCAACAGCATGGTTGGAAATGGGCCATGTGCCCAATAGAAAAACGGCTCATGCATGAGCCGTTTTTGTTTTTACATCTCGGCAGAAACCGAACTATCGCCCTGCCCCAAATCCGGTGTTTGAGCCCCCTCTGCCTGCGCCTGCGCCTGCTTCATCTGATTGAGCAAGCTATGCAGCATCTCTGTAGACAGACCGTGCAGCACCAAACGGTAGCCTGCTCGCAAGGTCGACATGGGCACCAAGGGGTGACCATTGTTCACCAGAATCAAATGCTCGGGTGCCTGCAAAATCTTGGCCGCGTAAATCCCGATAGTCTCGTCCAGCTGCAGGGAATTGGCCGCACGCCAGAAGTCGTTATCAGTCAGCAGCAACTGGTACAGGGGCGTGAACAGTTCGATGGCGCTTTGCAGATCCATCTTGTTCAGCGAGCCTTGCGGCATATCGTCCAGCGCCAAAGGCACGGGCTGGATCATGGAGAAATCCACGCGTTTCGGCGGGCCGATTTCCTGATTATTGTCCCGCAAGGTCTGATTGAGCCGGATCACGAAATTGAACAGATTCAAATCGTGCTTCACAAAGGTGTGATCGCGCAATTCGTCGATGTTCATGGGGGTGAGCGGCGTGGTCGGCACCTTGGTGGGCGAATTGGCCGCGATAAAAGCCAGCACCTGTGATCCCAAATGGAAGTGACGCAGAATCAGCCAGTTGGCCTGTGGCGAGACAAAGCGCTTCAGCCCCCACACCAGAATGCGATGCAGCAGGCCCGAATGTGACCATTTGCGCGGCAAAAAGGTTTTAACGACCTGAATCACAATAATCATCAGGCGCGCCAATGGCCGCAGGAATGGCAGCAGGTACTGGCGTGACGACGAGCTGGAGTCGGCCAGCCAGGCCTGCTTCACTTCATCAGGCAGGGGCGTGCTGCGATCCAGATACAAGGCCCGCCAAGGATTGGGGTCCTGCGGGTCATGCGGCTTGCTTAAAAAATCCGGGATTTGATCCATGACTTAAAACTCTTTCGCGTATTGGAACTGCATCAGGTACAGGGCGGCGGTACGACGCGCGGTTTCAATAATAATCTGCTCGGCGCGACCTGTTTCATCACAATCCAGAGCCAGTTCAACGGCTACCAGCCAGCGAGCCAGATGATGCTCGTCGTTCATGCCATGGTAGTGCAGGAAACGGTACATATTCGGTTCCAGCGACAGCGAGGATTTCAGCAAAGGCAACAAGGCCGGAACAATACGCTGGCCGGTGCCTTCAATAATATAAATCGCCCCCAGCAAACCAATCGGGTCCTGGCTGGCGGCCAAGGCATGCAGGTAAGCGTTCAGGGCCTGACCGCCGGGGTTACGGCTCAACTGCTCGATCTCGGTCGCGGTGCCACCAGCGTGCTGATAGTCCTCGAACAGTATCTTGAAGTCATCCTGCTCTTCGCCGGCGTGTAAGCGAATCAGCTCGGCCAGCGGGGCATAGGTGGGCGACAGAGAATCGCACGCTTCACGCATCCACTTGGCCCCTTCACGTACCTGGGGAATCCAGTCCGCCATCCACTTTTGATAATCCTGCATGCGGATCGAGCCGTCGTGCAGGCTGCGCAGCAAGGGCGTACGCCACACTTGGGAGCGATAGTCGTGCCAGATGGGGGCCAATTGCGTCAGCAGATCGCGCAAACCTTGCGGGGCGGTGGCCGGGTCATGCGGAGGGGCAATATCCACCTGATCCGAGGACGTGGCTGGCGCTTGTTTGGCCGCAGGATAAGACACAGCCGGGGCCGGTGCATCGCAGGCTTCTACTTCCAGCAACATATAGGCCGTCATGAAGCGGCCCGACTCGGGCACGTAGCACAGGATTTGCTCGCCGGGCGTCAAGGTCCGGTCGCGCATGAACTCGGCCAGCATGATCAGAATAGATGCTGCGCCCGTATTGCCGCGCCAGCGCAGATTGCTGTACCAGCGCTCGGCAGGAATGCCCAGGCCAGCCTGTTCCAGCAAATCTGCCACCACGGGGATGAATTTTTCGGAGGAGTAATGGCACAGGAAATGGCTGATGCGCTCGGGGTCTACCCAGCCATCACGCACCAGTTTTACGTATTCGTGTATGCCGATGTCGAACAGATGCGGCAGCAGGCGAATGTCCTGGCGCAGGGACAAGGCACCATCTTGCTCGGCCTCGGCCCAGGAATCGTAATCCAGATGGCTGCGAGTGGAATCACGCGTTGCTCCCAGCTGCATGCAAACCGGGTAATCACCCGAGAAGGATTTTTGATGAATCCAGCGCAGGCGCAGGCGGACTCCGGGCTGCGTTGTGGGCAGAACCTGATCTTGATGACTTAACAAGGCCGCGCCCGCACCATCGGACAACATCCAGCGCAGGAAGTGTGAGTCAAAGTCCGCCTGATAGCCTTGCGAGGCAAAGCGCGATCGGCGGAACAAGCGCGATGGCATTTCACTGGCCACGGCCATGCCGTGACGGTGCGCACCCAGCTCGATCCCCTGGGCAACGGCCTGCAAGGCGGTCACGCCAGCGGCGCAAATTCCGTGGACCGAATGCACCTCCAGGGGAGGAGCGGCCAACTCACCTTGAATGGCATTGGCAAAGCCGGGCATCAACAAATCCCCGCCCGAGGAGCCGCTGGCCAGCAAGCTCACATCCGCCATGCTCAAACCCGCCTGCTCCAGGCACGCACGCACGGCATTGGCGGCCATGGCCGTATTGCTCCAGCGCGTGCTGCCATCTTCACCAATGGCGTAGTAGCGCTGCTGAATACCGTTCTCGGCCAGAATGCGCTGCTTGATGCGCCCCGAAATACGATTCAAGGGGGCAATAAAGTTATCCATTGCGGTGTTATCGACCGGCTCTCCGGGCATAAACCACTGGGCCTGATGGATAACAACGTGCTCAAAGGCCACGGGCATAGAAATACTCCTGATTACACGGAATCACGCCGACGCTCCGTCTGGCCCACGGCGTTCAAGGATTGACTGCGGTAGCGGGGCATGAACAAGCCCAGCACAAAAACACGCAGCATATAAGGCACCAGCCCCCCTTCGTTCAAGGCGTCCGGGGTGCGGGCTCGGTATTCGGTGTCGTGCAGCCGGGTCAGCTCGGACCAGTGCGTACACGAATGCTCATGATGGGCCACATGCAGGCCGATATTAAAAAGCAAGGGATTGACCAGGCCCTCGAAATTGCGGGCATAGGCTAGCTGCTCGCCATGACGGCCCTCGTGACTGCCATCAGCATGGGCATGTTGCAGATAATTCGTGGTCAGCAGCCAGTGCAAACCGTGCAGCTGCGGCAGGATCACGTACAAAAAGCCTTTTACCGGGTCCAGCGCCAGGGCCAGCGCCCAGCTTCCCAGCCACACGCCGTACTGCGCCATGCAATAGGCCCAGACGCCCGGCCAATGACGGCGCAGGCTACCCAGCCAGCCAAAAATCATGGGGTACAGCGCAGGTACGGCCTCAAAGGGGTGCATCAACCAGCCCAGCGTGTCGTTGGTGTCACCCCGCCAGAAACGGTAAGTGCGGGCCACATCTTTTTCACCATGTTTATAGCGATGGTGATTGCGCCCATGTGCAGGCCAGAACACGCAAGCGGGGTGGCCTTGTACCAGGGTCAGCCAGAAGTCCGTCAAGCGGTTGGGGATACGCCCCCGCCACATGCGCAGATGATGATGGTTATGGTTGATGACGCCAACGCCCAGCGTCAGGAACAGCAGCAAGCCATACAGAATCCAGGAGAAGCCGCCCCGCCACAGCACGACCACCAGCACAGGATAGGCAATCAGGTACAGCAGGCTTTGCCAATCGCGCGGCTGACGCAAACGCCACGCAGCGCTCATCCCCGCGCCTCCTCGGGGCGATCGGGCAAGCGGGTGCCAAACAGGCGATCCATAAAGCTGAATTGAAAACCGTAATTGCCGTTGTACTGCGCGTGATGGCGCTGGTGACGACGGCTGGCCGCCAGCCAATGGCGGCTGGAAACATTGGGGAAAAAGTCGTAATTGGAGTGGCCGATACTGTTGAAAAACAGGCTGAACAAGGGCACGGACAAAAGCGACCAGAAACTGAAGTCATGCACGACCATGGGCAGCAAAATCACATTGCCCAGCATGATCGACTCCAGCGGGTGGAAACTGTAGGTGGAGAACGGCGTCACCACAACGGAAGAATGGTGCGGGCCGTGATAACGGCGCAACCAGCGGGTATGCAAGAGACGGTGATTGATCCAGAAGTGCACGTCGTTCCAGATCACCAGAGCCAGAATTTCCAGAGCAATGCGGGTCGCGCTGGCATTAGGCGTCAAATGCGCCCAGCCTAGCTGCAAAAAGCCCCAGGGAAAAATCATGCCGGTGCCAAAAATCAGAATGGCCGTGCCGGATTGCTTCAGTTCCCGGCGCAGTTGGCCAGGACGCAAAGGGCGCGTGTCCAGGGGGCGTCCCCAACCCAAGGCAGGTAAAAGCCAATGTGTCAGCGCCAAGGTGCCCAGTGCAAACAGCACGTAAATGCCGCCGAAGAACAATAAGCCCACGCCCATTACCTGCCAGACGCTCAAGGCCTGAAAAGCCTGCCCCATTCCACTCTCTACGTAACAAAGTGCGCTAATGCTAGCGCGGTCAGGAAGATTACGTTTGTTAATTTGGTTACTAATTGCTCACATTCGTCCAGCCCGCCCAAGCAATACAGTTTTGCAATAGCGGGGTTTCGCCCCTATCCTTGAAGGCATGCGCTTTCAAACGGAACCCATGCCATGAAAAAGGTCGCCAGCATCCTCAGTCCATGCCCCTCTTTGGCGGGTGACGATGGTCTGGCGGCGCGTACCTTGTTCAGCCATCAGGACCACGCGGACCGGCACAGCCCCTTTCTGCGCTTGAATTATGCCGCCCCCACTCCCTACCCGGCCCGTAGCCGTCGGCACAAGGTGCATGGCTCCCCGCAACGCGGCTTTGAAACCGTCACGCTGGTGTATCAGGGCGAGCTGGAGCATCGCGACTCCAGCGGTCATAGCGGCGCTCTGGGTCCGGGCGATGTGCAATGGCTAAGTGCGGCCTCCGGCCTGCTGTCTCAGGCCAGCCACTCCGAGCCGTTCGCCCGTCAGGGTGGTACCTGGGAAATGGTGCAGCTATGGATCAACCTGCCTGCTTGTGCGAAAACTCTGCCACCCAGCCAGCAGTCTCTGCCCAGCGCAGACATTCCCGCTCTGGCCCTGCCCGATCAGGCCGGACAGATACGAGTGATTGCCGGGCAATACCGGGAGCAGCCCGGCGCGGCCCGGCATCACAGCCCGCTCCTGTTGTGGGACATACAGATCAAGGCCGGGCATCAAGCCTGTTTTCAGGTGCCCGAGGGCTGGAACACCAGCTTGCTGGTGCGAAGCGGCGAAGTACAAGTGAACCAGCAAACGCGAGTGCGCCCCGCTCAGGTCGTGTTGCTAAGCCTGGAAGGCCAGACTATCCGGCTGAACGCCCAAAGCGACACCCAGCTACTGTTGCTGGGCGGCGAGCCCATTGATGAGCCCGTTTTGACCTACGGCTCTTTTGTGATGAATACACAACAGGAAATTACCCAGGCAATTGCCGACTTTGATCAGGGCCGGTTTGGCTGCCTGGGCTGAGCTTTCCCTCTGCTATTTCCAAGCTGCCACGCGCCCCGATGGCGGCCCCTGCCACCCCAACCTGACCATCCATCATCACAGCACACTTGCATTGAGCCAGCCCGCATACGATATACTGAACCGTCATCGACTTCCCTTAGACACTATGAGACGCTGGTTCGTCGTCGTCTTGCTTCTTATTCTTCCCCTACAGGCTTACAGCTCCCACTACCACGCAACCGTGCAAGGTGGTCAATCGGCTTTATTCGCTCAACACGAATCCGATGCAGCCGAGTCTGCGGAACGCCGTGTCTCATCCGCCAATCATCCTTTGCATCAGCTCAGCGCCATTTTGGCGCACACGCCCATGCAACAGTACGCCGATCACGCGGATACCCCCTTGCCCTGCCCGGTTCAGTCTTTCTGGCTGCATGCCTGGCCATCGGCTTGTCCGACCTATTCCCTGCCAGCAATTTGCTGCGAATTTGCCCCGGAGCACCGCCCGCCCCGCGTCTGACGCCTGACGCGCCGCGGCGCCCTGCTTCTTTGCTTTTTTGCACTTATTTATCTGTCTAACAGGACAACATCATGGAATGGCTACTCGATCCCAGCATCTGGGTCGGCTTACTAACTCTGGTGGTGCTGGAGATTGTTCTCGGCATCGACAACCTGATCTTTATCGCGATTCTGGCCGATAAACTTCCCCCGCATCAGCGCGACCGTGCTCGCCTGATCGGCCTGTCGCTGGCGCTGATCATGCGCCTGGGTCTGCTTACTATCGTCTCCTGGCTGGTCACCCTGACCACGCCACTGTTCTCCATTGGCCCGCTCAGCTTCTCCGGGCGCGACCTGATCCTGCTGCTGGGCGGTCTGTTCCTGCTGTTCAAGGCCACCAGCGAACTGCATGAGCGTCTGGAAGGTGGCGATCATCACTCCAGCACCAACAAGGCCTATGCCAGCTTTGGTGTCGTGGTAGCCCAAATTGTGGTGCTGGATGCCGTGTTCTCGCTGGACGCGGTGATTACTGCCGTGGGGATGGTGGATCAACTGCCCGTCATGATGGCAGCCGTCATTATCTCGATTGCGCTGATGATCTGGGCTTCCAAGCCACTGACCACTTTCGTGAACAACCACCCCACCGTGGTGGTGCTGTGCTTAAGCTTCTTGCTGATGATTGGTCTGACGCTGACCGCCGAAGGCCTGGGCTTCAAGATCCCCAAGGGCTATCTGTACGCGGCTATTGGTTTCTCCATCCTGATCGAGTTCTTCAACCAGATTGCCCGCCGCAGCCTGCAGCGCTCGCAGTCACGCCGTCCTTTGCGTGACCGTACCGCGGAAGCCGTACTGCGCATGCTGAGCAACCGCAAGAATGAAGACAAGGACGACAACGGCAACGATGGTCAGCTGGAACTGGACAAGCAGGCTTTCCGCACCGAAGAACGCAATATGGTCAGCGGTGTGCTCAGCCTGGCCGAACGCCCGATTCGCTCCTTGATGACGCCTCGTCAGGAAATTACCTGGCTCAATATCGAGGACTCCGCCGATACCTTGCGCCAGCAACTGCGCTCCACCCCACACAGCTTCTTGCCGGTGTGCCAGGGCGATCTGGACCAGGTGGTGGGTGTGGCTCGCGCCAAGGATTTGCTGGCCGATCTGGACGACTACCCGCAAGTCAAACTGTGGCCGGATCTGCGTGAACCCATCATCGTTCACGAACACACCGATGTACTCAGCGCGATTGCCATGTTGAAGCAGTCCAATGGCCAGTTCGTGCTGGTAACGGACGAGTACGGCGCGATTGAAGGCCTGCTGACCCCCATCGACATTCTGGAGGCCATTGCCGGCGAGTTCCCCGACGAGGACGAACAACCCGCCATTCAGCAGATTGGCCCCAACCTGTGGCAAGTGGATGGCAGCATAGACCTGCTCTTGCTGGCCCAAGCCGTGGAAGCGGACGACCTGCTTTTGAAAGACAGCAGCTTCAATTCCGTGGCCGGTTTCCTGCTGGAGCGTCTGGACTCCCTGCCCACGGTAGGGACGGTCGTTGAAGCAGACGGCTTGCGCTTCGAGATTACCGAAGTCAGCCAGCGTCGTATTGCAACGGTGCACGTCAGCCGCTTGCAGGAACCCGAGCAGACACAGGAGTAAGAAAAAGCCCGCTGCAAAGCGGGCTTTTTTCAATCAAGCACGACTCAAAAGCGCGATTCCGCCAGGCAAGCGCGTCACCGCCACGCCATATAACTGCTGCAAAATGTCCAGCGCCTCAGGCAAGTTATCCAGACTGACGGCAAAGCTGACCAAGACAGGGCCTAACGTGGCGTCTCGCAAAATCAGATGTCCTGACCAATAGCGGTTCAGCTCGGCCAGCACCTGCGACAAAGGCTGCTCATGAAAAGTCAGACGGCCCTGACGCCAGGACGGGAAATCCTCCGCCGCAACTGTCTGCACCGAGCTGATCGCATGGCGACCGTAAACAAGTTGCTCACCGGCAGCCAGCCGATATCCCTGTCCACCAAAATCCACCTGCGCACTGCCGGACAAACAGGTGACTTCGGTTTTGCCATCCAGATAGCGGATATTGGTACGGCCATTAAAGGTCTGAATGGAGCCAGCACCCGCAAACACCGTACACACCGAGGCCGAGCGCTCGGACTGTCGCACTTCCACTTCCCCATCCAGCAAAGCCACAATTCGACCCAGATGCGGGTCGTCACCGACGTTCAGGCGACTGCGCGTATTCATATCCAGCCAGACATGGTCCAGCAACTGCACGCGCCGCTGCTCGCCCGCACCCGTGCGATAGTCAGCACGCAAATCAGCCAAGGAAGGCCACAACTGCATAGGAGGCTTGGCGACCAGATACAGGCCACCACCCAGCAGCAAACCGCCCAGCAAGGCGCGACGCAAAGGCTGGTGGCCACGTTTTTTCATCAACTTGGCTTCGCGCAGCCAATCTTCACGATCTTGGGGCATGGCATCCCACATTTCGCGCGCGTGCGCAAAAGCGGATGCATGAGAAGGACTGCGCCCACACCAGCGGCGCAGCTCCCGAGCCTGACGAGAGGTCAGCGAGGACGTTTTCAGGCGGCTGACCCAGGCTCGTGCCTCCTTGTGCAAGGTGTCTTCATCCAGATTCAAGGCATTAGCAGGGTTCATCAACAATCAATTCAAAAAGCACTACACAGGGACTGACAAACGCAATCCAAAACGTTTTATCCATCCGTTTAAACGGATAAAAACGAGAACTCAAAAGTAAACATAAATTGTCGGAAACTGCAGGCCCTATCGTCAAGCCATAGCCCGTCATAAAGAGTAAAGACTGGCTTTAACAGCACTGCATCAACTGCTGGCGCAGCCAGGCATGAGCCGGGTCCGCGTGGCGACGGCTATGCCAGACTTGCTGAAACAAGACCGAGGGAATGGGCAGGGGAGGCTGGAAAAACACCAGTTCAGCCTGTTCGCGCAAGTGCTCGGCACTGCGGCTGGACACCGTCAAAATCAGGTCCGTGCCCGCCAGGACTTGGGCTGCCGCACTCCAATGCGGCAAGGACAAGGCAATCTGCCGTTTAAGACCGAGCCGATTCAGGACGTTGTCGACCTCACTTTCCCCTCCCGGACGCATGGCCAGCAACACATGCGGGCGCTGCAACCACTCTTCCAAAGCAGGGGCTTGCCCGCCGCTCAGACTGGCCCGATCCGCAATGCAGATCAGGTGTTCCTCAAACAAGGTCTGCGCCTGCAAGCCGGCTGGAATTTCCGAGAACACGCTCAAGGCCAGATCAATCTCGCCATCCCGCAGCTGACCCTGCATGGCTTCCCGGCTGGCCTGGCTGACCGCCAGCCGAATACCCGGTGCGTCACGACGCAGGCGGCGCATCAACGGTGGCAAGACAATTTGCGCGCCGTAATCCGACATGGCCAAGCGAAATTCACGTTGTTCACTGACTGGATCAAAGCCACCCGCATCCAGCAGGCCATTGAGCTGCTGCAAAGCCTGCTCCAGAGGTCGCTGCAACTGCAAGGCCAGCGCGGTCAGCTCCAAGCGGGAACCGCGTCGTATCAACAAAGGATCGTTGAACACCTGGCGCAAATGAGCCAAGGCATGACTGACGGCAGGCTGGCTTTTATGCAGACGCTGGGCAGCCCGCGTCACATGCTGCTCGGTCAACAAGGCATGCAGGCTCAGCATCAAATTCAGGTCTATACGGCGCAGCTCATCCATAGAACGAATAATGACTGTGCACACTATTAATTTCAATAAGAATCGCGAATAGTGCAAGATAGAGCTTTGATTCTTATGGAGATACGCTCATGCCCGGTCCCGCTTTGTTCAGTATGTTGGTGGCTGTCTTTGCCGGTTCGGCCGTGCCGTTTCAAGCTGCCAGCAATGCCGTTCTGGGTAAGGTCCTGGGGCATCCGCTCTGGGCCACACTGGTGTCGCTCTGTATCAGTGCGGCTCTGGTGCTGCCCACAATCTGGCTGATGCGCGCCCCCGCTCCCCTGACCGCGCAACTGGCGCATGCCCCCTGGTGGGTATGGACCGGTGGTGTTGGCGGGGTCATTTACATCAGCGCCGCCCTGATTCTGACGCCACGCATGGGCGCCGCCAGCTTTATTGTCTGCGTGGTGGCCGGACAAATGCTCAGCTCCATGCTGATCGACCACTACGGTTTGATGGGCCTGACCCCGCGCCCGGTACATATGGGACGCATTCTAGGCGTGCTGCTGATTTTGGCTGGTATGGGCTTGGTGCAATGGTTTACGCCTTCCGTTTCTGCGGCGGCTGAAAGCAAAAGCGCCACTGCAGATCACAGTGGCGCTCAGGAAAACAATCCAAGCCTGGCTCAACGCGCTGGCGCTGACAGCAGCACCCGATCCTGATAGGGCTTAGGCGGAAGCCTCGGTCGATTTGGAACGGAACTGGCTGCACCACCAGAATCCGGCCGACAAGGCAGCCGCCGACAACATGCCCAAGGCCAACAGCAAGCCGCTATCGAACAGCAGCGGAGCCACCACACCGGAAACGGTGGCGAACAAAAGCATTTGCCAGGCACTTTGTACCGAGGAAGCCAGGCCGCGCATGGTGGGGAAGGTGCCCAAGGTCACCACCGTCATGCCCGGCAAGGCCATGGACATGCCAAAGGCGTACACAAAAATAGGCATCACGGCCCACGGCACCTCTGCCTGGAACAGGAGGTTGTACACGGTATTGAAGGTCGCGCCAGCCAGCATGATGGACAGGCCCAGACGAATCATGCGTGCCGGGGCCAGCTTTTCAGCAAAGCGGGCATTCAGAATAGAACCGCCCAACATACCGCCAATGAAGGGCAGGAACAGCCAGGCAAAGGCGGTTTCTGTCAGACCCAGCACACCAATCACAAAGCTGGCCGCCGACGAAATGTACAAGGCAAAGCCGCCAAACGCACAGGCAATGGCGGAGATCGCCAGCACGAAGCGGCCATTGCTCAAGGCCCGTGCGTAATTGGCCAGAATCACCCACAGCTTCAAGGGCTGGCGCGAGGCCACGGGCAAGGTTTCAGGCAGTTGCCGCCAGCACAGCGCAATCAGGGCAATACTGAGCACCGTCAGCATCCAGAACACCGAGCGCCAGCCCGAATAACTACTTAAATAGCCGCCCATGACAGGTGCAAGCGCCGGGGCCAGACTGAAGACCATCGTGATGTGGGCAAACAAGCGCTGAGCTTGCACCCCTTGTACACAGTCGCGCGCCAGGGCCTGACCGACGACACGCCCGGCACCTGCCGAACAGCCCTGGATCAAACGGAAGAACAACAGCCAGGAAAAGCTGGGGGCCAGCGCCGAGCCCACCGACCCGATCAGAAACAGGATCAGTGAGGCCAGAATCACGGGACGCCGCCCGAAGCTGTCGGACAACATGCCCCAGAACAGGCTCATGAAGGCAAAACCAAACAGATACAGACTTAAGGTCTGCTGAACCATTGACTGGTCAACGGAAAATTCAACACCGATACGGTGAAATGACGGCAGATAGGCATCGGTAGCAAAAGGCCCCAGCATCGCCAACGCCGCCAACACCAAGGTCAGCTTGCGGTAATTCATAGATAGCTTTGGAAAACAGGGAGGGCGCCAGAATCAGCGCAGGGATAGGGGCATGGTACCCCTTAACCGGACCGTACGGACACGTCCGCACGGGGCATAGTGTATCAAACGATATAAAGCGGATCGAGCCAAGTCGCTTTCATGCTAGCTGGCCCGGTAGCCACTTGTCTGAAAAAAAGATCAGCGTCTGCCCGGCGACGGCGTACCAAAAGCCTCGCGGCTGGTCTGTCCGAAACCGCTTTGATGCAGCAGGCTGCGCTCAATAAAGCGGCTGACCTGGGAGCGCACTTCCGGCAACCACGGGCCTTGGTCAAACACTTGCGGGAACTTCATGCTGAACCAGGCATAGAGGCTGATCTGCTTGCTGAGCAATTCGGCGTCTTCCAGGCGGGAGGGGCTGGCGGATTTCAGCCAGGACGGCGCCGGTGGCAAGGCCATGGGGCGTTGTGCCACATAGGCGGACAGGCAACGCTTGAAGTAATCCAGCTCCGTATCCTTATCCACGGACACCGGCGCGCAGGCAAAGGTGAACTTCTCCCGCAAATCCAGCTTGGGAGCCAGGCGGTCTACACAAAAGCCCAGCTCAATGGCGTCTTTCAAGCCCGCTGTCTGAAACAAGGGGCTATCGGAAGCCACTTTCTGCGCAAAGTACTGCAGCACAGCGCCGATATTGTTGTTATCCAGTAAAGAGGCCAGCGCCTGCACGTGCTCGGGGCTGGGTGCAATGGGCAAGCGCAAATCCACGCTGGGGGCGTCGCTTTGCAATTGGGTACGAATATGGTTCAGATCCTGCTTGTCCATCGCCCCCACATAGCCTTTGGGGTACAAGCCATAGCGGCCTGCCCGTCCGGCAATCTGGCGCACTTCGGTTGCGTTCAAGGCTCGCATGGAGCGGCCGTCAAACTTGTGAACCGTAGAGAACAGGACGCGGCGAATCGGCAGGTTCAAGCCCATGCCAATCGCATCGGTGGCCACCAGCACATCGGCCTCGCCTTGGGAAAAGCGCTCGGACTCGGTGCGGCGCACTTCCGGAGCCAGCGCGCCGTAAATGGTGGCGACTTTCCAGCCTTGGGCGCGGTAACGAGCACTTAGCGTTAGGACATCCTTACGGGTGAAGGCCACCACAGCATCACCTTTGGACACGCCCTGAGCTTCACGCTGACGATCTTTGCGCCCCCGCCACGGCGCTTCCTGACGCCCTTGCTTGCCTGTGGCTCGCGGCGGGTCTACCGGATAAGGCATGACCTCCAGCGGGGTTTTGCGTTCGGTAAATTCCAGCTCCATGGTCTCTTCCATGGAACGCACCAGACGCTCGCACGGACGCAGGACGGAAGCATCACCACAGACAAACAGGGTACGGGCCGGAACACCGACCAGGGCTGCCGTCCAGGCCCAACCGCGCTGCTCGTCTTGCAACATTTGAATCTCGTCCAGGACGGCCACACGCACTTCCATCGTGGGGTCCATCATCTCAACCGTGCAGGCAGTGTGCTGGGCACCGGGCACCATCACGCGCTCTTCGCCCGTCACCAGATTGCAGGGGATGCCCGCGTTCATCAGACGATCACGCACCTCCATGGCCAGCAGTCGCAGCGGAGCCAGATATACGCCGGATCGGGCTTCCATCAGGGCTTCCAGGGCCTCGTGCGTCTTGCCCGAGTTGGTCGGGCCCAAACGGAACACCAGATGGCGGCGGATGCCTCGGGCCAGGCTGAACATTTCCGGGAAGTCGCCCAAGCGCATCAAATCTTGAGCGCGCTGCTGCTCCACACTTTCCAGAATGCGGCGCACCGGGCCATTGAGCAGACGCTTTTCAAAATCCCCGGCCTCGATTTCCTTTTGCTCGATGCCCTCTTCCAGAGCCATGCGCAAGGCTTTGGCCAGTTCCAGAAAGGACGAGCCATCAATCAGGGGGCGCTGGGTCTGCAAAAACGCATCCAGCGAATCTTCCAAACGCTGGGACAGACGGTTTTGAGCTGCCGTGTTGAACAAGACTGAAACACGAGCGGGCAATCGATCCAGCTCCGAGCCGGTACGTGGCAAAGGCACGGCGGCCTGCATACGAACATTGGCGCGCCAGTGCTGTCGCTCGCCCGCTACGGGCACATTCACCGCCAGCCACAAGTCCTTATGCCACCACAGGCGCAAGGGATCTTCCGGGTCAATTTCGTAATCGCACGCTTCTTGCTTCTTGATCTGGTTCAGCACTTG
This sequence comes from Alcaligenes sp. Me129, assembly GCF_050487245.1. Lineage (NCBI taxonomy): Bacteria > Pseudomonadati > Pseudomonadota > Betaproteobacteria > Burkholderiales > Alcaligenaceae > Alcaligenes > Alcaligenes sp. Me129. Next base: position 22,714 of record NZ_JBKQGX010000019.1, read on the forward strand.
TTGCTGACGCCATTGTGTGCGCGCACGGTCAGCCGCTCGCTGGTACTGCGCACGCTCACGATTGCTCAGGGTGCTGGCGTGCTGCTCGCGCCATTGCTCAATCTGGTTCTGGTCAATGGCCACCAGCAAATCCGGGTGATGGGCAACACGGTCACGGCCGCCAGCGGCTCCGCCACGCACTTCCAGCTTGGTACTGGGCAAACGGCGATCGGCCAGCCACAGCTCGTACTCCTGCCGGGTAATACCCAGCAAGGCCATGGTCTCTTCCGAGCCTATGCACTCCTGCTCCCAGGCCCAACGCTGCTGGCGTTGCTCGCGCTGACGTTCCTGACGTTGTGCTTGAGCCTGCAGCAGAAACTCCTGCTGCTCGGCATCCAGCTTGAACTCCTGGGTCAGGACAGCGGCACTGGCATTGCGGCCATACACCGTCATGAACCAGTGGGCAGGTTCCCCGGCTTGCAGGCCCTCGAAGGCCTCCAGGGTGATGCGTTGCGGCTCGCAACCTTGCTCTTTCAGCCAGGCTGTCAAACGCTCCTGGGCCTGATTGAACTTGCGCTGTTTGTCGTTTTGTTCTTTTTGACGCGCTTGTTCACGTTCTTTTTGGGCCTGCTCCCAGCGCTGACTGCGTTGCTCGCGATCGCGCTGTTCGGCCTGTAACTGCCACAAATAGGTCTGCGCCAAAGGCATGGACTGCCAGGCCTGCACCAAAGCCTGCAGGCGCTCGCCGCGCTCGGCTTCGGGCCAGTTCTCGCTTAAAGGCAAAGACTGGGAGGCTATCGCTCCGGCCAATTGAGCGCGCTGTTCAAGCAGCTGCTCGCGCAGGGCTTCATAAACATCCGCCTCCAGCTTGTCTGCACCCATTTGATAGAGCAGACGCAGGGTACGAATCACAACCTCAGGCACCCCTTGGGACTCCAGGCGCTGGTCCGCATCCTTCAAACCCAGTTCGGCAGCGATGATCTGATTGAAAAAGGCGGCGTCCTGCGGCAAGCGCCAGGCTTTCAGCCACACGCGCCGTATGCCTGCCCGGTCCTGAAAACGCGCTTTCTTGGCGACCTGACGAGCCACACCTTCCAGACGAGGGTAATCCAGCCATTGAGGATGGAGCAGCAAGCCCGCTTGAGTGGGAACGGGAGAATCGGAAACAGACGAAGCGCGACGCGCAGCCATAGGGCGGGGACCTGAAAATACGGGAAGAAGAGAACGAGAAGGGCAGAAAAGCCGGTTCAAGCAAGCATGAGCAGCATTATACGGGTCTGCTCGGAGACGTTCAGAGGATACAGGCAATCACCGTGCTGAACGTCTTTGTGGGCAAGAGAATACAGGGCTACTCAGCCAGCCATTCCAGACAGCCTTGCGGCAAGGCTGCCAAACCGGACTGACTGTGATTACAGCCCGGCACGATGCGAAAACGCGGCTCGCCACCTTGTTGCTGCGCCAAAGCCTGTGCCAACTCCCGGGTGCCGTCCACCATGCGGCGCTCCTGCAAACGTAAACGACGCAGCTCGCGCTTGTCCTCGGGCATGGCTTCCTCTGCCGGGCCCAGGCTTTGCTCGAACTCGCCAACGGAGAACTGTACGGGCATCGTCATAGCGACTATGGGCAAGGGTTGGGCCAGCAGTCGAGCCAGATAGCCCTCCCCCCACCAGACCGAGGGGCTGGACACCACCAGTGCATCGAACAATTCTGGCTGTTGATACAGCAGTTGCAAGGCAAACAGGCCACCCAGGGAATGCCCGCAGAGCAAGCGCCGTTGCGCATTCAAGGGCGCTTGTGAGTAGGCCCAGGGCAAGAACACGTCCTGCATCATGGCCAGAAAATCCGGCGCGTGACCTGCTTCTCCATTCAGCGCAGGCGTGAAGTCCTGATCGCGCCAGACCTCCGCGCCATAACCTATCCCTAGCACGGCACAGGCTTGTGGAGCCTGCTTTTCACAGGTGGCCAGCACCGCTTCAAATTGCGGTAGATCAAGCACACACAGCAATGGCCAGCCCTGCGCGGGCGCTGGCACGTCCGGCCAGGCCAAAGTCAGACGATACTGTCGGCCCAATGGGGAAAGAAAATCCAAATGTTCAAGCTGCATAAAAGAATCGCGGTAAGGGCGCCAAAGCCCGGCTGATGAACTATACTTTCTTTCTATGTAAACGGTTATCATTCAGACACTTAATGTCCACATCTGCTGTTCCGGCCCCTGCGCTGGCCGACTATCAACACATCCTCAGACGTCGCTGGCTCCTTGTTGGGGCCCTGGTTCTTGTGATTCTGGCCTCGATTGTGGCCGACTTCATGTTGGGGCCCTCGGGTCTTAGCCTGGGAGAACTGAGCCATGCGCTGTTCAACCCGGAACAGTCCGACCCGACCACCCGCGTCATCGTCTGGGAAATCCGCCTGCCTTATGCCTTGATGGCCATGGCCATTGGTTTGGCGCTGGGCCTGTCCGGTGCGGAAATGCAGACCATTTTGAATAACCCGCTGGCCAGCCCCTTTACCTTGGGGATTTCCTCGGCAGCGGCGTTTGGCGCGTCCCTGGCCATTGTGCTGGACCTGTCGATTCCCGGCATTCCACAAGCCTGGACCATTGCCGCCAATGCCTTTATTTTTGCCCTGCTATCCGCCATGCTTTTGGACGCGGTGGCCCGCTGGGGCGCCATGAGTACCGCCAACCTGGTGCTGTTTGGTATCGCGCTGGTGTTCTCCTTCAATGCACTGGTTTCGCTGGTGCAATTTGTGGCCAGCGCCGAAGCCCTGCAAGGGCTGGTGTTCTGGACCATGGGCAGTCTGTCGCGCTCCTCCTGGGGCAAGGTCGGCATCATGCTGGCGGTGTTTGCGCTGATTCTGCCGCTGTCGCTGCGTGATACCTGGAAACTGACCGCCCTGCGTCTGGGTGAAGACCGCGCCACCAGCTTTGGTATCAATGTCTCACGCCTGCGCCTGGTGTCCTTGCTGCGTATCAGCTTGCTGGCCGCACTGGCCGTATCCTTTGTGGGCACCATCGGCTTTGTGGGCCTGATTGCGCCGCATATTGCCCGCCGCCTGTTTGGTGAAGATCACCGTTTCTACCTGCCCGGCAGTGCGCTGGTGGGTGGGGTGATTCTGTCGCTGGCCTCGATTGCCTCGAAAAACATTGTGCCCGGCATCATTATTCCGGTCGGCATTGTCACCTCGCTGGTGGGTGTGCCCTTCTTCCTGGGCGTTGTGCTGCGACGCCAAATAAAGTGAACCATGCTTGAAGTCCACGATCTGAGCCTGTCTTACGGCAAACGCGAAATTCTGTCCAAGTTGACCATCGAGCCTTTGCAGCCCGGTCAACTGGTGGCTTTGCTGGGCCCCAATGGTAGCGGCAAATCCACCCTGCTCAAGTCCCTGGCGGGGCTGCTCAAGCCCACCACCGGCGAGATCCTGCTGGACGGTCAGGAGCTGAGCGGCGTCAGCTTCGAGCAGCGCGCCCAAAAAGTGGTGTACCTGCCCCAATCCCTGCCCGCCTCGGTCCACCTGCGTGTGTTTGAATCCGTACTGGTGGCGGCCAATGCCTCGGCCCCTGGTGGCCACGCCCGCGATGTGGATCATGAGCACATCATGCACATCCTGCAACGCCTGGGCATTGCGCACTTGTCCATGCACTATCTGGACCAGCTTTCGGGCGGTCAGAAACAGCTGGTGGGCCTGGCGCAAGCCCTGATACGCAAGCCTACCCTGCTGCTGCTGGACGAACCCTTGTCGGCTCTGGACCTGAACTATCAATTCCACGTGATGGACTTGCTGGCCCAGGAAACCCACGACAACAATCTGATCACTCTGATCGTGCTGCATGACCTGAACGTAGCTCTGCGCCATAGTGACTATGCGCTGATGATTGAAGGCGGTGGTCTGCTGGCGCAAGGCGAGCCTGCCAAGGTGATTACCCCCAACTCGCTGGCCCAGGCTTATGGCGTACGCGCCCGCGTGGAGAGCTGCTCGCAAGGCACCTTGCAAATCATTATCGACGGGCTGCAAGAGCCTGTGCTGTGACCTTCGGAGAACCCATGAACATCCTGCGCCACCTGCTGCTGTCGCTGACCTTGCTCTTGCCTTTGGGCGTGCAGGCCCAGCCCATCGAAGTTACTGATGCCATGGGTCGTACCGTTACCCTGCCTGGCCCCGCCAAACGCATTGTGCTGACTCAGGCACGTCACTTCCCGGTACTGGCTTTGGTCCACCCCGAGCCTGCAAACCTGATTGCAGGCTGGTCGGACGAGTTCAAAACCTCCTTCTCCAACGAGTACGAGACCTATCTGAAGCGCTACCCGCAACTGGCCAATATCCCTATTGTGGGTCGCCATACGGCAGATACCTTCTCGATCGAACAGGCCCTGGCCCTGCGTCCGGATCTGGTCGTGCTGACGGCTGCCTTTGCGGGCCTGACTCCCGGCCAGGACACACGCGACTCGGCCCTGATCCAGCGCCTGACTGCCGCCAAAGTGCCCGTCATTGTGATCGACTTCTTTGTGAACCCGCTGGAGAACACCGTCCCCAGCCTGCGCGCATTGGGCTACGCCGTAGGTGAGAAAGAACGCACCGACGAGTTCATCCAGTTCTACGAAGAACACATGCAGGGCGTTGCCCAGCGACTGGCCGATCTGCCCAAGGAGGATCATCCGCCCGTTTTTGTGCATGCCCATGCAGGCAGCACGGACTGCTGCAACTCGCCTGGCGCAGGCACCTTTAACGACATGATCAGCTATGCAGGCGGCCACAATATTGGCGCGGATGTCCTGAAGAGCTCCACCGGCAAGCTGAATTTTGAATACATCAATTCCCGCGCCCCGGTGGTCTATGTGGCTACGGGCACAGGCGCAGGCAAGCGCACCACCTCCGGCGGATTGGCTATTGGCACAGGCGTCAGCGAAGACCAGGCTCGTAAAAGCCTGCAAGCCATTATTGACGGCAATCGTCTGCAAGCCCTGCCAGCCGTGCGCAGCGGCAATAGCCACGGCATCTGGCATGCCTTCAACGATTCACCTTTGCACATGATCTTTATCGAAGCTCTGGCGGCCTGGATTCACCCCGACCGTTTTCAGGGCGTATCGGCCTTGAAGACATTGGAAGAAGTGAACCAGCGCTTCCTGACCGTGCCGATGGAAGGCACCTACATGATTGATTTGAAGCCCGCCCCCTAAGCCTTCATGTCACGCCTGATTCCACTGGAACTGCCGCCTGCGGGCGGCCATCCCCATCACGTCTTGCTACGCCTGCCAGACAGCAAGCCAGAACAAGGCCCCCTGCCTTTGCTGTGCCTGCTCGATGGTCAGTGGACCTTGCCCTTGCTGGAAGAAAGCGGCCACCCCGCCTTGCAGCACTGCGCGATTCTGTCGCTGGGTTACCAAGGCGATCGCGATCAGATCACACGGTATCGCGCCCTGGACTACACCCCGCCCGGCCCGGACGGCACTCTATGGGAAGACCCACGCGTCCCCCAATGGCAGGCGGGTGGCGCTCCTGCCATGATCGAACAAGTGCGTATGGCGCTGGCCTTGGCCCAAAGCATGGAGCCTGCGCTGACCCGTTCGCGCATCAGCCTGTACGGCCACTCCTACGCTGGCCTGTTCGTGCTGTATGCCCTTAGCCGGCAAAGCCTGCCCATTCAGCACTACCTGTGCGCCAGCCCTTCCTTGTGGTGGCGTGATCCCCTGATCTGGACCTTGCTGGAGCGGGTAGACAAGCCGGTACTGGTAGATATTCTGGCCGGTGCCTCCGAGGCCTGGTATCCGCTTAGCGCTCAGGCAGCGGGCCCGGAAGGACGCAAAAATGGTGTGCCTACCCTGCCCACCATGCAAAAACTCCAAGCGCACTTGCAAGCCCAAGGCATGCAGGCGAATCTGCATGTTCTGCCCGGAGCCGGCCACGGCCACGTTCTGGCACAAGCCACCTTGCGTGCCCTGGAACTGGCTTGTGGCGCGGCTTAGCCGTGTTCTTCCGGCGCGCATGATGCGCCTTTTTACTTCATATCCAAGTTTTCCCGCCCTAGGGTAACTCCCCCCATTCATCCTCTTGTTTTAGGCCTCAACTTCTTTTAGTCTGTATTTATATGCAAGTGCATAGAAATCAAAAAAAGAGATTGGAGACAAACATGAAGGTAGCGGTATTAGGTGGCGGGCACGGTTGTTACGCAGCAGCGGCAGACTTGAGCGAACAGGGCCACGAGGTCCGTTTATGGCGTCGTGATACGACCCAGTTGCAGCCCTTGCTGGACCGGCCAGTCATGACCTTGAAAGACGAAGCAGGCGAGCGCGAAATCCCCATTGCCAAAGTCTGCGCTGATATTGGCGAGGCCATCGCCGGTGCCGATCTGGTACTGATTCCTTCGCCCGCCATTGCCCAAACCGATATTGCCCGCGTCATGGCTCCGCACCTGACAGACGGCCAGGTCGTATTTCTGCCCCCAGGCACCTTTGGCTCCTTCATCATGAGCGAGATCGTGCGCGGCACCGGCAACAAGGCCGATGTCAGCTGGGCCGAAACCGGCACCCTGCCCTGGCTGGCCCGCAAACATGGCGATACCGTCATCAACATCACCACCCGCGCCACCCGCCTGCCTACTGGCGTGTACCCTGCGCGTAATACCGATCACGCCCTGGATGTGATTGGCAAGGTCTTCCCCAGCGTGGAGCGCTGCGAAGATGCCCTGTCTGGTGCCTTGATGAACGCCGGCCCCATCATCCACCCACCGCTGATCATGATGAACGCAGGTCCGCTGGAGCACTTCCCGGCCTGGGACATTCATAACGAAGGCACTCAGCCTTCGGTCCGTGCCGTGACCACGCAACTGGACAATGAGCGCATGCGCATTCGTGAAGCGCTGGGCTACGGTGCCCCGCACTTCCCGCTGTCCGACCATTATGAAAACGATCAGTGGATGTATGGCGACCGTTCCTCGCACTCCAAGCTGGTGAAAAGCGGCGACTGGCGCGAGAAGATCGACCTGCACGAACACCGCTACATGCGTGAAGACACCATGCTGGGTCTGGCCTTCTTTGCCTCGGTAGCCGACTGGGCCGGTGTAGATGCTCCCGTCACCAAAGGCTTGCTGGCGATTGCCGGTGCCATCGTGGGTGAAGATTTGCGCCAAGGCCAACGTACACTGGCCAGCCTGGGTCTGGACACGATGAGCCGCGAGCAACTGCAAGAGATGCTGCAAGCCGGGAGAGTCTGATGAACGCGCCCGCCCCGATCAAACGTATCGTTGCGGTGGGCGCAGGTCGCATGGGGCGGGGCATCGCCCTGGCCTATGCGCTGCGCGGCCAAGCCGTGACCTTACTGGATTTCAAACCCCGTCAGCCTGCTGATAGTGCCCGTCTGGAAGCCGAAATACGCCAGGAATTGCGTGCCACGCTGGAACAACTGGCCGACCTGGGCATGTTCGCCACCGAACAGATCGACGACCATCTGGCCTGCATCAGCGTCGCCCCCTTGAGCGCAGCGGCGCAAGTGCTGGGCCAGGCCGATCTGATTTATGAAGGCGTGCCCGAAACACAAGAAGCCAAGACCGACGCCCTGGGACGTATCGGTGAACTGGCCCGGCCCGATGCGCTGATCGCCTCCACCACTTCCACCATGCTGGCCTCGGATCTGGCCCCCATGTTGAGCCATCCGGAGCGTTTCCTGAACGCACATTGGCTTAACCCGGCATTCCTGATTCCACTGGTCGAAATCAGTGCCCACCCCGGCACCAGCGAGCAGACCTTGAGCCGTCTGCAAAGCAATCTGGAATCCATCGGCAAAGTGCCTGTGGTCTGTGGTTGCCACCCCGGTTTCATCGTTCCACGCCTGCAAACCCTGATCATGAACGAGGCCGCTCGCATGGTTGAGGAAGGCGTAGCCAGCGCAGTCGATATTGATAAGGCCACCCGCTACGGCCTGGGTTTCCGCTTTGCCAGCATCGGCGTGCTGGAGTTCATCGACTACGGCGGCAACGACATTCTGTATCACGCCGGGCAATACCTGTCGCAGAACCTGGACCCGGAACGCTACGCCGTACCCGACATCATCACCCGTTATATGGAAAGTGGACGCAACGGTCTGCGCAGCGGACAAGGCTTTCACGAATACCCGGTGGACCAGCAACAAGCGTATCGACGCGACGTGCTGGCCCGCGTACTGGGAATGCTGGATCACATCGGCCTGGCCCCTGCCCGCGCCGAACACCTTGCCAAGGAGACACAGGAATGAAAAAAGACTCCCACGCTGCGCCTTCGTCTTGCTGCCCTCCAAGAGGGCGCTCTTCATCTTGGGACGGCCCTGCGATGAAGAAAACCGCTGCGTTGCTGTTTGCCCTGATGAGCTGTCACGGTCTGAGCCAGGCTCAGGAAGTCCCCACCTTGCGGGTAGGCTGGACCATTCCGGGCGAGGAAGCCAAGTACCTGATGGCCAAGCGCCCCGAGCTGTTCCCGCAACTGGGCAAGAAATATCAAATCCAGTGGACTCAGTTCCAAGGCACTTCGCCCATGGTGCAAGCCATGCGTGCTGGCGTTCTGGAATGCTCCACCATGGCCCCCATGTCGCTGGCCAATGGCGCTATTGAAAGCGGTCTGGAAGCCTATATCGTGGCCCAGCACGTGCACTCGGACGATGATCACTTCTCCGTCTACTGGGCCGTGAAGGAAGACAGCCCGATCAAGACCGCGGCGGACCTGAAAGGCAAGGTCATTGGCACCAATGCTTATGGAGCCGGTGTGTACTTCGACATGCTGCTGTGGCTGCGCCAAAACGGTATCGACCCGGACAAGGACGTGAAAATCGTCGAAACCGGCTTTCCCCCTGCGGCCGACGCCATTCGCAGTGGCCGCATTGATGCCGGTCCCATGGCCCAGCCCTTTGCCCTGCTGAACGAGAAGAAAGGCGGTTTACGCAAACTGTTCTCCCTGTCCGAAGTGGCCAGCCCATCCGTACAGATTTTCGAAGCCTGCAGCAAATCCTATAGCGACGCCAATCCCGAAGTGGTGCGCGCCTATGTGCAGGACTTGAAAACAGCCATGGGCATGCTCAGCAAAGATCCTGCACTGGCCGTAGAAGTCACCGCACAAATTACCCGTGCGCCCAAGGACTTGCTGGCCCAGTACCTGTTCACCGACAAGGACTTTGCCCGCGTCCCGGACATGCAGCCCAATCTGGAATCCATCCAGGGCACCTACGACCGCTATCACAAGGCGGGTTTCCTGAAGAAAGCCTTGAGCGTGCAGGACTTTTATCGGGCTGATTTACGCGAGGCAACACCATGATTGAACTGGATGGTGTCGGTAAAACCTTTAACACCCGGCAGGGCCGCAGCCATACGGCCCTGCAAGACATCGCCCTGAGCATTCCGGCAGGGCGATTCGTGTCTATTCTGGGACCCAGCGGTTGCGGCAAAAGCACCCTGCTCTATATGTTAGGGGGCTTTGAGTCCTGCTCCAGCGGCCAGATCCGCGTCAAGGGCAAGCCCATTACCGGCCCAGGTCCAGACAGGGGCCCGGTGTTTCAGGAGTACGCCCTGTTCCCCTGGAAAACCGTGCTGGGAAACGTGGCCTACGGCATGCGCGAACAAGGCATGCCCAAGGACCAGGCCGAACAGCGCGCCAGCGAATGGCTGGACAAGGTCAAGCTGGGGCCTTACGCCTCCTTCTACCCACGTGAACTGTCCGGCGGTATGCGTCAGCGTGCGGCCATCGCCCGCACCCTGGCCTATGAGCCGGACATCCTGCTGATGGACGAGCCCTTCGGGGCGCTGGATGCCCACACGCGCGTCACCCTGCAAACGGAACTGCTCAGCTTGTGGGAGCAGTTACGCAACACCGTGGTCTTTGTGACGCACGGCGTGGACGAGGCCGTCTTCCTGTCCGATACCGTGATTGTCATGACTGGCTCGCCCGGCCGCATCAAGGAGGTAGTGGAGATTGACCTGCCCCGCCCCCGCGTCCGTAGCGAGCTGCTGCGCAATCCGGTCTATCAGGAAACCATTATTCGTCTGGAGCAATCCTTGATGGCGGAGGCCCACCCATGACGCCACAGCACTGGTATGAACATCGCTGGGCCTCCTTGGTCATGGCGGCCATTCTGGTGCTGCTGGCCTGGGCAGGGCTGGCACGTTGGGTAGGGCTGGATTCCTTCCCCAGCCCTTGGGCGGCCTTGGGCGAACTGCCTGCCCTGATCAGCGACCCGATGGCCTGGTCGGCAATCCTGCAGTCGGTTGGCCGCATGTTTGCCGGTTATGCCCTGGCACTGGTCGTGGCCGTCCCCCTGGGTCTGGCCATGGGCCGCAGCCGCCTGGTCTATACCGCTTTCTATCCTCTGGTGGCCCTGGCCTATCCCATGCCCAAAGCGGCCTTGATGCCGATCTTGATGCTGTGGTTCGGTCTGGGGGATTTCTCCAAGATCCTGGTTATTGCGCTGGGCGTGTCCCTGCCTTTGCTCTATCACAGCTATCACGGTGCCACCCGTATCGAGCCCAAGCTTATCTGGGTCGCCCAGTCCATGGGCATGGGGCCCATTGCCCGTCTGGGCAAGATTGTTCTGCCCGCCTCCTTGCCGGAAGTCATGATTGGCTGCCGGGTCGGGGTGGTCATGGCCCTGATCGTGATGGTGTCCTCCGAGATGATTGCGCGTCAGGAAGGTATAGGCAATCTGCTGTTCACCTCCATGGATATGGCGCAGTACTCCACGGTGTATGCCGTCATCATGCTACTGGCCGTGCTGGGCATTGCCTGCGATGCGCTGTTCGAGTTTGTCCGCAAACGCTGCACACACTGGCATGACTCGACCCAGAGCCTGATGGACAAAGGATGACGCTATGACCACCAAAACCTTAGCCTCACCGGGACAAGCTATGCGTTCTACTCAAACCCGCCCGGCCAAACGCCGGGATTTGTCGGGACTGTCTTTATGCATCAGTCCGGCCCTGATGCTGATTGTCTGGGAGCTGTGCACCCGCTCGGGCTGGGTCAGCCCGCAGTTGCTGCCTGCCCCCTCTTCCATTCTGATGCGTGTATTGGAACTGGCCGGTCAGGCGGACTTCTGGCAGAACCTGGGCATCACCGTCTACCGCCTGATCAGCGGTTTACTGATTGCCTGTGTGGCCGGTGTGGCCCTGGCGCTGATTGCACAGCTGACGCGCTGGAGTTCGTTTCTGCTGGATGCCCTGATCCGTCTGCTGGCCCCTATCCCCAAGATCGCCCTTTACCCGGCACTAATCCTGATCATGGGGTTTGAAAGCTCATCGAAAATCGCTCTGGTGGTCTCGGATGCGATTTTCCCTGTGCTGATGGCCAGTTGGGTGGCTGCGCAAACGGTGGACCGCAAGCTGATCTGGTCGGCGCGTGCCGCCGGGACATCTCGCAGCGCCTGCCTGTGGAAAATCATTTTGCCCGCCATCAGCCCGACCGTGCTGGCCGGTGTACGGGTGGCAGGCGTCATTGCCTGCGTGGTGGTCTTTCTGGCCGAGATGATTGCCTCCACCGACGGTCTGGGCCATATGCTGACCGCCGCCGCACGCAGCTACCGCACGATTGATATGTTTGTACCCTTGGTCTGGATCTGTGTGCTGGGCTTCGCACTGAACCTGACGATTGCCGCTTTGCAGCGCAAAGTGGATCATACGAACTGATACTGAACCAACCACTTGCCCGGCCAATGGCAGCGCTGGCCGGGCTTTCGCAGGCTCACTCAATCACTCTGAACGAGTAGCCTGCTTTTTTTTTGCATCAAGGAAGCCGCTTCACTATGGCCAGCCGTACTCTGACTGACGCCTATACCGGGCACGATACGTTTATCCCCTATCTGCTCAATCGCAGCACCTCGGCCTTAAATGCTGACTTTCAAACCTTGCTGCGCAGCCATGAACTGACCTTGCTGCACTGGCGCGTGCTGGCATTTCTGAACGAAACCGACGGTCTGGGCGTCAGCACCCTGGCGCAATATACCGACGTGGATCAAACCACCTTGTCGCGCGCCCTGGTGGTAATGGAAAACGCGGGCCACCTGTCCCGCCAGCCCGACCCGCTGGACCAGCGCCGTGTACTGATCCATCTGCATGAGCAAGGTCGCCAGCACTTTCTGCGTGTTCTGCCCGCGGCTCTGGACATTCATCACCGCGCCATCCAGGGCTTTTCGGCGGAAGAACTGACCCAGTTGCGCCAGTTCCTGAACCGCATTCGCGCCAATATCAATGGAGATGCGCGCTAAATAGCCCGCCCCTGTGCTTTTTTATAAAGCGTCCGCGTGGCCGTTTTCATGCCGTTGTCACCCTGAATCCGCCCCCAATCGGGGCGCGTTGCCTTTAAAGACCCACGCACGAAATGGACATTCAAGGGTATGAGCCTTTATTTACGTCAGGAAAGACCATAAAATGATAATGATTAACATTTAGTAGCGCAGCCTCCTGCCTGAGATGTCCTGCCAGGCAAGCTTGGCTTTCTTACGGAAAATAAGATCTCGTGACTCTCTCCCCTACCCGTGCTGGACGTCGCCAGCTTTTGCTGGCTGCCGCAGCCAGCCCTTTGCTGTTTGGCGTTCCCCGCCTGCTTCGCGCCCAAGACGGTCCCCTGAAAATTGCCCTGCTGACATCCTTGTCCGGCCCCTTCGCCTCCTTGGGCGAAAGCATGCGCACCGGTCTGGAGTTGATGCTGCAACAGTGCAATTACGAGATGGGCGGGCGCAAGGTGCAGTTGCTGGTAGAAGACGACCACGGCAAACCGGACGAAGCCATCCGTAAAGTGCGCAAGCTGATCGAGCGCGACAAGATCGACGTTCTGGGCGGTGTCATCAGCGCCAATATCGCACTGGCCATTCGTGACATCGTGCACGATGCGCAACTGCCTACCTTCATTTCCAATGCCGCTGCCAATGGCCTGGCTCGTGAAGCAGCCAGCCCCTACGTATTCCGCCCCACCAAAACCAGCTGGATGCTGGGCCACACCGGCGCCTTGTGGGCCTTCGAGCACATTGAAAAATCCGGCGGCATCACGCTGGGTTCGGACTACACCGCTGGCCGCGAATACATTGAAGACTTCGCCAATACTTATCAGGAACAAGGCGGCACGCTGGGCGAGCGCATCTGGACGCCCTTGGGCACACCCGACTTCGCACCTATCCTGATGAATCTGGCCGCCAGCAATCCCAAGTTTGTCTACACGTTTCTGGCCGGTGCCGACGCTGTGCGTTTCCACCAGCAAATGCAGGACTACCAACTGCACGGCAAGATCCAGATCGTGGGCCCCGGTGCCCTGTTCGATCAGGAAGACGTGATTACCGCTGTGGGCGAAGCTGCTTTGGGTGGCGTCAGTACCTTCCACCAATCGCCCGGCGCTCCGGCTGCCCAGGACTTTGTGGCTGCTTACCAGGCCAGCCGTGGCCGTTTGCCCGGCGAAGCCAGCACCTCCGGTTACGTGACCGGCCAGGTCATCAAGGCCGGTCTGGATGCGGTCAAGGGTGATCTGTCCAACAAGGCGGCCTTCAAACAGGCCCTGCTGGACAAGCCTATCAACACCGCCTTTGGCCCCATGGCTTTTGACCCGCGCAATAACCAGTCCATTCTGGATATTTACGTCAACCGGGTGGAAAAAGACGCGCAAGGTCGCCCCTTTAACACGGTGGTCCACACTTACCAGCGTATCCAGGACCCCGGCCCGCGTTCTTGAGCTCCACCTTGTCTTATTTTCTGCTTCAAATCCTCAATGCCCTGTCCTTCTCAGCACTGCTGATGTTGGCGGGGCTGGGGCTGTCTTTAGTGCTCAGCCTGATGAACTTCATCAACCTGACACACGGCTCTTTTTTCCTGCTGGGCGGCTATATCAGCGTCCAGTGGCTGGCATCCGGCGCGCCCTGGTGGCTGGCCTTTCCCGCCGCTTTCGCACTGTGCGGGCTGATGGGCCTGTTGCTGGACCGCTTCCCCTTTCGCCAGTTCTACCAGCGCACCCACTTGATGCAGGTGCTGCTGACCTACGGCCTGTCCGTCATTCTGGCGGATTTGATGCGCTGGGGCTTCAGCGCCGACACGCTCTCGCCCATGCTGCCGCAAGTGCTGCGTGGCGGGGTGTGGATCATGGGCCTGCCCTTCCCCACCTATCGTCTGTTCCTGATCGTCACCGGCCTGACGCTGGCCTTGCTGTTCTGGTTCCTGCTGGATCGCACCCTGTGGGGTGCCGCCATTCGCGCTTGCGTGCAGGACGCACAGATTGTCGAAACCCTGGGCTTGAACTCGCGTCGCCTGTTTGCCATCGGCATGGCGCTGGCCGCCGGCCTGGCCGGTTTGGGTGGAGCCTTAGGCGCAGGCATGCTGTCGGTTTACCCCGGTCTGGATGAAGAAATCCTCTTGCTGGCCTTGCTGGTGGTGGTCATTGGCGGCTTGAACTCGGTACGCGGCACCTTGCTGTGCGCGCTGATTCTGGGTTTCGTCACCACCTTTGCCCGCGTCTGGGTTCCAGCCTTTGCCAATGCCGCCACCCTGGCCGTCATGCTGGGCCTTCTGCTTTGCTGGCCCAATGGCTTGAGCAAATCCGCTACGCGTCAGGTTTAAATGAACAAGCTCAACACCTGCCTGCTGCGCACTGGACTTTGGCCTGCTCTGGCTTGCCTGGTCTTGCTGAGCAGCTATTTCTGGGGCGATGCCTTCTTATGGCGCTTTGGCACCGAAGCTCTACTGATCGGTTGCGCTGTCCTTAGCATCAACCTACTGATTGGTTACGGCGGCCTGGTCACCCTGGGCCACGGTGCGGTTTTCGGCTTTGCCGCCTACGCCACCGCCGTCAGCAGCCAGTATTGGGGCGCGTCCCTGCCGCTGATGCTGCTGGTGGGCATTGTGGCGGGCACCCTGCTATCCATATTGATGGCGCTGATCAGCCTGCGCAGTTCCGAGCTGTTTTTCATGGTGGCTACGCTGGTCGCCGGGCAATTGATCTGGGAAGTTGCATTTCGCTGGCGTGATGTCACGGGCGGTGCCGATGGCCTGCGCGGTTTCCCGCGTCTGAGCCTGGGCGATCTGCCCTTGAGCGCCCCTTACACCCTGATGATTCTGGCCCTGGCGCTGGCGGTCATCTGCTGGTTGCTGCTGCGTTCTTTCAGCCGCGCCCCAATCGGGCTGGCCTTGACCGGTCTGCGCGATCAGCCCTTGCGCATGGCCGCCCTGGGTTATCAGGCATGGCGTATCCGCCTTTACACCTTCATGATTGCAGGTGCGGTAGCGGGTGCTGCTGGCGGCCTGTATCCCTTTGCGAATCAGTACGTCAGCCCGCAGCAAGTGCATTGGAGCTTCTCGGCCACGCTCATCATCATGGGTGTGATCGGTGGCATACGCACCTGGCGCGGCGCATTTATTGGGGCCACCTTCTATCTGTTTGCCCAGACCTACCTGAGCTCCTACACGGATCGTTGGCAGTTACTGGTAGGTTTGATCTTTGTGCTGACAGTTCTGTTCATGCCCAATGGTCTGGCAGAACGACGCAAGAGGTCTGCATGAGCGTTTTATTAAGCACTCGCGAACTGGCCTTGCATGTAGGCGGTCTGGATATCCTGACGGACGTCAGCCTGGAGCTGCGTGCGGGCGAAACCCTGGGGCTGATTGGCCCCAATGGCGCAGGTAAAACCACGCTGTTCAACATCATCAGTGGTCTGGCCTCTCCTTCCAGCGGTCAGGTATTCCTGGAAGGCAAGGACCTGCGCAATCTGGGTCCGATTGAACGCGCCAAACAAGGCATGGTGCGCAGCTTTCAGACCAGCCGTATTTTTCCTGAACTGACCCTGCTGCAAAACCTGGCTCTGGCCGTGCGCATCAAAAAAGATTGCGCCTACCACTGGTGGGGCCGCAAGGCCGCCCGCGCCGCCAGCCAAGAAGCAGCCGAAGCATTGCTGGAACATAGCGCCCTGGCCGGCCGGGGCCATGTGCTGGGTCGATCCCTGTCCTATGGAGAGCAGCGCATTCTGGATTTGCTGATCGCCTTGGCGCAGCAACCCCGCGTGCTCTTGCTGGACGAGCCTACCGCTGGTCTGTCCGAGTCCGAATCGCGTGAAGTCATGGCATTGGTCCACGCCATGCGCGGCCAATGTGCCGTGCTGCTGATCAGCCATGACATTGATATTGTTTTCCAGGAATGTGACCGGATTGCCGTGCTGTCATCGGGCACCTTGTTGACCTGCGACACCCCGGACGCCGTGCGCCAGCACGAAGGCGCGCGTCAGGCCTATCTGGGCGAACTGGCTTTGGAGACGGCATGAGCACAGCGCTGAACATCTCCGGCCTGCATGCACGCTACGACCGTGCCGACATTCTGCAAGAAATTTCGCTGGATATCCCCGCCGGGCAAAGCGTGGCCCTGCTGGGCCGCAACGGCGCCGGAAAAACCAGCCTCCTGCACTGCCTGTTCAATATGGGCCCGCAGTGGAGCGGACAAATCAATGTGCACGGGAAAAACATTGCAGGTTGGCCCACGCACAAAATCGCCCTGCTGGGCATGGCTTTGGTACCACAAGGCCGGGGCCGTTTCCCAACGCTGACCGTGCAGGAAAGCCTGCGTTTGGCCGGGCTGGCTCGACGTCCGCGCTCGGATGATCGTTGGACGCTGAACAGTATCTACGAAGCCATGCCGCGTCTGTACGAACGCCGCCAGTCCTCCTGCTCCGCCTTGAGCGGTGGCGAACGACAATTGCTGGCACTGGCCCGTGCGCTGCTGACGCAGTCCTCCATTATTGTTCTGGACGAACCCAGCGAAGGCCTGGCTCCCATGACGATTCAGGACACCTTGCTGCCGCAGCTGCAAACGCTGAACGAGCAAGGCATTACCGTACTGATCGCCGAACAGAATTTAAGTCTGGCTCTGCAGTTGGCCAAACGCGCTTTGTTATTGGGTAATGGTCAACTGGTGTATGACGGCCCTGCCGAGCAACTGCGCCAGGACGCCGCCCTTTTGCAACGCCATTTGGGACTTTGACATGCTGTCTGTATACAGTTTGTCGCTTCCCTTACCCGCTGGTATGGAATCCTGGTTACGAAACCAGGTTCCCGACCACACCTTGGCGGTGATTGCCCGTCGCAGACAGCAGTCGGACCAGCATTTAAGCCTGCTGGCCCACGGTGCGCTGCGCCATTTTCTGGCGCCCTTGCTGGGCTGCACGCCGCGCGCCGTTCCCATCACCCAACTGGAACATGGCAAGCCCGTGCTGGATCTGGACGATGCCGATCTGCACTTTAGCCTGTCGCACAGCGGCGAGCGTGTGCTGATTGGAATTGCCGACCGAACTATAGGCGTAGACATCGAGGCCATGCGCCTGCCCGTCAAAGCAGGGCTGGTCGAACATTGCAGTGTGCCGTCCGAGCGTTTCTGGCTAAAGAGCGATCTGGACTTCTACGCGCTTTGGTGTGGCAAAGAGGCCGCCCTGAAACATGCAGGCACGGGTTTTCATATTCAGCCTCAAGAATTATCCTTGGACGGTCACCCAGATCATGGATGCACCGTACAATCCCCCCATCCCATCTTGCAAGGTTTGGTGGTGCACAGTCACCGGCCGGTGGAAAACTATGCCGCCGCCATCTGCCTGAACACCCCCTTTGCTCCGTGGACAGTCAGCTTTTTGGACAGCGCTCAACTGCCTGACACCAAGCTGACTGAGCACGAGTAAATCTGACAAGCCTACTTATTTATGTAATAGTTCTCATTACCATGATGAAATCTATTCCTGTTGAACAAATTTGGCCTGACGCTTTTGCCCAGCGATACCGCGATGCTGGACACTGGCAAGGAGAAACTTTTGGCGCTTTGCTGCGCACGCGCGCGCAAAACCACCCGGAACGCGAAGCCATTGTTGGCGGCACCCAGCGCTGGACCTATGGCGCGCTGGACCAGTACGCCAGTCAGATCGCGGCGGGCCTGCTGCAAGCCGGTCTGCGCAAGGGCGACCGCGTCCTGGTGCACCTGCCCAACATCCCTGAGTTTGTCAGTGTGATCTTTGGCCTGTTCCGTGCCGGTCTTTTGCCCGTGTACGTCCTGCCTGCGCACCGCATCACCGAAGTCGAACACTTTGCCAATACTGCTCAAGCGCGCGCCTATATTGGTGTGGACGCTCATGCCGGTTTTGACTACCTGCCTTTGGTGCGCGAACTGCGTGAACGCTGCCCGCAGGTCGAGCAGGTTTACATCGTGGGCGACGCACAAGAATTTACGTCCCTGGCCCAGTTGCAAAGCAGCGCTGCCAATGTAGACGTACCCGTATCGGCGGCCCAGCCTTCCGAAGTGGCGTTCCTGCAAATCTCGGGGGGCAGCACCGGCTTGTCCAAGCTGATCCCCCGCACGCACGACGACTACATCTACACCTTGCGCGAGAGCGCCAAGATTGCCGGACTGGACGAGAACAGTGTGTTTCTGGGCGCTTTGCCCATTGCCCACAACTTTCCCATGAGTTCACCCGGTTTTCTGGGTGCACTGTACGCCGGAGCCAGAGTGGTGCTGAGCCCCGCCCCCAGCCCGGACGTTTGCTTTGAGCTGATCGAGCGCGAAGGCGTAACCGACACCAGTCTGGTCCCCCCGCTGCTGATGCTGTGGATGGATGCAGCCACCAAGACCGATGCCAAGCTGGATTCGTTGAAAGTAATCCAGGTGGGTGGTGCCAAATTGAACGCCGAAGCGGCCAAGCGTGTACGTCCCACTCTGGGTGTGACCTTGCAGCAGGTGTTCGGCATGGCCGAAGGTCTGGTGAACTACACCCGCCTGGACGATCCCGAGGACACCATCATCAACACACAGGGCCGTCCCATCAGCCCGGACGATGAAATCCTGATCGTGGACGACAACGGCAATCCGGTCGCCCCTGGGGAAACCGGCTATCTGCTGACACGGGGTCCTTACACGATCCGTGCCTACCACAACAACCCCGCGGCCAATGCCCGCTCCTTTACCGAGGACGGCTTCTATCGCACAGGCGACGTGGTGCGCATGACGCCCGAAGGCTACTTGATGGTTCAGGGCCGTGCCACTGACCACATCAACCGCGCTGGCGAGAAAATCTCCGCCGAGGAAATTGAAGATCATCTGCTGGCTCACCCGCAGGTCTTTGATGCTGCCGTGGTATCGGTGCCCGACGAGTTTCTGGGTGAGCGCAGCTGCGCTTTCATCATCCCCAAGGATGACAAGCCCCGCGCGATTGAACTGAAGAAATGGATACGCAGCCGCGGTCTGGCCGACTTCAAAGTGCCGGATCAAATCGTGTTTGTGGACCGTTTCATGGAAACTGCGGCCCTGAAGATCAGCCGCAAGGAATTGCGCGCCCAACTGCGCGAACAACTCGAAAACACAACGCAAGAACAATCATGAGTACTGCACTTACCCTGGAACGCATGCGCGCAGATATTGCCGCCATGCTGCATGAAGACCCCCAGGACATTCTGGATGATGACAATCTGATCGACCTGGGTCTGGACTCCATGCGCGTCATGACCCTGGCCACCCGCTGGCGCGAAGCTGGCGCTCCTATCGAGTTTTCCGAGATGGCCTCGGTGGTCACCTTGGGCCAGTGGTGGTCCCTGATCGAACGCGCCCAACAGAACGGCCGTTGATTTTCTTACTGCAACACGCTTATGTTTAGCTCCCCTTCCGAACTGCCATTGCGCCCCCTGACCGAAGCACAAGAAGGTCTGTGGTACGCCCAGCGTTTGGACCCGCTCAACCCGATTTTCAATACCGGGCACTGCACGCATATCCATTCGGCGCTGGACACCGCGCTGTTTGCGCAAGCCATCAATCTGACGCTGACCGAAGCCGATGCCTTGACCTTGCGCATGGTGGACACGCCAGACGGCCCGGCCCAGTACCTGCGCCCGCAAGAGCCCATTCAACTGGAAATTGTGGACCTGTCTGCCCACGCAGACGGGGCCGAACAAGCCCAAGCCCAGCTGATGGCGGACCTGCGCACACCGCTGGACCCAACCGTTGCGCCACTGGCACGGCACATCCTGTTTGTACTGGGGCCCAAGCACCATCTTTGGTATCAGCGTATCCATCATCTGGCCGCTGACGGCTATGGCATGGCACTGATCGAGACGCGAGTGGTCAAGCTCTACAAGGCCCTGCTCAGTGGCCGTGAAGATCATGGGCATGCGCTGGAATCGTTCACCCTTTTACAGGATGACGATCAAAACTATCGGAGTAGCGAGCGCCGCAGCAAGGACAGACAGTTCTGGCTGGACACATTAAGCGATGCAGAGCCCGCCCAAAGCCTGAGCGAATCCCAGGCTTTGAGCGATCATCATTTCCTGCTGGCACGCAGCGCCGTCAAGCCCGAACTGACAGCCAGCCTGCAAGCATTGGCACAAAGCAGCGACATCAGCTGGCCAGACATTCTGACGGGCCTGACCGCCGCCTATGTGCGCCGTCACACCCGCCAGGACGAATGCACGGTGGGCGTGCCCTGGATGGGCCGTCTGGGCCATATCAGTGCCCGTATCGTCTCCACCGTCATGAACGTGGCTCCGCTGCGTTTGCAGATCGACGAATCCCAGCCCTTGAATCAGTACCTGATCCAAGTTTCCAAGGCTCTGCGTCAGGCACGTCGTCATGGCCGCTACCGTAGTGAACAACTGCGCCGTGATCTGGGTTTGCTCGGTGGCATGCGTCGCCTGCACGGCCCCATCATCAACGTGCTGCCGTTCGATGCACCCTACGAACAAGCGGGCCTGACCGCCAGCCAGACCGTGCTGTGCGCTGGCCCCGTGGAAGACTTGAACTTCACCTTCCGCGCCCAACCCGATGCCAGTGGCTTGCGTCTGGAAGTGGAAGCCAACCCGCGTCTGTACACCGACGAGCAGATTCAAACCCATCTGGTCCGTCTGGAACAGTTCCTGCTGCGCGCTTTGCAGGCTGAAACCCTGTCTGCCGTGCCAACCTTGACGAATGCCGAACACCACCACTGGATTGAGACCGTCAACCAGACTGCTCACCCGGTCCCTGAAACAACGCTATGGGCACTGATCCACGCCCAGTTGCAGGCTCACCCGGAACAAAGTGGCCTGGAGTTTGAAGGCAAGAAGCTCAACTACGCCCAGATCAACGAACAAACCGCCAATCTGGCCGCGCAACTGCGTCTGGCCGGTGTGCAGACCGGCGATATTGTCGCCGTGGCCCTGCCTCGTTCGCTGGAGCTGGTGCTGTCCTTGCTGGCTATTCACCGTGCTGGTGCTGCCTACTTGCCGCTGGATCTGGACCAGCCTGCCGATCGCCTGAACACCATCTTGCAGGCCGCTCAACCGCGACTGCTGATCGGCCAGCCCGGTTGCACGCTCAATGCCTCTTTGCTGGTCCCGCAGCCTGAACAAACCTGCAGTGCGCCAGACTGGGCCGCCGCCGGTCCGCACGATCCTTCCTACCTGATCTACACCTCCGGCTCTACCGGCACACCCAAAGGCGTGCTGGTTAACCACGACGCCATCGTCAATCGTCTGGTATGGATGCAAACGCACTACAGCATTGGTGCCGGTGATCGAATTTTGCAGAAAACCCCGGCCACGTTTGACGTGTCGGTGTGGGAGTTCTTCCTGCCCTTCCTGTCAGGTGCAACCTTGGTCGTCGCCCCACCACAAGCGCACCGCGATCCGGCTCATATTGCCCGCCTGATGCGCGAACAAAGCATCACAGTGCTGCACTTTGTGCCCTCCATGCTCAGCGCCTTCCTGGATGAGCCTGCCGCTCGTGGACTGGCTCCGCGTCTGGTGTTTTGCAGTGGTGAAGAACTGTCGGCCGCTACCCGCGACCGCTTCCATTCTCTGTTGAACGCCGAGCTGCACAATCTGTACGGCCCAACCGAAGCTGCTGTGGACGTGTCCTACTGGCCTGCGTCGCGCGATGATCAATCCCAGCCTGTGCCCATCGGTTTCCCCGTATGGAACACCGCCCTGTACATTCTGGACGAGCAGTTGCAACCTGTACCGCCCGGCGTGGCCGGTCATCTTTACCTGGCTGGCCGACAGTTGGCGCAAGGCTACTGGGGCCGCCCGGACCTGACTGAAGAACGCTTTGTGCCCGACCCTTACGCCCTGCATGGCCACCGCATGTACGCCACTGGCGATGTGGCCCGCTGGCGTGAAGATGGCGCGGTTATTTTCCTGGGCCGCTCCGATCACCAGATCAAACTGCGCGGTCAACGTATCGAGCTGGGTGAAATTGAAGCCTTGCTGGCGCGTCACCCCGATGTGGCCCACGTAGCCGTGATTGCCCGTGAAGACATACCCGGTCAAATGGCGATTGTGGCTTACTGGGTACCGCAAGCAGGCAGCCAGTGCACGGACAACACGCTGGCCGCTTATGTAGGCGAGCACTTGCCGTCCTACATGGTGCCCAGCGCCTGGATCAGCCTGGATGCCCTGCCGGTGACAGCCAATGGCAAGCTGGACCGCAAGGCGCTGCCCGTTCCTGCCTTGCAGGCCCGCTCGGCAGGCTTGCCGCTGGATGGTGCCACTCAGCACCAAATTGCCGCCGCTTTCGCCACCGTGCTGGAAAGCAGCGAAGCGTTTTACGCCGACGACGACTTCTTCGCCCTGGGCGGACACTCGCTGCTAGCTGCCAAACTGGCCTTGATACTGCGCGAAGCACGCGGTCAGGCCGTATCAATTGGCACTATTTTTGAATACCCCACTATTGCCCGTCTGGCCAAACATCTGGATCAGTCTGGCAGCGCAGCAGCCGATGGTTTTGGTCCCATCATCGCCTTGCGTCCGGGGCTGAACGACCAGCCCGCACTGTTTGTGGTTCACCCGGCCGGTGGTTTGTCCTGGTGCTATGGGGCACTGGCACGTCACCTGCCTGCCGGCCGCGCTGTTTATGGCTTGCAAGCCAGTGTGCTGTCTGACGCCTCGCTGGGTCTGGATGGCAGCCTGGATGCCATGGCCAAGGTGTATGTGGATCGTATCGAGCAAGTTCAAGCACAAGGCCCCTACCATCTGGCAGGCTGGTCCGTGGGCGGCATTATTGCTCAGGCCATGGCCGTGGAGCTGCGTCGTCGCGGTCAACTGGTAGGCATGTTGTCCTTGCTGGACGCCTATCCCAGCGACGCGTGGCGTAACGAACCGGCCCCCGAGCCCAATGCCATCTACAAGGCGCTGCTGCATATTGCGGGCCACGACCCAGACAGCTTGCCCGACGTTTCCCTGACCCGTCAGGGTGTGGTGGACTTCCTCAAGCGCAGCGGTCACCCGCTGGCCGAGTTGCCCGACACGCGTCTGGACAGCGTATTTCAGGTGGTGGAAAACAATAACCGCCTGGTGCGCCTGTACGAGCATCACGTCTATGACGGCCCCATGCTTTATTTCCGCGCGGCGCTGGATCACGCCGGCACACAATTGCATCCCGATTTGTGGAAGCCCTACACAGGGCAGTTGGATGTGCACGACATTGCCTCCTTGCACGCGCATTTGACCGGTACTGAAGCCGTGGCCATCATGGCCCCGCTGATGGACTCGGCCATGGCTTTTGCCGAACAGGCACAAGCCCACCCTGAACTCGATGTATAAGCCATGTCTGTAAGACGTTTCTTTCTGGATATCTCGCCACTAATCGAAAGTCGAGCATTCCGCTTTGCCTACTTCGCTCGGGCCGCCACGGTGCTGGTCACCGGCATGTTGATGGTGGCTGCCAGCGTGCAGCTTTATGAGCTGACCAAATCCAGTGTGGCCGTTGCCTTTCTGAACGTATCCATGGCCACCCCCATGGTGCTGGCACTGATTGCCGGCGGTGTCTTGTCGGACCGCATGGACAGGCGCAGCCTGATGGTCTGGTCGCGCAGTGTCTACATCATCAGCGTGGTGCTGTTCCTGCTCAATACGCTGCTGCCCAACCCGCAGGTCTGGTTGATCTATGTGGCCGCTGCCATTGGTGGTGCGGCAGGCGGGATCAGCGTCCCGGCCATGATGTCCGCTACCCCGGCACTGGTCGGTCGAGACAAGCTGGCCGCTGCGGCCGCCCTGTCCGGTCTGGCCATGCAGTTGGGCGGTATTATCGGCCCCGCCTTGGCAGGCGTGTTGATCTCCGGTCCTGGTCTGATTTTCTGCTACGTGATTGTCCTGTGCGGGGTCATCGTCACCCCTTTACTCTTGCGTGCTCTGCCGCCCTTGCCTCCGCAAGCGGGCAAGCAGCCCCAGAAAAATGCCTTCCAATCCCTGCGTGATGGCCTTGGTTTTGTGGCCAGCCACCCCTTGCTGCGCGCCCTGTTGCTGATTGATCTGGCTGCCCTGATTCTGGCCACGCCTTTGGCCCTGATGCCCGAGTGGGGCGACACCATTCTGAAAATGGGCGCCACCGCCACCGGCTATCTCTACGCCGCTCCGGCCGTCGGTGCCACGCTGGCCGCCCTGTCCAGTGGCTGGTGCCGTCAGGTATCCCGCCCAGGTGCTGCCATTGTGATTGCCGTGCTGATCTGGGGCCTGGCGGTAGCGGCCCTGTCCCTGCAAGCGACCCTGTGGTGGGCACTGGTTTGCCTGGCCATCATGGGTGCTGCCGACACCATCTCCAAAATCATGCGTATGGCGCTGGTTCAGCACCACACCCCCGATTACCTGTTGGGCCGTGTCTCCAGCTTGTGGATGACGCAATATTCCCTGGGCCAGGCCTTGGGCAATATGCAAATGGGTTATCTGTCCCGTCTGCTGGGCCCGGCAGTCGCCGTGGCCGTGGGTGGTTTGGCCTGTGCCGCTGTCGCTTGCGGTTTCGGCGTGTTTAACCAAGGCCTGCGTTCGGCCAGCAAACAGGATGGCCCGCCCAATGCCTGACATCTCGCTTTTGTTCTACCCACGCCTGCTGCACGCCTGTAGAAAGATCTCCTACATGGACCGTCTTGTCGACCGAACCTTTATTTAGGATTAAAAGATGCTAATCAATGTCAATTGCATTCGCCGTACCCCTGCCGCATTGCTGCGCAAGGCCGGCCTGAGCGCAGCCGTCCTGTCCCTGTCCCTGGCCAATGCCTTTGCAGCCCCCGCTTTTGACCAGCCTGATGCTGACTTTCGCGGTTCCCTGAATGCTGCTGGCGTGGTCTATGCAGGCTCCGAAGCCCAACTGGCTGGCCGTGGTTTCACCCCCGGCCAGGAAGTGATCCTGCTGCAAAACGGTCACACCCTGACCCCTCAAGCCCTGGTTGCCGACAAAGAAGGCAATCTGAGCACCAAGATCGCCATCCCCGCTGACGCCGCTGTGGGCGTGCACCCTGTCGTCATGCAAGTCAGCAAGCCCTCGACGGCCGACATCTTCAATCTGAAGGTGTCCCCAAAAGTTGAGCTGAGCGGTCAGGACAAATTCGAACTGCAATCCCAGCACTTGGTGCCCGGCTTGTACCAAAGCGCCTACAGCCCCAAGAACAAAGTGCTGTTCGTGACTTCCGCCGTAGGCCGCCCACCCGTCAAGCAGTCGCAATTGGTCAAAGTGAACCCCAAGACCCTGGCGGTTGAGGCCAGCGTGACACCTGCCGCCCAAAAAGGCCGTGACGATGGTCAGGTTCAAGCCGTTTACGGTGTGGACGTGGACGACAAGCAAGGCAATGTCTGGGTCACCAACACCCGCAGCAGCTCCATTGCTGTCTACAGCCAGAAAGACCTGAAACTGGTCAAACAGTTTGAAGACGGCGTCGTCAGCCACCCACGCGACGTGGTTGTAGACGAGAAAACAGACCGTGCCTACGTGTCCTCGCCCGGCGCCAACACCATAGCTGTATTCGACACCAAGAAGCTGACTCAGCTGGACCCGATCGAGCTGCAATCGAAGACCCGCAACAAGCCCGGCAGCATGAGCCTGATTCTGGACGCTGAAAAAGACCGTCTGTACACCGTCAGCGCCAGCACCAACGAGCTGATCATTATTGACCTGAAAAACGGCAATGCTCAAACCGTCTTCCCCGTGCCCGGTGCACGTGGTCTGGCTGGTGTGTCGGTAGACAGCAAGAATGACCAGGTCTACGTCGCCGCCCAAGGCAGCGACAATCTGCTGATCATCAATGCCAAAGACGGTGCCGTTCAGCACGACATCAAGATCGGTGCCGGTGCCCTGAACGTGGTCTTCGATCCCAAGACATCCCTGGCTTACGTGGCCTCCCGCGGTGCGGGCACCGTGACGGCCGTGAACGGTAAGGGTGAAATCGTTGCCAACCTGGACGGTGGCAGCTTCCCCAACCACGTCTCCCTGGATGGCGAAGGCAATGCCTATCTGGTCAACAAATCCAAAGGTAAGGATGACCAGACGGCTGACCGCATCACACGCCTGCACCTGAAGTAAACCGCCCGATGCGCCCCTTCCATGAAAAGGGGCGCCAAGGCAAAACCCTTGCCCCAAAAAGGACTCCTATGAATAGCCGTATAGCCGACCAAGTCCGCCATGCCACCATTGAAGAATGGTTAGGTCATTACCAGGCCGACAGCAGCGTATTTGCCTCTCCCACCGTCAGTTTGATGGCACACGGCACGGCACTGGAGCGGCATACCAACAATGCCCAAGGGCGACTGCTCTCTGATGCCCAAGCCTTGCTGGCGCAAGCCGCTCAGCAAGGTCTGGACGCCCCCCTGTTGATGGGAGTGATCCCCTTTAACCCGACTCGCCAGGCTTACCTGCGCGTTCCCAAAGAATATCAGCGCGATCCCGTGCTGCTGCGCCCGGTACAGCGCCCGCCGTTGGCCAAATCCAGCAACAGCATTGCCAGCCAAAGCCTGCTGCCTGATGGCGAAGGCTACGAAGACAGCGTCAGCCGCATCCTGGCCACGATGCGCGAACAGAACATTTCCAAAACCGTGATGGCCCGCACTGTCACCATCACCCTGAACGAAGCCCTGGACCGTCAGACTGTGTTGAGCAATATGCTCCACAGCAATCCTGCCGGTTACACCTACGCCCTGCCCTTGCCGGGCGGCAAGGCTCAAGACCCGGATCTGTTTTTTGGGGCCAGCCCCGAGTTGCTGGTGCGTCGCCAGGGCGATCTGGTTACCGTCAACCCGCTGGCAGGCACCGCCCCCCGCTTTGCCGACCCACAGCGCGACCAGGCCAGCGCCGACAGCTTGATGGCCTCCAGCAAAGACCTGCGCGAGCACGCCTACGTCATTGAAGACGTGGTGCGTATCCTGTCCCAGTTCTGCGACTCCCTGGACGTGCCTGATGGCCCCAGCCTGACCAGCACCGCCAACCTGTGGCACCTGTCCACCCGTATCAGCGGCCGTTTGCGTGACCCATCCGTCACCTCTTTGGAGCTGGCACTGGCCATGCACCCCACGCCGGCCGTTTGCGGCCTGCCCACCCAGCCCGCCATGCAGGCCATCGAAGCCACTGAAGTCTTTGATCGCGGCTACTTTGCAGGCGCCATAGGCTGGAACGACCACGAAGGCAACGGCGAATGGGCAGTCGCTATTCGTTGCGGCCATTACACCCAGCAAGGGCTGACCTTATCGGCTGGCGCCGGCATTGTGGACGGCTCCGTCCCTGCCCTGGAACGTCAGGAAACCGGCAATAAACTCATGACCCTGATCAACTCATTGGGTCTGGCCCAGAACATAACAATCTAAAGGAGACACGATTCATGACCATTCACGCCTTGCCCAGCTACGAACTGCCTCAAACCTCCGTAGCCAACCGCGTCAATTGGCGCCCACAGGCCAATCGTGCCGCCCTGCTCATACACGATATGCAGACCTACTTTCTGCAGAAATACGATATGAGCCAGGCTCCTATCCCCATGTTGATCGAACGCATTGCCGCCCTGCGCGAGGTTTGCCACAAGCTGGGAATACCCGTGTTCTACACCGCCCAGCCTACCGAGCAGCCCGAAAAAGACCGCGCCTTGCTGAACGACTTCTGGGGCCCCGGCCTGACCGCCAGCGAATTCCACAGCCAGCAAGCCGTCGTGCCCGAGCTGACACCGGCCGAAAACGACATCATGCTGACCAAGTGGCGCTACAGCGCCTTCCAGCGCTCCGACCTGCGTGAGCAACTGCGCAATCTGGGCCGCGATCAACTGATCATCACCGGCGTTTACGCCCACATCGGCTGCATGACCACCGCCCTGGAAGCCTTCATGCAAGACGTGCAGCCCTTCCTGGCCATCGACGGCGTTGCCGACTTCTCGCTGGAAGAACACCACATGGCGATCCGCCACGTCTCGCAACGCTGCGGCGTCAGCCTGACCTGCGCCGAAATCCAGGACAGCCTGCAAAGCTAAACAGGAAGCACACATGAGCACACAAGAATTTGCAGGTGAATGCATAGCCGTCACGGGCGCGGCCCGTGGCATTGGCGCTGCCGTCACCCAACTACTGCTGGAACGAGGCGCCAGCGTCATCGCCCTGGACCTGGACGTAGAAGGACTGACCCAACTGAGTCAATCCGAATACAGTGATCGGGTGTCCTGCCACCTGGTCGACATCAGCCAAGCCGATGCCGTCGATGCAGCGCTAGCCCAAGGGCAGGAAAAACTGGGCCCCATTCATCGTTTGGCCTGTGTCGCGGGCGTCCTGCAAATGGGCCGCATCACCGAGCTGAGCAACGAACAATGGGATCGCACCTTTGCCATCAACACCACCGGCGTCTTCAACGTCTGCCGCAACGTGGCCAAAGGCATGATCGAGCGCAAACAAGGCGCCATCGTCAACGTCAGCTCCAACTCCGCCGCCACACCACGCATCGCCATGGGTGCCTACGCCGCCTCCAAAGCCGCCGTCACCCAACTGAGCCGCTGCCTGGGCCTGGAACTGGCCCCACACGGCATCCGGGTGAACATCATCTCCCCCGGCTCCACCGACACCCCCATGCAACAAGCCATGTGGGCACAAGGCAGCTCGCGCGAAACCGTCATCGCGGGTTCCGGCGAAAACTACCGTCTGGGCATCCCCCTGCAAAAAATCGCCACCCCCGAAGAAATCGCCGAAGCCGTCCTGTTCCTGCTCTCGGACCGCGCCAGCCACATCACCCTGTCCGACCTGCGAGTAGACGGCGGTGCCACACTGGACCAAGGCTAAACAGCCAGACGCAAAAAAGGGCGGAATCTCCGCCCTTTTTTATTGCCCATCGGAACGAGGCCGGACAAAAGCATACGAACATCCCTACTAGTGACAGTGCCGATAAGGACTGACCACCTATTGCCAAGTCAAGGAAGAATACGAACGAACCGAAACATCGTAAATGCGGCTCAATGAAGACAGACTCAGTCAGGTCAAATCGGATCGAATCAGGTCAGGTCAGGTCAGGTCAGGTCAGCATCAGATTAGACCTGCTCAGTGCAGGTAGCCTCCTATCAGCTACCTCTTAATTCCGTCGAGTCTGTGAACTAGATCGAGCAGCTCCAGCGTGCCAACCGCCCCCGCCAACAACCGTTGAAAGCAGGCCCACTCAAGAGCACTGCCACCATGCTGTTCGGGTCGGGGCAGGCTCCGGCGGGGCGGATCAGAGTGCTTGCCGCGGGCCTGAGATTGCGTAGGGATGCAAGGGGCCTGCTGTTTGAGCCAGGCGCTTGTACTTGGTCCGGGGGACCAAGTACCTGGCGAGTTCAGGCCCCGCCCGTAGCAATCTCAGGCCAAGGGAACTGGTGCGCAGCACCAGCAAGCGCTCAGCCCCGCCGGAGCCTGCCCCGACCCGAACAGCCCCCCGGTCCAGCCTCCTGAGCCCGCCTATAGCCCGTCCCTCACAACTTAAGTCCAGCTACTTCTTGTTCTCGACCGGAGCCTCAACCTGCTCAATCCCGAACAAATGCTCCAAACCCAAAGCCAAAGCATCCCGCCACGCCACAAAATCATGTGCCGTCGCACTCTCCACGTAACGCACGTCATACCCCCGCGCCCGCAGCACATCATCCAGATGGCGATTCGCCTGCACCAGGCTGACATCCCGGCTGGAGCCTGAAGACTCAAACACCCCGGCGCTCATATAAATCTTCACTGGCACAGCTTCTGAGTCCGCCATCTGCCGCGTCAGCCACTGCCCACGAGCATCACCCGTCGGAGCCCACCAGAACGACCCCGACATGCTCAAGACATTGCCAAACAGCTGCGGCAAACGCCAGGCGGCATTCATGGCAGCCAAACCACCGTAGCTGGAGCCGCCAATCGCCGTCTTGTCCGCTGTCGACTGCACCCCTTGGGCCTTGAGCCAAGGCATCAATTCCTTATCCAGAAACTTGATATAAGCCTCATTAGGCGGCAACTCACGAGCCCGTTCCGCCATGCCCGGATTGTCCACCAGGACCAGCCACATAGGCTCCACGCGCCCCTGCGCAATCAAGGTATCCAGCATGGCCGGCGCGCGCGCCAAATCCCGATAGTCCCGACCATCGAACAAAATCAAGGTGTGATCAATTTCCTGAGCCCGAGTGCCCGCAGGCTGATAAATCTGCACCTGCCGTTCCACACCCAAAGCCTCGCTGGGCAAGCGCTCCGTACGCCATTGCCCCTGCCCCAACTGCTGCGGCTCCAGGCTCACCACCTCGGCAGGTGCCTGCGTCAAACGCAAGACAGACTCACCATCAAACAGATCCTTGCTGTTTTCCGGCAAAGCCTTGGCATTATGAGGATCGCGCTGCAACGCCGCCCGCAGCACTTCGCGCGCCAGGTTCTGGCCCACATAAGGCACATCCGGCGCCATGCGATAGGCAAAGCGGGCATCACGCGGCAAATCGTAAGTGATGTACCAGATATCCGACTCACCCAAACGATGCATGCGATCGGTATACGAGAAAGGCCCGCCATGCAGACGCACCTCGTTCTGAGCACCGCGCCAGACAAACGTGACGCGATCATGCGTAGTGCTGTAGCGCTCCACCAAAGGCGAACCCACACGCTGCACATAGTCCCAGAAACCGCGAGACGGCTCGCCCGCGCGCAAGCGCATGCTCCACTGACGGATCACATCGCCTTGCAAAGGCTCGGCCTGAGCCGGCGCCTGGGGAGCCGTAACCGATTTAACCTGCCACTGATACTCGCCCTGCCCTTGCACACGCAAACGATACTCGCCCGCCGTGCTGGCAATAAAGCCAAAAGGGCCACCCCGTTCCGGTGCATCTGCCCAATGACGAATCGCCTTGCCATCCGGGCCGAACAATTCCAGCGCCACATCACCACTGTGCTGCCAACTGCCTTGCACCAGCTCATTTTGCTGCAAGCTCAGTATTCGTTCATGATGTTCGTGCGCCTGAACCTCACCTTGAGCCGAAGGCAGCGTAGCCGCCCAAGCCGACCCAACCATTCCCACCATCAATACAGCAACAACAGGTGCGCGCAACATACATCCTCCTAAATGCCGGTTTGCCGCAGGACAAGCCCAGTACCAAGAAGCAGTATACGATCAAAAATAATCAGCGCACCCCTTGGCTGGCGCGAGGCGGCGCCATTTATCACCCCAGACGGAAAGCCTGAATCAAACGATCCAGCTCTTGCACCTGCTCCTGCAACTCGCTGGAGGTGTGCGCCACCTGGTTCACCATTTCCGCGTTTTGCTGAGTGGCCGAATCCAACTGCCCCACCGCCACGTTGATTTGCTCGATACCAATGGTTTGCTCGCGAGTAGAAGCCGCAATCTCGTGCACAATCGTCATCACTTGCGAGCTGCCGGTGACCATCTCATCAATAACCTCACCGACCTGCCCCATCAATTGCACGCCTTCGCGGGTGCTATTGGAGGACGCTTCCACCAATTGAGCAATCTCCTGGGCTGACGCCGTCGTGCGCTGCGCCAGAGCACGTACCTCACCCGCCACCACCGCAAAGCCTCGACCTTGCTCACCGGCTCGCGCCGCTTCCACAGCCGCGTTCAAGGCCAGAATATTGGTCTGGAAGGCAATCGAGTTAATCACCGTGGTGATGTCCGCCACCTTGCCACTGGTATCGCGAATCGCGCCCATGCGGTCCACCAGCTCACTAACCATCTGACCACCATGCTGGGCTGTTTTCTGCACCTGGCTGGAAACTTCCTCGGCACGCATGGCGTTTTCTTCGCTCATGCGAACGGTGCCCGTCATCTCTTCCATGGCCGATGCTGTTTCCTGCAAGGCCGCGGCCTGCTGAGTCGTGCGACTGGACAGCTCCAGATTGCCCACAGACAGTTGCGAGGTATCGTCCGCAATCACACCACTGCTGTGTTGCAGCGTGCGCATGACCTCGTTCAGCTTCAGGCGCATCTGCTCGATGGAGGCCATCACGCTATTGTCCGGAATCGAGCGTAGGGAATGAGTCACACGCAAATCGCCATTGGCAATGGCTTGGGCCGCTTCATGCAAAATTTTGGGCTCAGCCCCCAGCTCGGCAAAGATCTGACGCGCCAGAAACACAGTAACCGCTGATACCAGCAGCACGATCAGAACAAACACGATTGACGAGCTGAGCAGATTGCTCAGGAAGCGCGCCTGAATATTGTCGATATATACGCCCGAGGTCAGCACCCAATCCCACTGCGTCACCCCTTTGCCAAAGGCCAGTTTGGGGGCATTGCTCTTGTCGCTAAGTTTGGGCCAGTGATACTCCAGAAAACCTTCGCCACCATTGCGGCCGATGCGGCTCATCTCGGCAAAAGGGTGCACGCCGTTGCTATCGACCACGGCACTGACGTCCTGGCCGTCCAGCTCCGGTCGGCTGGGATTCATGATGGACACCACATCGGTCGATAACACCGACACATAACCTTCCTGCCCAAAACGGATACTAGCGATGCGTTGCAGCGCCTGCTTTTGCGCCTCTTCCTTGCTCAGAACGCCTTTGCTGACCAGTTGCTGATAGTCCTGCGTAATGTTTGCTGCAATATTGACGATGTGCTGCAAACTACTTTTTCGCTCCTCCATCTGTGCCTGATAGAGCTGATAGTTCACAAACGCAAAAACCGCCACCAACGCCATCAAGCACAAGATCAATGGCAACCACAACTTCTGTTTCAAGCCCAAACGCATCATATTCCCCGAGCAACGCTGAAAAGACAGGTCCCAGGTACGCAAAAACCGACCGTGTCACCACGGTCGGCCTGCATGGAGGCCCCATCGAACAAGCTGGGTAACGGCCTCGGGCTTGAAATACTTAATTAAAGTTACATATCGAGATAATTGGATGCTAAGGCGGCTTATAAAACACTACCACTCAAGCGTCGGGAAGCTTCATGGCCTTGGCCAAAAGAGGGTTCGCTGCTGGCCAGAGTCAGCAAGAAGCCATCTTCAGACATCAATTCCGAGGTCAGACGCCCCTGGTAATGACCCAGCTCCAGATTCAAGGCAAGATCGCGCTGTTCCAGGTTATCGACACCTTTGATAACCAGCTCAAAGCCCTGCTCGCTCAGTAAATGGCACGCGGTTTCCAGCAATGCCTTGAACGTCGGTTCACGGCAGGCGCGCTGAATAACCTCGGCTTCCAGTTTGACGCCGCTGATTGGCCAGCCACGCAAACGGTTGAGCTTGTTGTTCTCAATATCGGGGCTGGTCAGCCAGACCTGAATGTCCTGTTCTTTCAGAAACTGCAAAGCCTGGATCAGTTCTGGTGTTTCTTCCAATTCCTCGTCGCTGAACAAGTCCAGTTCTACACAGCAAGGCTGCAGCTCGAACTGACGCAACATGCTGGGCATGCGCTTATAGATAGGCAGCAGCATATCGATGGGCAACTTCAGGCCAATATGGCTGGCACGCAGCGAGTACTCCTGCCACCAGCGACGCACGTCAGCCATCAGGGTGCGCAGCATCCATTCGCACAAAGCCTGACGGTGAATGGCGTCAGGCATATGGCGCAGCACCAGATCCGATGACAGACGCAAGCCTGTGGGCGAGGTCCAGAACACCTGGGCGTCCACACCACTGTATTGGCCCGTACTGGTCGCCACGCGCAACTGATAAGAGAAAGACAGCGCTTCGCTGGCCTGGGGATCAAGCACATCCAGAGTTTCCAGCGCACGCAAGAGTTCCAGCGGCGTGGGCTGGGATGCTTCCTGCTCGTCGCGCTGGGCATAAAACTCCATGATTTCAGTATCTTGCGGCTCTTGCTGGGCGATCAACTTGCCCGTAAAGGTGTAGCCCCAGCCGTGCACCGACTTGATCGGCAAGGCCACCCCTGCCTGACTGGCCTTGCGGCGCAAACGGCTGATCAGGGAATCCACTGCACGGCTGTCACTGGCAGCCAGGCCTTTGTCACGCATCAGGTCTTCACGGCTGAAACGGGCATCCGCATGGCGAATGAATGCGTCCATCAATTGACGTTCGCTATGCGTCAGTTCCAGTCCCACCCCATTGGGAGCCACCAGAGTCCAGCCTTTATCGCGCAAGATCCATTCCTGCTGGCCACTCTGATCCTGAACCTCTTCCATCGCCTGGGTGGCACCCACGGCGGCATAAACATTACGGCGGCGCACGGCATGGCACCAGGCCATCAGCTCGGGAACTTGCACATCCATAGCCAGACACGCATCAGCACCCGTCAGCAGCAACTGCACACGAGCACTGGCAGACAGGCCGGACTGAACGGCCACAATACCCAGCGAGCCAAAGTCATTGCGCAATTTGGCCACCATCAAAGGCACGTAGCCCGTCTCAACAGGAAACAGCAACAGATCGGCTTGGCTCAGACGCGCCTCGGCTACCTTCTCCAGGGATCTGACAACGCTTGTCTTGGTACCGAAAACCCGCAGTTGCTCCAGCCAGTAGTGCAAGCCTTCGCCTTCTTCCAAAACAATCAACACGCAGCGTGCATGTTCCATAAGCGCCTACTATTTAATTATTGTCAGTCCCACGACGGTCCCGGCGAGGGCCGACAATACTATTTTTATCAATAGTTAGAATTATCACTTCTAGAATACGGAGCACAAAGTAAAGAATGGTCAAATGTGGCGTTTGAAATTTTTTGTCTTCAAAATAACGTCCGCCTTACCGCCTGAACCATCTCGGGATTATTTTCTAATCGCTGCTCTTTTAAAATCATGCCCCACAAATAATTATAGTTTCCATAACGATGGGACATAAAAAACCCGCTCGAAAGCGGGTTGTTCTAGCTCAAGACCAGCCAGAATACTTACTGGGCGGCAGCGTCCAGGCGAGACTGCAACTGGGCAGCAGGCAGCCAACCATCAGCGCGGCTGCCATCAGCAAAGTAAATGGCCGGGGTGCCTTGAACGCGCAGTTTTTGTCCTACTGCCAATAACTGATCCAATGGATGCTCACACGAGGCTTTCTCGGGTCGCGCTCCGCCCCCCATCCAATCACTCAAGGTTTTAGCGGGGTTTTGGGCGCACCAGATGTCCTCGGCTTTGCGGCGACTGTCCGGTCCCAGGATGGGAAACATCAGGCTATAAACCGTAACATTGTCGATCTCCTGCAAAGTTGTATGCAGACGTTTGCAATAGCCGCAATTGGGATCTTCAAAAACCACCATTTGACGGCTACCGTCGCCTTTTACCAGCTTGATGGCCTTATCCAGCGGCAAATCATTCAGCGACACACGATTGAGTTCCTGCATGCGCTGCTCGGTCAGATCAACACGAGTTTTGCTATCCAGCAAAGAACCCTGCATCACAAAGCTGGCCTGCGGGTCGGTGTAGAGCAAGGTGCCGCCCACTTCCACTTCCAGCAAATTGGGAAATGGTGTGGCGCGAATACCATCGACCGTCACGCCTGGGAAAGCGGCTTCAAAGGCCTGGCGGGTAGTCTCGAAACGTGTGTCTACTTTGGCGGGGCTGGTGGCCTGAGCCAGGCTGCACAGCGACAAAAGCGCCAGAGCCAATACAGAACGAAGGTGCAACATCATGACGTACTTCCTTTGCTAATCGACAAGACCCTAGCGGCCTTAGAACAAGAGCGCGCCGGGGCTCACGCCGGCAGCATGCGCGATCAGGCGGCGTTTCACCCAGGGCAGGCGGTCCACCACTTGCATACCGGCATTGCGCAGCATGGAAGCCGGTGCTCCCGGTGCCGCAAACAGACGATACAAACCATCGGTGGCTGCCCGCATGGCCGCAATCGGTTCAGCGCGAGCGCGCTTGTAGCGATTGAGTACACGCATATCACCGACCGAATAATGCGGGCCACGCTCGGACAAGACCTTGATCAGGGCTTCGATATCGCCCAGACCCAGATTCAAACCCTGGCCAGCCAAAGGATGAACGCGATGCGCCGCATCACCCACCAAGGCCACACCGGGCGACACCAGGCCGCTACGCTCAAAGGTCAACGGGAAACCGTGTACCGGGCTACGCAAGCTTAACTGCCCCAAACGGCCATTGGATAAAGAGAACAAGCTGTTTTGCAGATACTGCGCCTGCTCCTCTAAAGGCATGGCCAACACCTTGTCGGCCTGCGCTTGCGGCACGGACCAGACCATGGAGACTTGCGGTTTGCCATCCACATCCGGCATAGGCAACAGGGCCAGAATCGAATCGCCGGTAAACCACTGCAAGGCGACTTGCTGGTGCGGGCGCTCCACGTTGAAGTGGGCCACCAAACCGGCGTCCCCATACTCACGACCATGATGCTCAATGCCAGCAGCAGACCGCAGGCCGGAACGGGCACCATCTGCCCCCACAAACAAATCGGCGCTGACGCGCTTCTGTCCGGCGGTGATGATGGTATTGCCTTCCAGACGCTCGAAACGGTCTTCAATCCAGGGCACACCGAACACTTGCAAGGCCTGATACAGCGCCTGCTCCATCTGTCCGGACTCAACGATCCAGGCCAGATAATCCTGCGCATCCTGCCAAGCATGCAGATTCAGGCAACCGCCGCCATCACCATGTACTTCCATGGCCTGCACTGGCGAAATGCGCTGGGCCGACATCAAGTTCCAGGCACCCAACTGCGTCAGAAAACGCTGGCTGGCGACCGAGACGGCGTAGACACGGGGGTGATACTGCCCCGCCGCCAGTTCCATAGGCTTGTAAGCGGGGGACAAGATGCTGACATCAAACCCGGCCTTGCGTAAACCCAGAGCGCTGGCCATACCGGCCAAGGCCCCGCCACACACCACAATTCGTTCTTTGCTCATCGTGCGCTCGGTGCTCCTGCCTGACGTGGCCACAACAGCCACATTTGACCTTGCTGCTTCATGCGCCCTGCCTGCGCACCAGCCTGATCGCCCGTGCCCCAGTACAAGTCGGTACGTGCGGCACCTTTAATCGCCGCGCCCGTGTCCTGAGCAAAAACCAGTCGCTGCAAAGGCTGGTTAGAAGCAGGCTGCGAGGTAGCCAAGTACACAGGCGTACCCAAAGGCACGTAAGTGGGGTCAATAGCCACGGAACGCAGACCAATCAAGGGAATGCCATAGGCACCTTTAGGGCCCAGCTCCGGATCCACAATGGCCTCTTCGCGGAAGAACACCATAGCGGTATTTACATTCATCATTTCCTGAACGCGATGCGGATTGCGCTTGGCCCAGGCCTTGATGTTTTGCATGGAAGTCTGCGCCAAAGGCATCTCGCCCTGCTTGGCCAGCCATTGGCCTACCGAGGCATAAGGGCGACCGTTATGGTCGGCATAGGCCAGACGCACGGCGCTGCCATCGGGCAGGACCGCACGACCCGAGCCTTGGATCTGCAGAAAAAAGCCTTCTACCGGATCTTCCGCATACACGATCACGGGTGGCTGGCGATCCTGCTTGGACACGATCTGCTCGCGTGTGTCGTAGGGCACAATGCGTTTGCCCACTTGCTTGCCGCGAATACGCTTGCCAGCCAGCTCGGGGTACAAGCTACCCAGGTCAATCGTCAGCAAATCATCCGGCGCAGCGAAAAGCGGCCATTGATAGCTGGAACTACGGGTACGCGAGGCCTTGAGCAAAGGCTCGTAATAGCCCGTGACCGTATTTTGAGCCACCTTGCCGTCGCCGGTCAGCAAACGCCAGGGCTGCAACTGTTGCTGCAGAAAATCACGTACAGCGGCCGTATCTTTGGTGTCAGCGCTCAGACCGGCAGAAGCCGCAGCCTGACAAACGGGCTGCCAGGCACGGGGATTGGCACGTGCGGGCATGGCCAGCGAACCGCTGACAGGGCGCATCAGGCCCTTGCAGTTATTGATGAAACCTTTCCAGACATGGTCCAGCGAATCAGCCTGCCAGCCCGGCAAGGCGGACCAGTTCACGGCTTGATAACGCCCTGCCAACGCACGCGCCGGGGTTTCCGGCAGTGCCGACAAGGACGGCACGCGCAACGGTTGCAGAGCGATATCAGGACCGCCTTCTGCTGTACCCGGAGCCGTTGACGAAGAACCCTGATCCCCAGGAATGGTGGAACAGGCACTTAATGCCAGCAGTACGGCTGGCACGCAATAAATTATCTTCATGGCTGGGTTTGGCCCTTAGTGCAAGGTACGGGGAGAGGAAAGGATGAACTCCTGAATGGCGACCTCAAAGGGCACACCATTTTCACCAACACATTGATAGCTGCCGCGCATGGTGCCAAACGGCGTGTTCAGGGGGCAACCACTGGTGTATTCAAAGGTCTCACCTGGAGCCAGCACCGGCTGTTGTCCTACAACGCCCAGGCCACGCACTTCCTGAACCTGCTGATTGTCGTCCGTAATGATCCAGTGACGACTGATAATCTGGGCCGTCTGCTGTCCATTGTTGGTAATCCGTACGGTATAGGCAAAAACATATTGATTGCTATCGGGCTCGGATTGCTCAGGCAGGTACTGGGGCGTGATCTGCACCTCAATATCGTCAGGCTTCATGATGGATTCCAGGTTACGGCTGTACAAATACGGGGCGCTGCACAGCCCCCCGCTTGAAACTATAATGATGACATATGGCCACGATTTTCGTGATGTCTAATCTTTACGGCACCTATTATGTCCCAAGCCAGCTCCACACGTATCGCTCCCAGTATTTTATCGGCCGACTTCGCCCGCCTGGGTGAAGAAGTCCGCAATGTTATCGCCGCCGGTGCCGACTGGGTTCACTGCGACATCATGGACAACCACTTTGTACCGAACCTGACTTTCGGCCCCATGGTCTGTGCTGCGCTGCGCCCCCACACCACTGCCCCCATCGACGTACACCTGATGGTAGAGCCCGTGGACGCGCTGATCCCCGAATTTGCCAAAGCCGGTGCCGATTACATCAGTTTTCACCCCGAAGCCTCGCGCCACGTGGATCGCACCCTGTCGCTGATCCGTGACCACGGCTGTAAGGCCGGCCTGGTATTCAACCCGGCCACCCCGCTGAACTGGATGGATCACCTGATGGACAAGCTGGATCTGGTCCTGCTGATGTCCGTTAACCCCGGCTTTGGTGGCCAGGCCTTTATCCCCAGCGCCATGGACAAGCTGCGCCAAGCCCGCGCCCGCATTGATGCGTGGACTGCAGAAGGTGGTCAGCCCATCCTGCTGCAAATCGACGGTGGCGTGAAGGTGGACAATATCGGCGCCATCCGTGCAGCCGGTGCTGACACCTTTGTGGCCGGTTCAGCTATTTTTGGTCAGCCCGACTACGCTCAGGTCATCCGCGACATGCGCGCGCAAATCGCTCTGGCAGAGCAGGCCTAAATCCTGCGTTCGGCCTGCTGTTCCCGCTACTGCAGCATCGTATTGCGGCTATAACTGCCCTGCCGAACCGCACTGTCGGGGCGGCGGCGCTCCACAAACAAGGCATTGCCCTGCACCCGCTTGGCCTGTGCCTTGGCAGAACTGGCCAGCTCCGCAATTAAAGAGCCCGAATACAATTCGGGCTCATCGACTGTGACCACACCTAAAGACAGGCTCACTAGCGGGTGAAACACCAGCACGCCTTGACGGTTTTCAGCCAAATAGCCGCCTGCTTGCCGATGCTCCAGTCTATACAAGGGCTCCAGCTCTTTTTCCAACTCGTCCAGAATGCTTTGGCAGCGCTCGGCCCAGTCCGGGCTGGTAAACACCAAAATAAAATCGTCACCCCCCACATGGCCCACAAAGTCCATGCGAGCCACCGCGTAACGGGTGAAGAGCTCGGCCATGGAGCGTAACAGCTCATCGCCTTTGCGATAGCCGTACAAATCGTTGTAGGGTTTGAAGTGGTCCAGATCCGCATAGCACACAGCGAAGTTCTGCCGATTACGCAGCAAACCATCGATATGCTCATCAATCGGCACATTACCCGGCAATTGCGTCAGTGGATTGGCATAACGCGCCGTCATGATCTGAATCTGCGTAATTTCACGCATCAGCTCCACACTGGAGCCCAGGCCCAGATACTCACCCGCCCCGGTAATGATGAAACCATCACTCAAGGCATCCCCCGCTCCCTGCGTCATCAAGGTGCCCAGCTCCAGCAAGCTGGTATCGCAGTCAACAATCAGCGGTGGGGTTTCAATAAACAGGGAGCATGGCTTGTTGCCGTACAGTTCGCGGTGATAAGGCCGGGCAAGCTGATCATAAAGCTGGCTACGACGCAAAATACCCGTCGGTCGATCCCCTCGCACCAGAGCCACGGCACTAAGATCTGGATGGCTTTGAAACAGCTCATACACACGATTCGTGGGTGTATTATCAGGCACCGCAGGCGCGGCACGCAGTAAACGCCGCACGCTCATGGAATCACGGCCTTGCACTTGACGCTGAGTGCGCACAGTGGAGGGTCCAAACAGCGCGGCTTGAGCGGGCTCCAGCTGAGGCGGGGGGTTAGGTTGAGGGCGACACAGCAAATAGCCCTGCCCACAGGCCACGCCCAAGTAGCGCAAGGTGCGTAGTTCCGCGCCGGTTTCAATCCCTTCAGCAATCACAACGGATTGAGCATGGCTGGCAATATCGCAAATGGAGCGTACCAATTGCTGCTTGAGCACATCGGTATCAATATCGCGCACAAAGTATTTGTCGATCTTGACGTACTCGGGTCGCAATTCGGACCACAAACGCAGCGAGGCATACCCTTCACCCAGATCATCAATGGCAAACTGCAGGCCTTCTTTTCGATAAAGCTCAATAGCCTGATTCAGATAGTCGTAGCTGTCAGTACGCTCGGATTCGGTCAATTCGACCACCACCCGGCTCCAGTCAATGCCATCCAGCTGTGGCATACCGGTACGCGGTTCGATGCGGGCCGAAGGCAACATGCGCATCACCACATCCGGGCTGGAGTTCAAAAACAGTTTGCCCGCCAAACCCTGCTGCTTGAAACTGCTGACCAAGGTATGGCAACACAGCTCTTCCAGATCCCATAAGCGGCCACATTGCCGGGCGGCGTCAAACAAGGCCAAGGGCGAATAAAAACTGCTGTCCTTTGGCCCTCGAATCAAACCCTCGTAACCCAGAATCAAGCCGGACTGCAAATCCACAATGGGCTGAAAGACCGGCGTAACTTGTTTTTCTACGAGAATCTGATGAAATGTATCGAGCATCATACTTCCGCTCCTAGGGCCTTTCTGAACGGACTATCGAAAGCCAATCTTGTACCAAAATACGGTTTGCTCACTAAATTGATAAGCCCGCGTGCAGTAAGGAGCTTTAACATGATGAATCAAACGAAATGAAAACCCGACGTTCCGAAAACTTTTTTCTGCTCGACCTTAACAGGAATTTGACAATATTTTGTCACAAGTCCGCTACAAAAAGATGAATATTTTCTCTGTGCTGTTTGATTTGGATGGAACCCTGCTCGATACCATTCCCGATCTGGCCTCGGCATGT
Organism: Alcaligenes sp. Me129; assembly: GCF_050487245.1. NCBI lineage: Bacteria > Pseudomonadati > Pseudomonadota > Betaproteobacteria > Burkholderiales > Alcaligenaceae > Alcaligenes > Alcaligenes sp. Me129. The sequence continues at coordinate 64,261 of NZ_JBKQGX010000019.1, forward strand.
AATGCCATGCGTATCGACCTGGGTTTACCCCCGCTCCCAGAGGAGCGCATCGCTACTTTCGTGGGCAAAGGCTCGGAAAACCTGGTGCGACGCGCTCTGACCGATCTACCTGAACCTCCTGCCGACTACACCCCGGCATTGGAATCATTTTATTACCATTACCAATTATGTAATGGCCAACACAGCCGCCTGTATCCGGGTGTACTAGAAGGATTGGATGACTTTAAAAGCCATGGATTGCGTCTGGCTGTGGTCACCAACAAGCCCGAACAATTTGCCCGCCCCTTGCTGGAACAAATGGGTTTGGGCCCGTACTTCGAACTGGTGGTGGGCGGTGATACCTGCCCGCGCAAAAAGCCCGATCCGATGCCTTTTGTCTACGCGTGCGAGCAAATGAAACTGGCTCCCGAACAGGCTTTGGTCATTGGGGATTCCATGAATGACGCCCAGGCAGCGCGTGCGGCGAACATCCCCGTACTGTTGGTTCCTTACGGCTATAACGAAGGCAAGGATGTGCAAAGCCTGGATTCCGATGGTATAGTTGCCTCTATTGCCGACGCGGCCACCTGGCTGCGCAATAAACGCAACACCATATTTACGTCATAAAATTCATGTCTACTCGCACTCACGCATCCACAATCTACGGCGCTTATTGGCGCTGGTGGCGTTCGTGTATCGGGTAGATATAACCTTGAAGTCTGGCGTCCCTGCAAAGTAGTACACAGCGGACCGCCTCCAGGAAAATAAGCCCGGTAATCACAACGACCGGGCTTTTTTTGTTTCTGTCCGGCTCGTCGTACCCACTGACCCTCGAGATCCCAATGACAGAAATAGAATTCAATGCCCTAGCAGCAGAAGGCTTTAACCGCATTCCCCTGATTGCGGAAACCTATGCCGACCTGGATACGCCCCTGTCGATTTATCTGAAACTGGCGCACAACGGCCCCGAAGGCGGACGTTACAGCTGCCTGATGGAATCGGTTGTGGGCGGCGAGCAGTTCGGTCGCTACTCCTTTATTGGCCTGCCTGCCCGTACCGTGATCCGCAGCTACGGCCGTCATACCCAAGTGCTGCACGATGGCAAGATTGTCGAAACAGCCGAAGGCGATCCGCTGGAATTCATCGAGCAATTCCAGGCCCGTTTCAAAGTAGCCCTGCGTCCTGGCATGCCCCGCTTTGCGGGTGGTCTGGCCGGTTACTTCGGCTACGACACGGTGCGTCACATCGAACCGTCCCTGGGCATGAACCGCAAACCCTTCCCTTCCGACCAGGAAGAAGGCGTGCCGGACATCATGCTGCTACAAGTAGACGAGCTGGTGATTGTGGATAATCTGGCTGGCCGCACTTACCTGCTGGTCTACGCCGATCCCGCCCAGCCCGAAGCCTACGTACTGGCCAAGCGTCGTCTGAAAGATCTGCGCGAAAAGCTGCGTTCACCCGTCGTGATCCCTTACGCCTACGCCAGCATGCAAACCGAATGCGAGCGCGACTTCGACAAAGAGGATTACCTGAAGGCCGTGGCCCGCGCCAAGGAATACATTGCAGCCGGCGACCTGATGCAAGTGCAGATCGGCCAGGTCATCACCAAACCTTTCCGCGACTCGCCCCTGTCCCTGTACCGCGCCCTGCGTTCGCTGAACCCATCGCCTTACATGTACTTCTGGAACTTCGACGACTTCCAGGTCGTGGGTGCCTCGCCAGAAATTCTGGTGCGTCAGGAAGAGCACCGCCAGGATGGCCGCAACATGGAGCGCGTCACCATTCGCCCACTGGCCGGGACCCGCAAACGCGGTGCCACGCCTGAAGCCGATGCCGCACTGGCCGCCGAACTGAAGTCCGACCCTAAAGAACGCGCCGAACACCTGATGCTGATCGACCTGGCCCGCAACGATATTGGCCGTATCGCCAAAACCGGCTCGGTACAAGTCACGGACACCATGGCAATCGAACGTTACTCGCATGTTCAGCACCTGGTCTCCAATGTCTGCGGCGAACTGCAGGACGGCATGAGCCAGATGGACGTGCTGCGCGCCTCCTTCCCCGCGGGCACCCTGACCGGCGCCCCCAAGGTACGCGCCATGGAAGTCATTGATGAACTGGAGCCGGTACGCCGTGGCGTTTACGGCGGTGCTGCTGGCTACCTGAGCTACTCGGGCGAAATGGATCTGGCTATTGCCATACGCACCGGCGTCATCAAGGACGGCATGCTTTATGTGCAGGCCGCCGCCGGTGTCGTGGCCGACTCCGATCCCGAAAAAGAATGGCAAGAGACCGAAGCCAAGGCACGCGCCGTAATCCGCGCTGCCGAACAAGTGCAATTCGGTCTGGACGAGCCTATTTAATCGCCCCACTGCCATCCTTTTTTGCCGGAGTATTCCCATGCTGTTCATGCTCGATAACTATGACTCGTTTACCTACAACCTGGTCCAGTACTTTGGAGAACTGGGTCAGGAAGTAGTGGTACGACGCAACGATCAAGTCACACTTGAAGAAATTGAAGCCTTGAATCCCAGCCATCTGTGCGTCTCGCCCGGCCCCAAGTCCCCTGCGGATGCGGGCCTGTCGGTTGCACTGATCCAGCACTTTGCCGGCAAGCTACCGATTCTGGGCGTCTGCCTGGGTCATCAGGCGATCGGGCATGCTTTTGGTGCGCGCATTATCCGTGCGCAGCAAATCATGCATGGGAAAGTCTCCCCTATTACTCACCAGGGCACGGACGTATTCAGCAACTTGCCCTCGCCCTTTAACGTCACCCGTTATCACTCCCTGGCCATCGAGCGCGACAGCCTGCCCGACTGTCTGGAGGTAACCGCGCAAACCGAAGACGGCGAGATCATGGGTGTCCGTCACCGCGAATTGCCTATTTATGGCGTGCAGTTTCACCCCGAGTCGGTGCTAAGCGAGCATGGCCACGCCTTACTGAAGAACTTTCTGGACCTTTAAATCATGAACACCATCACTCCTACCGAAGCACTGGTGCGCTGTATCGAACACCGGGAAATCTTCCACGACGAAATGCTGCATCTGATGCGCATGCTGATGCGCGGCGAAATGTCGCCTCAGATCGCGGCTGCCTTGCTGATGGGCTTGCGCGTGAAAAAAGAAAGCGTGGGTGAAATTTCTGCCGCCGCCCAGGTGATGCGCGAATTTGCCACCCCCGTCATTACGCCTAATCCGGACGAACTGCTGGATATGTGCGGTACAGGTGGCGACGGCTCCAATACCTTCAATATCTCCACCGCCTCCATGTTTGTGGCCGCCTCCGTAGGAGTGAAAGTAGCCAAGCACGGCAACCGCAGTGCCTCTTCCTCGTCCGGTAGTGCGGACGTGCTGGAAGCCCTGGGCGTGAACCTGACCTTCTCGCCCGAGCAAGTGGCGCAAAGCATTGCCGAAACCAATATTGGTTTCATGTTCGCCCCCGCTCACCACGGCGCCATGAAAAATGTGGCTGCTGTCCGCAAAGAGCTGGGCGTGCGCACTATTTTCAATATTCTGGGCCCACTGACCAACCCGGCCGGAGCAACCAACCAATTGATGGGCGTCTTCCACCCGGACCTGGTGGGGATTCAGGTGCGCGTAATGCAACGCCTGGGCGCTAAGCACGTGCTGATCGTGCACGGCAAGGACGGTATGGATGAAGCCTCTCTGGGTGCGGCCACCCTGGTGGGCGAACTGAAAGACGGTCAGGTGCGGGAATACGAAATTCACCCCGAAGACTTTGGCATGGCCATGACCTCCAACCGCAGCATTCGCGTCTCCAGCAAGGAAGAATCTGCCGTGATGATTATGGAAGCCCTCAATAACCAAGAGGGTACGGCTCGTGATATCGTGGGCCTCAATGCTGGTTTGGCCATCTATGCTGCCAACCACGCCGACTCCATTGAACAAGGCCTGCGCATGGCTTTTGAGGCCATTGCCAACGGTGCCGCACGCGAAAAACTCGAACAATTCCGCGCTTATACAAGGAAGTTAAATCCATGAACGACATTCTGGCCAAGATCCTCGACACCAAAAGAGCTGAAGTCGTCACCGCCCGCCAACTGCGCAGCGAGTCCGATCTGCTGCGCGAAGCGAAGAACCGGAACGACCTGCGCGGCTTTGCCAGCGCCATTGAAGACAAGATCGCTCAAGGCAAGCCTGCCATTATTGCTGAAGTCAAAAAGGCCTCCCCGTCCAAGGGTGTGATCCGTGCCGACTTCAACCCGACTGAGATTGCCTCCAGCTACGCCGCCCACGGCGCGGCCTGCCTGTCGGTCCTGACCGATATCCAGTATTTCCAGGGTTCCTACGACCACCTGCGCCAGGCCCGTGCCGTATGCGCACTGCCCGTACTGCGCAAAGACTTCATTATTGACCCCTATCAGATCATCCATGCCCGAGCCATGGGTGCCGACTGCATCTTGCTGATCGTCGCCGCGCTGGAGAAGGATCAGCTGATGGAGTACGAAGAAATGGCCCACGAACTGGGCATGGACGTACTGGTTGAAGTACATGACCGCGCCGAGCTGGATATTGCCTTGCAAATGAAGACCAGCCTGCTGGGCATCAATAACCGCAATCTGCGCACCTTTGAAACCAGCACCCAGAACACGCTGGACCTGCTGCCTTTTATCCCCAGCGAAAAACGCGTTGTCACCGAAAGCGGTATTCACGCCATTGAAGATGTGGCCCTGATGCGCGAGAACCAGGTGCAAGCCTTCCTGGTCGGTGAGGCCTTCATGCGTGAACCTGATCCAGGCGTTGCCTTGCAGAACCTGTTCTTCGGTCAGCCTGCATGAGCACCCACGCTTGCCCCCTGTGTGCCTTGAAACCCGATCAATTGCTATGGTCGGGTGCAGGGCTGCAGGTACTGGCCGTCACGGACAGCCCGTTTCCCGGCTATACACGGGTAATCTGGCAAGATCATGTGGCTGAAATGACAGACCTGTCTGAAGAACAACGGCAGCACATCATGGCAGCCGTATATGTGGTTGAGCAGACTCAGCGTGAACAACTGGGAGTCGCCAAGATCAATCTGGCTCAATTCGGAAATCAGGTGCCGCATCTGCATTGGCACATCATCCCTCGCTGGAAGGACGACCCTTTCTTTCCGGACTCTGCCTGGTCACCCGCCCCCACACGCACCGAAGAGCAGAAACAAAGCTGGGCTTCCCACGAGGAACGCCTGCTTGAACAAGTCAGCCAGTATCAGCAGGCACTTTGTATTGCGCTAAAAGCACGATTCAAGCACTAAACCCGCTATTCAAGTCCTGCTATTCAAGAAATGCCCGCTGGCCTGTAAAAAGTCAGCGGGTATTTTTTGCCTCCCGGAAAAGAGACGGCGCACTGTAACAGACAAGTACACCGCTTATCCGTGGAGCCCGCTACAGTGCGACTCCACCGGCCGGAGCCAAGCTGCTGTTGTGCTACTTGCACGCAACCCACATAAACAGCTTGCTTGCATAGCATGGCCATAGCCAACTCTTTATACCTGGCAGCACGACCACCTCGACTTCACAAATCTCCACCTACGAACGATCAGGGTAAGGAGTGCCCAACGACTTCTTTCCGACAAAACCCTTGACCCAGTCACTTCGAGCACAAAATTAACCTAGATCAAGCCTGGATGACAATCGCCTAGCCCCTTCAAAAACCACCATATATAGTGTCGTTAATCCTAAAAATCACTACATATAGGTTTTGGTGAAAAATATGGCTACCCAGGAAACTGCATCGCGTCCAGCTGCTCAGCTGGACATCATCCGTTCCATTACTGAATATCTGGACCGCCAGGACTGGCGCGTGCAAGCCAATGCCAACCAGGGCTATTCGCTGGGCGGTCTGATTCTGAACAGCTCGGGCAAGATGATTGCCAACTACTGGCTCAGCCATGTGTACCCCGAAGCCATCGGCCAGGCACACCGTCAGGCCGACCTGCACATCCACGATCTGGACATGCTCTCTGGCTACTGCGCCGGCTGGTCCTTGCGCACTTTCCTGAACGAAGGGCTCAATGGCGTACCCGGAAAAATCGAATCCGGCCCACCCCGTCATCTAAGCAGTGCGGTCGGCCAGGTCGTCAATTTCCTGGGCACCCTGCAGAACGAATGGGCCGGAGCCCAGGCCTTCAGCTCCTTTGATACCTATATGGCGCCCTTCATCCGCAAGGACGGCCTGAGCTACAAGCAGGTGCGCCAATGCATGCAGGAGCTGATCTACAACCTGAACGTACCCTCGCGCTGGGGGACGCAGACGCCCTTTACCAATCTGACCTTTGACTGGGTGTGCCCCGACGACCTGCGCGAGCAAGTTCCGCAAATCGGTGGCGAAGAAATGCCGTTTTGCTACGGGGATCTGCAGGCCGAAATGGACATGATCAACCAGGCCTATATCGAAGTCATGAGCGAGGGCGATGCCCGTGGCCGTGCCTTCACCTTTCCGATCCCCACCTACAACATCACTCGGAATTTTGACTGGCACAGCCCGAATGCCGAGCGCCTGTTTGCCATGACGGCCAAATATGGCCTGCCCTACTTCCAGAACTTCATTAACTCCGAGCTGGAACCCAATATGATCCGCTCCATGTGCTGCCGCCTGCAGCTGGATCTGCGCGAGCTGCTCAAACGCGGTAATGGATTGTTTGGCTCTGCCGAACAAACTGGCTCCCTGGGGGTGGTCACCCTGAACTGCGCCCGCCTGGGTTATCTGTATCAAGGCGATGAAGCCGGTCTGTTTGCCCGTTTGGATGAACTGCTGGAAATGGGCCGCGACAGCCTGGAAATCAAGCGCACGGTGATCCAGCAGCATATGGACCAAGGGCTGTTTCCCTACACACGCCGCTATCTGGGCACCTTGCGCAATCACTTTTCCACACTGGGAGTTAACGGCATTAACGAGATGATCCGCAACTTTACCCAGGACAAGCAAAATCTTTGCACGCCGTGGGGGCACCGCTTTGCCCTGCGTTTGCTGGACCATATTCGGGAGCGCATGGTGGAGTTTCAGGAAAGTACCGGCCACCTGTACAACCTGGAAGCCACCCCTGCCGAGGGCACCACTTACCGCTTTGCCAAAGAAGATCGCGCCCGCTGGCCCGACATTCTGCAAGCAGGGACCGAGCAAATGCCCTACTACACCAATTCCTCACAGCTGCCGGTGGGCTTTACTGAAGACCCCTTCGAAGCATTGGAGCGACAAGACGAGCTGCAAGGCAAATACACCGGCGGCACCGTGCTGCACCTGTACATGACCGAAGCACTGTCCAGCACTGATGCCTGCCGCAATCTGGTGCAACGAGCCTTGAACCGTTTTTCCTTGCCTTACATCACCGTTACGCCCACATTTTCTATCTGCCCCAAGCACGGCTATCTGTCTGGAAAACATGAGTTTTGCCCGCATTGCGACAGCGAATTGCTGGCCAACAAGTTAGCTCAAGCTCGGGCCGAGGCTGACGTTCAAAACGAAGTTATCGCGGACACGCCGACACCGACACCGACACCGACACCGACACCGACACCGACACCGACACCGACACCGACACCGACACCGACACCGACACCAGTCCATTAAAACCGATCTCTTCAAGCCAACTTTTTACCAAGACAGACTAAACCCAATCCACTTGGCTCAACTAAAACCAGGCTTTTGGTTGTCCTCAGCCTTTATCTACAACCAGCCTCTTGGCACACACCCAGGCTAGTCACATCCGCATAGCGTGACGGCCCTTTTTTCCAAGGAGTTATTCATGAACACCGACACCATCACTCTTCAAGATTCCGAACGCCAGCCTTGCGAAATCTGGACACGCGTCATGGGCTATCACCGTCCCATGTCGTCTTTCAATATTGGCAAGCAAGGTGAGTTTCATGAGCGACGCTACTTCACCGAAGCCAGCGCCTGCGCAAGCAATGCCGTCCCCACCCTATAAACAGCCCGGTCAAATTCCATGACTTACGCCACGCGCCATCTTTACCCGGCCACGCCTGCCCACAAAGTGGCATTGAAAGTGGGTGGCTGCGCCCCTTTCTCGGCTACGGATTACCCCGGCCAATTAGCCGCTGTCATCTTTGTGCAAGGCTGCCCCTGGCGCTGTGGCTACTGCCACAACCCCCACCTGCAAGAGCGCACACCAGACAGTGCTATTGATTGGAACGCCTTGCTGGACTTTCTGAATCGCCGCGTCGGCCTGCTGGATGCCGTCGTCTTTAGCGGCGGCGAGCCCACACTGGACCCGGCCCTGGGCTCCGCCATCCGCGCGGTGCGCAGGCTGGGTTTCAAAATCGGTTTACACACCGCAGGCACACATCCGGCCAGACTGCTGGAAATCCTGCCTTGGGTGGACTGGATAGGCCTGGATATCAAGGCAGAGTTCAGTCACTACGACGCCATTACTCAACGCAGCAATAGTGCCGCTGCGCCCTTACGCAGTTTGCAGTTGCTGCTGAACGAAGACGTTCTGTTTGAGTGCCGCAGCACTATTCATCCCCAACTGCACAGTCCCGCCTCGGTACAAGCTTTGGGACAACACCTGCATGAGCTGGGCGTCCAGCGCTATGCCGTGCAGATTTTCCGCACACAAGGCTGTGATGACGATTTCCTGAATGAAACTGGGCAGGCTTTGCAGGCCTACCCAGGAGCGGAGATTTTGGAAAACCTCCAGAAGCTGTTTCCGCACTTTGAAGTGCGACGCTCTTAATTGTCTCAGGAAGAAGCGGGGGTGCGTATCGGGCGGCGCAGTACATCCTGTAAAGCCGCTTTACCCTGTTTAAGCACTGCACGCGGATGCAGAATATCGGGGTCCAAGGCGTCCAGAGTGTTTTTCACCATCAGGCCCAATTCGGTATCGCCCTCAATCGACAGACGTCGATTAAAGAACAAGGTATCCGGATCTTCCTGCCGCTGCAAAAGCTGATAAAAAGCCCAAAGATCCGCTTTCAGGGTCAAATCCGGACGTTGTGTACGTGCCGACAGAGGGTAAAAAGCCCCTTGGCGCCACGTATAGTCAAACGCTAAACCGGCATCTGCCACCTGTATGCGTAAAGCTCGACCTTCCAATCGTTCCGCAATGTCAGCCGGCAAGTGCGGACGCATCAGCACGTTCAAGCCCGTACAAAACAAGCGGGAGCCGGGCCACGGGGGCAAACGGCTTAAAACACCCGCCACAACAGCGGGTAAACGGGGAGTCGTTATTTCATTCATTCTTCCATCCCTCCCTTAGAAACGCTCTGACACCGGCGACACCCATTCCAAACCGGGGCGACCATGCCAGAAACCGTTGCAGGCCTTAGCGGGCAGTAAAGGCAGCATATCCTCGTGGGCATCCCTTGCCTGAATACGCCCCTGAATCACGTCATTAAACAAATGCACGACCGCATCCATATGCTGAGATTGCGGACTCAAACGCAGCATATTCACACCCAAATCGCGCAAATCCTGTACCTGCTCCAGTAAGGTGTACACCCAGGCGGATTGAGTCTGGATACCGTTAATCGTCAGAAAACCCTGCCCTTCACGGGTTTCCAGCAGCAAGCCATCGGGATAGTCCATGCACACGTACTGGCAATTGTCCTTAGGCAGATTGCGGTTACGCGCCGCAAAGCAACGGGCCGAGAAAGCCAGGGGCAAACGCCCGAAGGCAAAGACCTCGGTTTCCAAACCGGCAGGTCTGTCTTGCTGCAACTGCGCCAATCCTGCACGGCCCATTTCCAGAGGCATCACCCAACGCACCGCGCCTTGAGAAGCAATCAAATCCAGCACTGGCCCGTTATAAACATTTAAAAAAGGGCCGGCGACAAAGTCCCGACCCTGCATCAAACGTACTGCTCCCATATCATTGGCTTCGACCAGATAATCAGCCTGTTCGGTGACCTTGCGTAGCGTATTCACGTCCCGCCCGGACTCCAGCAAGACCTGACTAGACAGAACCGGCACCTTGCCAGCCTGGGCCAGCATCTGGGCAATATCCAGCCAATCATCCAGTCGTAGCTCGTGACGACGCGAACATACGGTCTCGCCCAGATACACCACATCGATCGGCCAGTCGCAGGCCGACTCATAAAACTGCATCGTGGCAACGCGGGACCAGTAATACTGCAAGGGGCCTAAAGATAATTTCATGATTGAGCCTCCCATGCTCTACTTCCAGGGCCGAGAATAGGCACCCAGCGTATGTTGCTGCCCTTCGGCCAGTTTGTTCAAAGCCCCCATCCAGGCCGGATGGACTGAATAACGGGCTGGCGTGGATTTGGCCGAATCAATGGCTTGCCGCCATACCTGAGTAACTTGAGCCACATAAGCCGGGCTGCGCTGTCGGCCTTCAATCTTGATTGCGCTGACACCCGCCGCCAACAGTTGTGGCAACAAGGACAAAGTGTTCAGGCTGGTGGGCTCCTCCAGTGCGTAATAGTTTTCGCCCGCCACATCAAAACGCCCTTTGCACAAAGTGGGGTAAGCCGCATTTTCACCATCCTGATAGCGGTCGATCAACACACCATTCAGACGCGACTCCAGGCCCTGATCAGTCTGCTCCCAGCGCACATGCCCGGCGGGGGAACAGACTCCATGTGTATTGGGGGACTCACCAGTGGCATAGGAGGACAAGGCACAGCGGCCCTCCACCATCACGCACAAGCTGCCAAAACCAAAAACCTCAACCTGAACAGGGACCTGCTCACAGACCTGCTCCACTTGGGTCATGGACAGGACACGCGGCAAAACCACGCGCTGAATACCGAAGTTCTGGTGGTAATACTTGATGGCTTCCGGATTGGTGGCTGAACCCTGCACCGACAAGTGCAAGCGCAGATTGGGATGTGCCTGACTGGCATAGGCCATCAAACCAGGGTCTGCCATGATGACCGCATCGACCTGAGCCTGGGCAGCTCGGTCCACCGCGTCTCGCCACTGTTGCCAGGCATTGGGTTGCGGGTAGGTATTGAGAGCCAGCAAAACTTTGCGGCCGCGCTGGTGTGCGTAATCAATCCCTTGTGCAATCGCCTGTGCATCAAAATTAAGCCCGGCAAAGTTCCGGGCATTGGTGGCATCCCGGAACCCCAGATAGACACTATCGGCTCCGTTATCAATGGCTGCTTTCAAAGCAGGCAAGCTGCCCGCTGGGCAAACCAGTTCCATCTGCGGGTTATCGGACGCGGCTAAAGCCGTGGACGCTGTATTCATGGCACTCCCCGATCAGCAATCTGGCCAGGGTGGATCCTGGCTCGACAAGACCACCACTATGCCTGCTCTGAAATTAAGGGGCCTTAACGCATATCAAATTCTTCCCACCTCCTGACCCGTGGCAAACAAGTCCCACTTTGCCTGCGCCATAGGCGGGCAGAATGGTCCACAATGCCTTCCAAGCCTTTCGTGCTGGAGTCTTGATGACACAAACTGAGATCACGCTGGATACTCGCGGCCTGCCCGCACCCGAGCCTTTGGAGCATTGCCTGGAAGCACTGGCTGAACTGGCTCCCACCCAGGCCTTGCTCATGTGGCTGGATCGAGAACCTTTCCCCTTGTATGAAATCCTGCGACGCAGCGGCTTCAAGTATCACGGCACCCACCAAGAAAACGGCTTCAAGCTCATCATCCGCAGGAACTAAGTCTATGCAACGCGCTTTATCGCTGGATCAGTCACCCTCTTTGTCACTGACCTTGCCCTTGTTTGCGAATGTCCCTTTTTTTGGACTGCTGGCTGCCATGCTGGCGCTCTATAGCGGACCGGAATTATTCAACTCCCGCTGGCACCCCGCCACCTTGGCCATAACCCATGCCTGGACCTTGGGGATCGTGGGCAGTGCCATGTTTGCCTCTTTGGCACATATTCTGGCCGTGGCCTGCAATGTGCGTATTCAGGTGTCACGCGGTCAGGCGCTAGCTTTTTGGGGCTTGCTCAGCGCTGGCACACTATTTCTGATGACAGGCTTTCTTAGCTGGCAAAGCTGGGCTTACACGCTGGCAGGCGCTTGTCTTGCCTTTGCTTTGGGGGTTTATCTACTGACTGCCATGCTGGCCTTGTGGCGCTCTCGGCGCGACGTCTTTCGCGGCGCCAAAGAAATAGTTGCTCCTATCCGACTGGCTTTGCTGGGACTGTTGCTGACTGTCTCAACGGGGCTTGCCATGCTGGTCGCCCTGGCAAGCGAACAAGCCGTCGCCAATTTGCTGAATCTGCACATGACGATGGGCCTGGCAGCTTGGGCAGGCTTGCTGCTGATTGCCATGTCGTTCCAACTGCTGCCTATTTTTCAAATCACCGAACTCTACCCAGCGCCTCTAGTACGTTGGCTACCTTGGGTCGTAGGAGCCTTGTTGATTGCACAGTGGGCCCTGGCCTCCTTACCTGGCTCCTGGTTACCTGTGCGTGATCTGGTCACCTACCTGATCTTTTTAAGCTACGGCTTATGGGCGGTGATTACCTGGGCGCGCCTCTGGAAACGCAAGCGTCCGACAGCAGGAGCCAGCACTTTATTCTGGTATAGCTCCTTAAGCAGCCTGTTGATTGCTGTTCTGTTGAACTTCTGGACCCACAATCCCGCCGCCTCCAACGCAGAGCTGGCGATTGGTGTCTTGCTCATTATGGGAGCCTTGGGTTCCGTCGTCTGTGGGATGCTCTATACCATCGTGCCCTTTCTACTTTGGCGAGAGGCCCAGGAGTATGTCAGCATGGATACGGACAATACCGAGCACACGCGTGCCCTCTTGCGCCTTATTCCCAAGACTGCCAACTACATCCCGGCATCCAGCGCCCGAGCACATTGGGCTTTGCATAGCCTAAGTCTGGTGCTTTGGACAGGTGCGAGCTTGGGGATCGAGTCTTTCGCCTGGATAGCTGCTCCTGCTTTGCTGCTGTCTTTTGCAAGCTTGACTTGGAATCTATGCACAGCCTGGCAGCGCTATCGCCGTAGCCTGCGCGCTATCCGCGCATATCAGGCAGAGCACCATATTGCCGCAAAGCCGCGCTGTCCAGAATCGTAAAATTACGTCGCTGAACCCGAATCAGATCCCGGTCCATCAAATCACGCAAGGTACGTGATAAGTGCTCCGGGGTCAGATTCAGGCGGGAAGCAATGACGGACTTACCGACATCGATCCTGAAGGGGACACCCTCTTCGCCCGGCCACTCCTGCAAAAGGTAATTCACCAGACGTTGCACACCATTTTGCAGCGTATAGGCCTCCAACTCGCCCATCAAGCGATAAAGCCGCTCACTTAAACCAGCCAGCATCAGGCGAGCAACATCACTGCCCTTCTCCAGCTGCTCCATCAAGGTGTCTCTGTTGATATGCAAGAGCAGAGAATCCACCAAAGTCTGGGCCGTCACAATGTAATTACGGCCCATGAACATCAGCGCCTCACCAAACCCCTCTCCTGGCCCCACCAGGCGAACGACGCGCTCTGAGCCCGTGGACGAGACAAATACCAGCTTCACCCGACCATAGACCAACATGTGAAAGCCCAAACAAGGGTCACCACTGTGAAATAAAGTCGTCCCACGCAAAGCATGTATTTCCTGAGTGCCTTTAGCGATGGGCTCCAGCTGTTCCGGTGGCAGCTCCTTGAATATAGGCAGATGAGCCAGCTGGGCCTGTATCCGCTTCCAGCGTCCCGGCCCTTCACCCTGCACTAGCCTGGTGTCTGACAATTCTTCATTGCTTGCCTGCGAGGCCATGTCTTGAGCCGCCATATCTTTCCCGTAAGCCAAATAGAACCATAGCTAGACTGACATACTCCGTTCCCTCTTGTTCAGATTAGCTCGGTGCCTGATTGATACACGTCAAACAGATAAATCGAGGTTTTAAAGAGAACGTAAAAAGATAGTCAGAACTGCTAGTTCAGCATGACTTAGGAACAGATCCAAGCAAGAAGCGGTCAAATTTGACCATGTTAGAGGTAGGGAATATTGAGAGGGGAAACTGATTGGGGACAGCCTCATTTCCAAATCGACTTGAATTCTGAATGGATGCAATAGGCCTTAGCAGAGCCAGCTACGTCGACGTTAAAGAGAAAACTGAGTAGGAATTTCGGAGGGCTCAGGGAGGACGAATACAGGCAGTGACTAAGTACGCTACAGCCCTAAGCTAAGGAGACAGATGTCGGCAGTTGCAGGCCCCATCTTGGTAGACAAAGCTGATTGGTGCGAAAAGCTCAGCTGCTAATGCTACGAGCGCGAAGAGTAGAGCGACCACTCTGCAGCGATGATCCAGCCACGTTGTCTGCAACTAAAGCATTAAACGCTATGCGCACCAATCATAGAACAGGCACCGTGCATGCCGATTAGAGTCACTACCCGTGGCAATCAGCAGCAGAAGAAGAAGAAGAAGAAGAAGAAGAAGAAGAAGTGGTCTGTCGCCGCGTCTCAACAACAAACAATCGGCACAGCAAGAGTAGAACGACCGAGCATTCTGAAGGTAAACAGCGACGCATTGTCCGTCAATCCTATGGTGCCGGGACAGAATGTCATGACCAACCTACTAGGCTTAGGCCAAACGGCGTCGGTAAGAACACGGAATATAAACAGCCCGGAACGGGCCAGGAGGGGTGGCGGTGCGCCTGAACCGGGTGATCCAGGGTCAGGCCTTCGAGCAATCCGAGACAGGCCGGTAGCCTGCGCTTTTGTCGCCGCCTAAAACAAAACCCCCGCAAGGG